>CAZFYP010000105.1:9718-9961 GCA_964523535.1 uncultured Clostridia bacterium
AAAGGAGAGCCTAAGAAGGAATTTTCTCTTAAGCCCGTTGCTGAAAGACTTGCAGACCTTCTGGGCAAGGAGATAGTATTTGCGGATTTTGATGATGTAATGAACAAGGAAGTAAAGGAAATGGCTGACAGGCTTGTACCTGGTGAAGTCATGCTTTTACAGAATACCAGATACAGAAAAGAAGAAAAGAAATGCGATGATGCCTTTTCAAAGGAGCTGGCTTCCCTTGGAGATGTATTTGTA
>CAZFYP010000106.1:0-9940 GCA_964523535.1 uncultured Clostridia bacterium
CCTGCACATATTTCTGGATATGCTTTCCTACATTGGTCTGTTATTAAAAGCATTTAATTAGCCTCCTGTAAGTAATTCATCAAGTGATTTCTACCACTCTCTTAATAATACATTATTCCACCGGTTTTTGCATCAATTTCCATTATTCAAGAACAGGGTATCGAAAGGACTTAACTCAATTCCTTCAGCATCCAGATATACCATATAATAAACGTATTCGCTTCCGCCAATATCCTTCCTCATTATCATTTGTGTTCTTGTCTCATCCATGACCACATTAAGTTCAAATAGATTTCGGTCCCTAATCATAAACCCTTCTACTCCAAAAAGAGACATCTGTAACTCATTTTCTGTTTTTTCTTTCATTTCAAATCTGAAAGCATGTTCAAGCTTTTCCCCCTGCATGAAATATTCGTCTGTAAACCTGACTATGGTTCCATTTTCTTCAATCCACATACCCTGCAGTGCATCTTCTATAGATAATTGGCTTCTCTCTTCAATGCGCTTCCCAATATCAAGTTTGTCAATATCTTCCGATTCCTGATAAATATCACTCTCTGTCTTCAATTCACTTTTCATTTCAATGTTGTCTCGGTTCGTGCACCCTGTCAAAACTGTTAACATCACTGTAACACTCAAAATAATCACCGCTTTTACTAATTGTCTCAATTCTGAAATATTGCTCAACACATTTTCCACCATAAATTCAACCAATCTCCTTATCTTCTTGAACATTATCTTGATACAACAAAATATCCACAGAAAACAAATTATTCCCATAATCGACTTTCATTAATCCATTATACTTTTCCACTGTATTTAAAGTATTTTTCATTCCATAGCTCTTCCTTGTGCTATTTTCAGGCAAACCAGCCCTGTCCATCGACAGACTACCTTTGAAGGAGTTTTCAACTGATATAAAAACTACACCTTTTTCAATCTCCATATTGAAGTACAACTTGCTTTTCCCACCTAGATCCTTAATTGCTTTCACTGCATTTTCAAGGAGATTGCCAAGAATTATTGTAATATCGACATCATTGATTCCCAACTCTTTATCTATATCTACCAATGACTTGATTTTTGTAATCTCAGGATCAAGGCTGTTCAAATAGTGGTTGACCAGGCTGTCTACAGTGATATTTCCACTTCTTGACCAATTGTATCCTTTCTCCATTCTGCCAGCCATATTATTCATATAGTTTGCTGCCTTCTCGTTCTTCCCTTCATTAATCATTTCTCTTATTGATACAATGTGTTTATTGAAGTCATGGTTTATTTTCTGAACCTTATCCATGTGTTCATTCATATATTTTAGCTGGTTGACATACATCCTTTTCTGTATGTTTAAAACCTCAATTTCCTCTTGTTCTCTATAGTACTTTGACAATCTGTCGAAGAGGTAAAAGAGTGTAAAATCTATAATGAGAATCAGGATACCAATAATTATAACTTTGTTGGCTTCAACATTTGATGATATGACCATAGTAAGCAAAACAATAGAAAATAATGGAATCAAAATCATATTCAACCATTCAAGAGAACCCATTTTCCCTGTTCTTCCAATATCACTAAAGCTTGTTATTAGTCTGGCAAAAAACATGAAGAGTATTGATGTAAAAACAAATGACAATACAGGATAAATGTTCAGTTGGGAAAAAACATCAATATCCGCTCTAAGACTGTTCAATGCAAAACCTGTCATAGTTTCGATAACACCCAATCCAAACATTGTAATGATTGTCGTCAACAGTTTTATTCCTGTATTACCACGATACAGGAATGTCAATGCTGCAGCTCCTCCGAAAGATGTGATAAGCATCATGATTGGAATTCTCAGAAAGAGATAGACACTTGCTGTCATTACAAAATACAGGCCAAAGGCAAATGTTACAATCTTCTCGTATTTAATTTCAAAAAATGCATTAAAGATGTGTCTGATGTAAAATGTAATTATTAGGTTGTAAAGCAGGTAAACCAATATATGTATTATCATATCCTAAATTCATCCTTTCTTGATTTTCCCCTTCCTATCAGAAGCATTTCATTTATCTCACTCTTGTGAGCCCTGCTTACTGGTATTTTTTCTCCATTGACCATAATGATTCCCGTGTTCCTCATGGACTCTATATTCCTGTAATTAACAAGATAGGACTTGTGAGAAAAGAAGAATCCACATTCTTTTAATTTTTCATACACTTCTCTTATCTTGCCGGAAAACTTTATTTCTCCTTTTGATCTTGTTTTCATAATAACCTTTTTTTCACCTATGCTGAAATATAGGATCTCTCTTGTATCAATCTGAAAACTGTCATAACCAATCTTGTAATAAAAGTAATTGATTTCTTTTTTTGATATCTCTAGCATCTCAACAGCATCAAAAAGTGAATCACTCAATTTTTTCTTGTCTATTGGTTTTGCAAGAAAATCATGTGCTCTCAAGGAAAACAGGTCCATAGCATACTTCTTTTCCCATGAAATGAAAATGATTTTTGTCAACTTATCTCTCAACTGCTTCCTCAATTTTCTACTGAAATCAATACCATCCATGTCACCCATCTCAATATCAAGAAGTATTATGTCGAAACTCATTCCTTCATTCGTAATAGCTTCATAAAGTTCTTTTCCATTGCTGTAACCATGCGTCTTAATCTTCCATGACTTTTCCTTGGCTGTCTCCCTGAGCATTTCCTCTAAGTCAAAGCATTCTTTATGATTGTCATCACACACTGCAATTCTTATCATACTAATCCCCCTAAACCCATTTATATTTGTAAATCCTATCAGATGATAATTAACCACGACTAATATTTTAACACTTATGGGCATTTATTCAATACTTGCATTAAAATAAAAAAAGAAAACACCTGATAACATTGCTGTTTACAGATGAATAATCTCATTATTTAGTCTTATTTTCCTTTTCAACTTTTACTTTCCCAACTATCAATGTTACTGCCATCACTACAAAAGATGTAAATATCGCCTTTGATATTTGCTCAATTCCCAAAAAAGCAAACACATAATATAGCACACTTTCTATAAGAACAATTCTTCTTGCCCTTAATCCAAATACTTCTTTTTCCTTCTTGTCTAACGGCTTGTTAACAGCTGAAACAGGTGCTATTATAGAAATAACCACCGCCAACATAACCAATACCAATATATAGACATGAAACTTGAAAGAGATAAACTTAATTGCCAATACAGCTGTCACACATGTCCCCGTAGACAGGATATAGCAGCTTAATTCCTTTTCGGCATGGTATCCTCCTGCATAGATTCTTAATGGAATGAATGCAAACAAGAAAAGTATCATCACCATTAGCCCGTCCATAAAAACACTTAACAGTACTATGGACATCATACTGAATACCTGAATCAACCCCTGCCTTATACCAAAGGAATACAATTCCTTCTCATTTTCATTAACCGAACCATTCTTTATCAGCCACAAAACAACATTTTCTGAAAATACATTCATCATTACAACCTTCTCAACTCTATTCTTACACAATACTACCATCACTTATTGTGATTTTTCTATCGCAATAATCTGCAACAGCATGATCATGAGTAACTATCACTATGGTCTTACCTTCATCATTCAATGCCTTCATAATATCCATTATTCTTTCACCGTTTTCCGTATCAAGGGAACCGGTCGGTTCATCGGCAAATATTACATCAGGGTCATTAATCAAAGCTCTTGCTATTGCAACTCTTTGCCTTTCCCCTCCCGAAAGCAATGAAACAAGTTTATCCATATGATTTTGCATTTCAAGTTTCATCAATAAAGATTCAGGTAATCCTTTTTTTGTTTTCATATTACTTTTGGAAAAAGCAAGTGGAATGCATATGTTTTCCCTAACAGTCAGATGTTCTATCAAGCCAAAATCCTGTAATACAAATCCAAATTTCTCATTTCTAATTTTTGCAAGGTCTTTATCAGTTTTATTCTTAGTGGCTTCACCTTCAATATAATAGTCTCCATTAGTAGGAGTCTACAGTCTACCTATACTATGCAGCATAGGTGATTTCCCTGCTCCCGACTTTCCCACTACAGCTATCATTTCACCTTTGTTTATCTTTAGGTTTACATTTTTCAGCGCAAACACTTCAGCTTTACCCTTTTGCTTAAAATTATATATCTTATCTAAATTTTCTAATTCGAGAACATTCATTTATCTCACATCCTTTATCAACCTTATCGGATTTTGATTTTTGAGTTCCAAATATATTGGAATACTACTAATCAAATAAATCAAAATAGAAACAATCAACACACTACCAAATGTCTTGTAGTCAAATATTCTGTCAGCTATCTCATTAATATTACTTAGGCTTACAGTTATAACAAATCCAGTTATGGAGCTTAATAACGATATAAATAGATTTCTAGATGTTGATATGATTACAATATCATTAATTGTAGAGCCACAAAGATAATATACCCCATATTCGTATTTCTTATTATACAATCTAACAAAATTCAAGCTACCAATGCTTATTATACACATTATCAATATGCACATCTGCTTGACAAACTGTATATTCAAGGCAGCAAACTCACCATTCTTATCACTGGAGTAAAAGTCTACAAAACTCATGAAAAAACCCAACTCCGGATTCATTCCGTTGTATTCCTCAGCCATATCTATCTTTGTATCAGTTTCTACAAATGCTTCATACAAAAAACTCCATTCAATGTCATATTCATCAAACAGCACCGATGAAGTTACAATTACATCACCTTCATTTTTCTGTAGATTTGGTAAAAATTTGGAATCGATTATTCCCTTGATTGTCAGTTTCATTGCATTTTTGTAGGAATAATCTACAATCTCATGTTCCATATTTATATATATTTCATCGCCAACACCATACGTTTCGCTTAATTCCTTGTTGATTAAAATCTCATTTTGCTTTTCAAAATCAATATTTCTACCAGTCATTACCAGCGATCCAATAATTTCCTTCATACTCTTGTCATATGTATAAATCTTACAAGTCTCACTAGCTCCTTCCTTTTTTACCCAGTATCTACCTATAAAAGAAACATCTGAAATATGTGGATAAAATAATATTTCATACTCCATTTTTTCCAAAAATTCTTTATCGTTATTTATATCTGTAAAGTTAACATTCATTTCTCTTGCTTTTTCTGGAGTCATATTAAACCAATATGATTTTTCAGAATCCACATTGTCATATATGCTGTTTCTATAGTTTAAATACCTGAAATACCCTATACTCTGTGTGATCAAGAATAACATCATAGTCATTATCAGAATTATCAGTATATTAGACTTCTGTTCATTAGTAAATTCCCAAAGAAAAAGTTCACTTTTCTTCATATCATTAATTTCCTTTTCTTATTTGTATCAGACTACTATTCCTTAGTGTTGTGATCATCTTCAGCGAAATTACTAGAACGCTAATCTGCATGATGGCAGCTGCCTTTAGCCATGTCATCATATCAAAATAAGCTTTGCTATCCACTGTGGCAATATTCCAAACCATCATGAAAACTGTACTCCCTATAAAAAATCCAATCAAAGTTGTTATAGAGATTTCAACTGTCAAAACCTTGCTAACATAGTTTTTCCCTGAACCACAGATTCTATATATAACAAATTCATCTTTTCTTGTATTTAGAATATAATCATAAATTTTCATTACACAGGATGCCGATGCCAGCAAAAGTATCGAATCTATTATCATTTCGACTCTGTAATTCTTCTCTCCTGATGTCTCTTCAGGTTGCCTGTCTAAATTTGCAACTATTCCATACTTCTGAATTTTGTCGTATAAATCAGCTTCCTGTTTATCCGTCAATCTTTCTTTGAAAATGATTTTAATTTCATTAATATTGTCAACTACCTTCTTAAAGTCTTCATACTGCAATCTGCCCAGAACTCCACCCAGCATTGTCTCCATACCGTCACTGAATTGTCTTGTAGAATATTTAACCTTGTATTCACTGCCACTGACCATTACAGAGTCCAAATCACTACTTAGTCTTAATCCATAGTCTATGTTTATCTCATCATCTGTAGCAATTGCAATTTCTCCGGATTTGTTGACATCATACTTGGCATCATAATAATAACCATTCAATTCTTCATTGGCAAAGTATACTGAGGCTACTTTTGCATTCTTGTCATTGATATCCGTCATGCCTGAAATGTAGAGGAGCTCAAGTTGCCTTTCATTGTCATTATCCAACAAACTGTCAATAAAGATATATACTTCATTATCCAATTTCCCGTTAATGCTGTAGGTTCTTCCATACGTTGCCTTATACACCTCCTGTATCCCCGAGTATAGTAATTGATTATTGAAGGAAAACAAATAAATAATCACAGCACTCAACAGCGACAAGTTTATCAACAATATAAGAAAAAGCCTTTTTTCATTTTTTATCCATTTGCAGTAATTGACTGCAATAAATTTAATCTGCACTTCTTTATACTCCTTGATAAGCAGGGAAAGCCATATTTGACTTCCCCTGACTTGGTTTATTCATATACATAGCCTGATGTTGAATAATCCAGCTGTCCGCCAGCATTATAGATTGCGCCTGAATAATTGTTCCTAATATTATAACTATCATCAAGAGTACATTCCACCCAATCAGTATCAACATAATTTGGGCTGTCACCGTAATCCTTAGTAGCTGTTATTGTTTTGAATGTCTTATACATGTGATCCTGCTCATCATAATACTGAATTTTTGCAGTAGCTGTCAGCTTCTGTTCCACCAAACCGTATGCATCAGTTTTACCCCTATCCTTTTTCAAAGGATTCCAATCACCTGACTCACAATATCCATTAACCTTATTCAATCCAAAGCCAACCAAAGATACAGACATTACTAAAATCAGACAGATTGACATTATTGATACAATCGACCTATACTTTTTCATTCTTCGCCTCCAATAATTTTCACAACTCAAACAAATTGTACTAAACCATGGTATCCGTTCAAGCTAACTTTTAATTTATAACAAAACATGTTTTATCAACAATTTAATATCTCGGATATTCACTAAAACTTTCTCAAACTTTTTGCACCTTCAGGTATCTCAGGCTGATTAAACAAGTATATACATGCACTGTTTACATTCATTGCAGTAACCATCAATGCCATTGCGGCTACCACACCACTGAATTTCATAATAAATTTGTTCATGCTTCTGTCCTCCTCAATCTACTTTTTGCCGGCGATAGTATAGTACCACAAAAATCCTTTCCGTGCACAAACTTCCGAAACTAACCATTCTCCTTCCGATTTTAACAAAAATTCATCCTACAGATACCAATAACAAAAAACCACCTACTAGACAATTATAGTCCAGCAGGTGGCAATCACTTCACATATTTTGTCTTTATCAGTTGCCTTCCCTAGTACCTCGGTATGAATCCAACCTTCTTATATACCTTTCTAAGTGTCTTTCTTGATACAGCTTCCGCCTTTTCAGCACCTTTTTGGTATATTGCCTTCAAATATTCCTTGTCCTGCATAAGTCTGTTGGCTTCTTCCCTTATCGGCCTCAATTCCTCTATTACAACCTCTGCAGTATCCTTCTTAAAGTCTGCATAGCCTTTGCCTTCATACTTTCTTACAATTGAATCTATTGATTCTCCTGTTATCTTTGAGTACATGCCAAGCATGTTCTTGATACCTGGCTGATTATCAGAATATCTTACTATGCCAGAAGAGTCTGTTTTCGCCCTCTTGAATTTTCTCATTATGTCATCAGCAGAATCACTTAAAAGTATGTATGAATTATTGTTGTCATCGGATTTCGACATCTTGCTTGTCGGGTCCTGAAGACTCATGATTTTTGCTCCTACCTTTGAAATATAAGGCTCAGGAACTACAAATGTAGGACTGAATCTATTGTTGAATCTCTGCGCAACATCTCTTGTGAATTCAAGATGCTGTCTCTGATCCTCTCCTACAGGTACCAAATCCGCATCATAGAGAAGTATATCCGAAGCCATAAGGGCAGGATAATCAAAAAGAGCTGCAGTAATATTTCCTACGTTCTTTTTTGACTTGTCTTTGAATTGAGTCATTCGGCTAAGCTCACCAAAGTAAGAGAAACAGTTCATAATCCATGCACATTCAGCATGGGCGGGCACGTGTGACTGGATAAAGAGTGTACTCTTGTCCGGATCAAGTCCGCAGGCTACATAGTTCGCCAGTACCTCCAGTGTATTTCTTCTCAGGTCCTTTGGCTCCTTTGGAACTGTAATGGCATGCATGTCTACTATACAGTATACGCAGTCATATTCATCCTGAAGCATTACCCAGTTCTTCAAAGCTCCAAGGTAGTTCCCCAGAGTCAGTGCTCCCGAGGGTTGTATTCCGCTAAAAATTCTTTTCTTTTCAGTCATATTGACCTCCTGGTATATTAATTGGTTTATTTTTTATTTATGAATGATTCTTTAAAATGCATTACAATAGCTTTTCAAGCCATAAAAAACGCCTCCATGCATAAACATAGAGACGAATATAATCCGCGGTACCACTCTTTTTGGTTGAAACCCACTCAAAGGCTTAACGCGCCTGACGCCCGGACCTACTGTATTCAGCCAGGGAGCTCCAGAGTCCATTCATCCAGTTTCCAGTATCCTCTCCCACCGACGAGGACTCTCTTCAACATTCCACAGAATTACTAATCTCTCTCAAAGCATTTATATATACTATTTATTATACATTCCTGAAATCATATGTCAAGGATTAGAAATAATCCTTTATTGTCTTAGAATCTTCTCCATATCTTTTCTTTTTACCAATTCATCAATACGTTTATCCAAATAGCGAATATGCCTCACCGATTCTTCGATGCATTTTCATGAACCCCCGGTGCCTCATCATAACCAAACAGCCAGAAGATGATTTTAATTAAAAAACCTTTCAAAAATCCACGAATAATCCCGACTCTGTAAATATTATGAGCTATATTGAAATCAATGCATTGAATGGCTTGCCTTGATTCGCCTTACTGTTTCTTCCCCTTCTTCCGAAACAAGGAACTCATACACTTCACTGCATACAAGGTCTTTAATATCTTCAAACCTATCTTCCCTGATTCTTTCCCTTACCATTGATGCACTTACGGCACTTCCATCAATTTCATATCTTTCAACTTCTGTTATTTCAATTCCATATCCAGGAAGGATTTTCTTCATTCCTTCATTGTAGCTGTTTGTCATGGAGCAGTATGGCTCCGATCCAGCATACCTTTTTTTGATGTTAAAAACAGGACATATGTACTTGCCGAATATCTTCAAGTCTATCTCCATATATTGGGATGACTTTTCTTCCTCCCTGAGAAAATATGAAGGGAAGGTGTTTGATGATATTATATATCTTCCTCCGGGAATGACATGGACGTTATTCAATTGCCTGGTGCACCTTCTGACAAGATCAATCCTGTCTTCAAAGGAAAAGAGGGACCTATCTTCTTCAACTATGAATACAACCACTTCCTCATTTTCCTGGGATGCTCTTTTTATGAGGTTCATATGACCTTTTGTGACAGGATTGCAGTTCATTACTATTGCAGCCTTTTTGCCATTGCCAAGACCGCTTTTTTTAAACATCCTGTCCACATACTCTTTTATGCCTATTCTTCCATTCTCCATGAGGACTACCTTGTCAGAGGATACAATTTCCTTGAATCCCAGTTCTCTGAATATTTCAGTATTAGTCTTTTTGGTAAATACGAATACATCAAATATACCCCTGTCAAAAAGATGGTTCATCATATGGGTGATAAGTTTTGACCCTATTCCTGTATTCCCACAGGTACATTTTACAGCTACGCTTTTGATGATATTGCCTGAAGATGAGCAGGTGCCTACAATGACACCATCTACCCTTGCCACAAGGGTATGGTCTATATCATCTTCCAGTTCAATCTCA
>CAZFYP010000107.1:0-9861 GCA_964523535.1 uncultured Clostridia bacterium
TTGAAGCAAGGTTTGGATATCATCTGCCTGACAGGGAAGCGGATGGATACGGACTGAATATGAAAACCGTAGAGGACATTATTGGAGACGGTTATAGTTTATTGATAACCCTTGATTGCGGAATATCCAACTATGAAGAGATTAAAAGGGCAGTTGAAGCAGGCATTGATGTTATAGTGATAGACCATCATAAATGTCCTGAAAAACTGCCTCCTGCAAATGTGCTCATTGATCCCCATATAGATGACAGCCAGATATATTATCAGGTTATGTGCGGAGCAGGACTGGCATTCAAGTTTGTTTCTGCATACGATGAATTTAATAAGTTGGGATTGGCACTTGATAAATTTATTCAGCTGGCTGCAGTAGGAACTGTAGCAGATATTGTTCCTATAAAAGGCGAAAACAGAATAATTGTAAAAAACGGTCTTCATGAAATCAACAACAATACACTGCTCGGCATTAAGAGTCTACTTAATGAACTTTCCATTAAAAACAAGGAAGTTACCTCCACTACACTTGGTTATATAATAGGACCTAGAATAAATGCTGCAGGAAGGGTTGATGATGCCAGCCTGGCACTTGAAATGCTTGTATCTGAAGACAAGGTATTTGCAAACAATCTTGCTTCAAAAATAAATGGCCTCAATTCCTACAGGAAGGAAATTGAAAAGAAGATATTCCTTCAGGCTGATATAGGCATACATTCACAAAAGGCAAGCAAACTTCTGGTAGCTAAAGGTGGAGAATGGCACGAAGGAGTAATAGGAATAGTAAGTTCGAGAATAACCGAAAAATATTTCAAGCCTTCAATAGTTTTTTCCAGAAATGGAGAATTCTACAAGGGATCAGGCAGAAGCATCCCTTCATTTAATCTATACGAGGCAGTCAAGAAATTTGAACATCTTACAGTTAAATGCGGAGGTCACAGCCAGGCAATTGGACTTACTGTCCATGAGAATAATATCGAGGATTTCGTTGACAGCATAAAAGGCTATGCCAATGAAAAAATCAGTGATACCGACCTTTTGGAAGAAATAGATATAGATGCAGTAATAATGGAAACTGATAAAATCAATCTTGATACTGTAAATGAAATACATCTTCTTGAACCCTTCGGTCTTGAAAATGAACGTCCCGTATTTCTCATTAACGGATATGAGGTTGTAAATCACAAGTTTATAGGTTCAGAGGGCAATCATCTTAAGGCAAATATCAGAATAGGCGATAGCTTTTTCGATATTATAAAATTCAATATTGAAGAAAGTGAAAAGAAGGAATTCCAGAGTTTGAATCCTGCTATTGGCAATTTGAACATTAACCATTTCAATGGAAGGTCAAGCGTGCAGTTTAACATAAGCAACTTTACAGGAAATTATTTCGAGAATATAAAGCTGGAATTTCTAAAAACAGTCTATTCTTCGGATTTTACTTTTGAGGTATCAGAATTACCAGAAGCTGTTTTCATTACTGAAGAAGATCTTGAATCTTTGAAAAAGGATGATTACAGTGAAAAAATAACTTCAAAGGTTGAATTTGCAAAGAAAAACTGGTTGCCTTCAATGGAAGAGGAAAAGATAATCAGTACTGTCTTGAATAAAAACAACAGCAGTGTATTCAAATTTGACATAAACAGACTTGTCAATTACATAAACAAACTTTATAATATAGTAATCAATGAGGAAAAAATCATTTCTACAATCATAGGTCTCAATAAAAAAGGAATGATTGATTTTAAACTAAAAAGCAGTATTGTCTATGTAAAATATTTAAATCAGGGAGAAAACAATGAATTATAAGGATAAAATTAGAGAAATTGAAAACTTCCCGGAAGAGGGAATCAGCTTCAAGGATATTACAACAGTCCTGAAGGATTCAAAATGTCTCAAGAAAACCATTGACGAACTTACTGAGTATTTTTCAAATGTTGATGTGGATGTGGTTGTTGGACCTGAATCAAGAGGGTTCATCTTTGCTACACCTGTTGCATACAATCTTGACGCAGGATTCGTCCCTGTTAGAAAGCCGGGCAAATTGCCGGCTGAAGTTGAAAAATTCGAATATGATCTTGAATATGGCAAGGACGCTCTTGAAATTCATGTAGATGCAATAACAGATGGTATGAAGGTTCTTATAATCGACGATCTTCTTGCAACTGGAGGAACTATAAGTGCAACTGCCCAACTTGTTGAAAAACTTGGTGGAGAAGTTGTAGGTCTTGGATTTTTTATTGAGCTTGAAGGACTAAACGGAAGAGATAAACTCGGCAAATACAATGTGAAATCCATAGTGAAATACTAAAGGTTGGTTAATCCAGCCTTTTATAATATTGGTGGTGTTATTTTCATGGAAAAACTTATAAACAATATTTTGGAATACAATCCAAAAGCAGACGTTGAACTAATAAAAAAAGCATACGATTATTCCAAAAAACTTCACGATGATGCTCCCTTGAGACTGTCGGGGGAAGCTTTCTTTATTCACCCATATCTGGTCGCTACAATATTGACAGAGCTCAGTATGGACGTGGATACAATAGCAGCAGGTCTTCTTCATGATACTATTGAGGATACTATTGCTACTTATGATGATATTAAGAATGAGTTTAGTGAAGATATAGCCAATCTTGTAGATGGAGTAACCAAACTAAGCAAGGTAAAGTACAAGTCCAAGGAAGAAAGACAGGCAGAAAGTCTTAGAAAGATGGTAATAGCCATGTCAAAGGACATAAGGGTTATTATTATAAAACTGGCCGACAGACTCCATAACTTAAGGACTTTGCAATATATGTCTCTTGAAAAGCAAAAGGAAAAGGCAATGGAAACATTGGAGATATATGCTCCAATAGCAAATCGTCTTGGTATGGCATCCATTAAATGGGAACTTGAAGACTTGTCCCTTAAGTATATAGATCCGGAAGGATTTGAAGATGTTAGGCACAGGATAAAAGAAAAGCGTAATGACAGGGAAGAATATATAGAAAATATTAAGAGTATTCTCAGGGAAAAGATAGAAGAAGCACATATAGAATTCGACCTTAGCGGCAGGCCCAAGAGCATATACAGCATATATAAGAAAATGTACCACAAAAATAAGGTTTTTGAAGAAATCTATGATATTACAGCTATAAGGATAATAGTTCATTCAGTCAAGGACTGCTATGGAGTTCTAGGTGTTGCACATACCCTGTGGAAACCGCTTCCTGGCAGATTCAAGGACTATATTGCAATGCCTAAACCAAATATGTATCAGTCTCTTCATACCACTGTCATAGGTCCCAATGGTGAACCTTTTGAGATCCAGATAAGGACTTTTGAAATGCACAAGACAGCTGAGTATGGAATCGCCGCCCACTGGAAATACAAGGAAGGCATAAAGACTGACAATTTTGAAGACAAGCTCAACTGGCTTAGACACATGCTTGACTGGCAAAAGGATACCAATGACCCAAGAGAGTTTATGGAGTCCATTAAAATAGATCTTTATGCCGATGAGGTTTTTGTTTTCACACCAAATGGAGATGTAATAAATCTGCCTATCGGGTCGACTCCAATAGATTTTGCATACAGGGTTCACTCCGCTGTAGGAAACAAGTGTATAGGAGCAAAAGTCAACGGAAGGATAGTACCCCTTGACTACAAGCTTAAAAACGGCAATCAGGTCAATATAATCACCTCTGCAAGCAGTAATGGTCCCAGCAGGGATTGGCTTAAGATTGTTAAAAGCAGTCAGGCTAGAAGCAAGATAAGAAAGTATTTCAAAGACATGGAAAGAGGGACTGACATTGACCACGGAAAAGATGCCATTGAAAAGGAAGTGAAGAGGCAGGGATTCAAGCTTACTGAACTTCTCAAGGAAAAATGGCTCCTGGAAGTTGTTGAAAAGATGAACCTTAAAACCCTTGATAATCTCTATGCAGCAGTAGGTCATAGAACTATTACAGAACTTCAGGTTGTCATGAAGCTCATAACAAAGTACAAGGCAGTCAACAAGGACAAGTTTGAAGAGAAGATCAAGGAAGTAACTGTCCCTAAAAAATCAAAGGCACCTACATCTGGAGTTATAATCAAGGGCCTTGACAATATCAAGGTTAGGTTTTCCAAATGTTGCAGTCCGGTTCCCGGTGATGAAATAGTAGGATACATCACAAGAGGAAGAGGTGTATCTGTACACAGGGCAGACTGTACCAATATATCAACTACAGACAAGGATGCAAGGTTTATTGAAGTTGAATGGGATAACCAGAAAACCATTAACTTCACTGCTGAAATTCAAATTGAAGCTGTAGACAGACCTGGCCTGCTTCAAGATATCACCGGTGCATATACTGAATTCAAGGTGAATGCTACCCATTTGAATCTAAGAGTAAACAAGGAAAAGATTGCAATTATGAATATAACATTTGAAATCAAGGAATCAAAGGAACTAAATGATTTGATAAAGAAATTCAAAAAAATTGACGGAGTTATAGACGTCTACAGATACAAGAAATAAGGAGTTCAACAATGAGAGCAGTAATACAGAGAGTCAAGGAAGCCGAAGTAAGGGTTGATGATTCTATAACAGGAAAGATCGACCATGGACTTCTGGTTTTTCTAGGAGTTGCAGAAGACGATACAGACAAGGATTTGAACTATCTAATAGACAAATCTGTAAATCTTAGAATATTCCAGGACAAGCAGGGAAAGATGAATCTAAGTCTTAAGGACATAGAAGGAGAAATGCTTGTAATATCCCAGTTTACAATCATGGGAGATGCAAGAAAGGGAAGAAGGCCAAGTTTTACAGGAGCTGGAAACCCTGCCAAGGCTGAAGCATATTACAAGGAATTTATTGAGAAGATTAGAAGTACGGATATTAAAGTGGAATCAGGAATATTTGCAGCAGACATGGATATAGAGCTGATAAATGATGGACCTGTAACCATATTACTGGACAGTACAAAACTGCTATAAGAAAATAAACAAAACAATTTGGAAGTAATAAAAAAATTAATGAAGCTTTAATCAAAAACAAGTTTCGTACTTATTTATAAAACAAACCATAACGCATTGAAGCGCTGCGTTATTCATGTTTAATAAATAAACTCAACTTTGTATTTGCTTAAAAAGTAGTATTGTGGTAATAAAAAAATTAATGAAGCTTTAATCAAAAACAAGTTTCGTACTTATTTATAAAACAAACCATAACGCATTGAAGCGCTGCGTTATTCATGTTTAATAAATAAACTCAACTTTGTATTTGCTTAAAACTAGGAGAGGAAAAAATGATACTTGAAAATATTGTAGTAGGAAGTTATATGGTTAACTGTTATCTTACAGGTGATTCGGATAGCAAGGAAATAATCATTATCGATCCGGGTTTCAATCCGGAGGAGATAATAAGAGCAATAGAAGAAAAGGGTTTCAAACCGGTAGGAATTGTCCTTACACACGGTCATGGCGACCATATAGGAGCTGTAGAGGAACTATTGGCAAAATATAACTTGCCTCTTTATGTCCATAAGTTTGATGACGAGCTTATTAAAGGTGGATCAAGCAGCTTCACAAAGATGATGTTTGGAAGGGAAATAATTCTTAAGGCAGACAAATATCTTGATGAAGGAGATACAGTAACTGTAGGTAAAATGGAATACAAGGTACTTCATACTCCGGGACATACACCTGGTGGTATCTGTCTTGTGTGTGAAGATGCAATATTCTCTGGAGACACTCTTTTCAGAGGAAGCATAGGAAGAACTGATTTTCCAGGTGGTTCCTATGAACAAATCATCAATTCAATAAAGACAAAGCTTTTGGATTATCCTGACGATACAAAGGTTTATCCCGGACATAACAGTTCGTCTACCATAGGATATGAAAAGAAAAACAATCCATTCCTAAGATAATGATCAGAGTAACAATAAACAGCGACAAATATTCTGACAATATATTCAATACTGTAAGAATATTTGAAAAGTCTGATGGAATATCAATCAATAATAAAGACTTCAAGGCTGAGGACGACAGTGTTAAAGAGATAAATAAGCTAATAGAAATAGATATAAACTTGGATATGGAATGCACGGCAGTGTCAAGACTTGCTGTGGATTCCGTCTTTGTATGTGACCAAACGACTTCTTATGAAGAACTGGAATTT
Source organism: uncultured Clostridia bacterium (assembly GCA_964523535.1). Classification (GTDB taxonomy): domain Bacteria; phylum Bacillota; class Clostridia; order Tissierellales; family Dethiosulfatibacteraceae; genus Dethiosulfatibacter. The sequence goes on from CAZFYP010000107.1 coordinate 6,139, forward strand.
CTGGATGTTGAAAAGAAAAAAAACAAGCAAAAGCTTTTGAAGCATAATCTTTATAAACTGCTATCAAGATACTATGGAATTACATATTCCTATGGAATACTTACAGGAGTTAGACCTGTCAAGATAATAAGAATGGCGACAGGTAAGACCTATGATAAAAATCATATATTCCGTGTCCTTAAAGGCACCTTTCTTTTGAAGGAAGAAACAATAGAGAATCTTTTCAAAGTATATGAAACGGAAAGTAATATTTTAAAAAAGGATAAAAGAAATGCCAGCCTCTATATAGGTATTCCATTTTGTCCAACAAAGTGCAAATACTGTTCCTTCACATCTTATGTAGGTAAAAGCGAAAAGGAAATCGAGGAATACATTAATATATTGACCGAAGAGTTGAAACTCAATGCTAATATATCAGAAGAATTCCATCTTAATATCCAAAGTATTTATATTGGCGGAGGAACTCCCGGTATACTAAATGAAAAGTTGACCTACAAGCTGTTGGAAAGTATAAATATGAATTTCAACCTTGCGGACAATCTGGAATTTACCATGGAGTCAGGCAGGCCAAAAACCATTAACAGGGAAAAGCTCTTAATCATGAAAGACATGGGAGTAAACCGGATAAGTATCAATCCACAGACCATGAACAACAATACCCTGAAGTTGGTGAACAGGGATCATACTGCGAAAGATATCATTGAAGCCTTTGATATTGCAAGGGCTGCGGGTTTTAGGACAATAAACTCAGATTTCATAATTGGACTTCCGGGAGAGGGAATGGATGATGCTCTAAATAATATTGATTTCGTAAAAAACTACAGACCCGAAAATGTTACAGTACACAATCTGGCCATAAAAAGAGGTTCTTATTACCATAATAATAATTATGTAACCCGACCTTTTGAAGATACACTAGATGAAATAAATGAACTGTATAAAAAGAAGCTGGAAGACCTTGGACTGAATATCTACTATCTTTACAGACAGAAAAACATTAGAAACAATGCCGATAATTTCGGTTATAGTCGCAAGGGACACGAGTCCATCTACAATATAAATATAATTGAGGAAATACAGACCATTCTAGCCATGGGTGCAGGATCGGCAACAAAGATTGTGGACCCTTTTAAAAACAAGATACACCGGATAGGAAACAACAAGGACCTTAAGACTTATGGAGAAAAACTTGACCAGGTTTATTTGTTAAAGAAAAAATTAATTTCTCAAATATTGACAGATATCAAATAATATGATAATTTACAAGAAAGCAACTTTTGAAAATCCAGAGGAAGAGTAGCAATGTAAGGCAATATAGAAAGCTGGTGGTGATGGAAATCCGGTTTGCAGATCCTTGTGAAGACACCTCAAGTATAGAACTAAGGCTACAAGGGCTATGCACATAAAAATTTTTCAGAACTATGGAAAAATTAGGATTCAGTTGTTCTAATCAAGCGGGACTTGCAAAAGTCCAATTAGGGTGGCACCGCGGGAAATTTCTCGTCCCTTGTTTACAGGGACGATTTTTTATTTTTTGCAAGAGATAACTGGGAATGCAGTTATCTAAGGCGTGAAGGAAAGTTTCCTTTAAGACATGGCACCAAAGTATCAAGGGGCTATGCATATTTGACTTTTCTGAACTGCGCAAGTTCGTATTGAATCATATAAGTATTTGATGCGTAGAAGAAAGTATAATCAGGAGGAAAAAATGGATAAGTTAGAAAGCACCAGAAGAACTATAAAATGTGGAAGTCTTAGAATCGACAATGTCGGTGAAAAGGTTACTGTCATGGGATGGGTACAGAAGAAGAGAAACCTGGGAAGCCTTGTTTTCGTAGATATCAGAGACGTGGCAGGTATAGTGCAGGCTGTATTTGACGAAGACCTTAACAAGGATGCATTTGAAAAAGCTTCTCTTGTAAAAAGCGAGTATGTAATTGCAGTAACTGGAAGTGTCAGAGAAAGAAAATCTAAAAATGACAATATTACAGGGGAAATAGAAATTTACGCTGATGAAATCAAGATATTAAGTGAATCGGAAACTCCACCTATATATGTAAGGGATAATGATGATGCATCAGAGGTTATGAGACTTAAGAACAGATTTCTCGACCTTAGAAAACCATATATGCAAAAAAATCTTATAACAAGAGCAAAAACAACAAAGGTAATAAGGGAATTCATGAACAGCAACGAGTTTCTTGATATTGAAACTCCGGTACTTAACAAACCAACACCTGAGGGAGCAAGAGACTATCTTGTACCAAGCAGGGTAAACAAGGGGGCCTTCTATGCACTTCCTCAGTCACCACAGATATTCAAGCAGCTTCTCATGGTATCTGGATTCGACAGATACTATCAGATAGTAAAATGCTTCAGAGACGAGGATTTAAGAGCCAACAGACAACCTGAATTCACTCAGCTTGACGTTGAGATGTCTTTTGTTGGCATAGAGGATATAATCTCAATCAATGAAAGGCTTATTCAAAAGGTATTCAAGGAAGTCATTGATGTAGATGTGACCCTGCCTATTAATAGAATGTCCTATGACGAGGCAATGAACAGATACGGTTCGGACAAGCCTGACCTTAGATTCGGATACGAGTTCAATGACCTTACTGAAATATTCAAGGATTCAGGATTCAAGGCATTCAAGGCAAACACTCTTGAAGGAAATTCAGTAAAGGGAATAGTAATAGACAAGAGTGCTGATGAGTTTTCCAAGAAAAAGATATCAAAACTCGAAAAATTCGTTAAGACATATAATGCCAAGGGTCTTGCCTGGGCAAAAATTGAAGAAGGTGAATTTGTATCTCCGGTTGCCAAGTTCCTAAGCGATGAGGAAAAGAAGGGAATGGTTGAAAAACTTAAGCTGGAAGAAAAAGATATGGTCTTCATAATAGCCGATAAGAATACAGTAGTAAACAATTCCCTGGGTGCTCTTAGGAAGAAAATCGCAGAAGATTTTAACAAGATAGACAAGTCGAAATTCGAGTTCCTTTGGATAACTGATTTCCCATTGTTCGAATATGATGAAGAAAACGAAAGATATGTTGCCAAGCACCATCCATTTACAAGTCCCGTTGAAGAAGACCTTGACAAGCTTGAGACCAATCCTTCACAAGTAAGGGCAAAAGCATACGACATAGTAATCAATGGAGACGAAATTGGTGGTGGATCCATAAGAATCACAGACAGGACTCTTCAGCAGAGAATGTTTAAGGCTCTTGGTCTTTCAGAAGAGGAAGCAGAAGCGAAATTCGGATTCCTTCTCAATGCATTCAGATATGGTGTACCACCACATGGTGGAATAGCATATGGAATAGACAGACTTGTGATGACTCTTACAGGAAGCGAAAATATAAGAGACGTAATAGCATTTCCAAAAACTCAAAGTGCTACATGTCTTCTGTCCGGTGCTCCAACTGATGTTGATGCAGACCAGCTTAAAGAGCTGGGAATAAAGCTTGATATAGAAGAGTAAGATGAATCCCATGTCCAGACTGGAAGTAATATACGGCATTGAAAATGTCGAAAAATTTAGAAATGCCAATGTAATGATAGCAGGTCTTGGTGGAGTGGGCAGCTACTCTGCCGAGGCTGTATGTAGAAGCTTTGTTGGAAAGATGACCATAATAGATTTTGACCTATATGATATTACAAATCTCAACAGACAGCTTCATTCAAATGTAAACAACATTGGAAGAAGCAAGGTTGATGTAA
>CAZFYP010000108.1:0-9858 GCA_964523535.1 uncultured Clostridia bacterium
TTATGAAAAGTCAGTGTTTCATTATAGTTCTTATACCCAAAATCGAGAAAGAACCGCTTCCAGTACGGGCTGTTTATTTTGCTTCTGATGACATTCCCTCTTCAGGCTTGTCCTTCAATACCATTGAACCTATAACCAATACTGCTACTGAAGCTATGAGTCCAAGGAATACTGGGTCTCCAAGGAATACATCATATCCAACTGTCAGGTAAAGTCCTGCAGGTACTATTGTACCAGTAAGGATACTTAAAACGATTGCTGTTTTAGATGTCTTACTGCTAAAGAAGAGTGCCGCTATGAGTGAAGGTACCAGCGCCGCTCCAACTATTGAGAACACCATGTAAAGATATGTAAACAACGACTGTATGAATAGTGCAATTACAAGACCAACCAATCCTATTACAATAGTAGCAACAGGCATTGCCTTTTTAAGCTTGTCTTCATTTACATCCATTTTCAGCGCGTGTCCCATATCATACATAAGATGGGTAGTCGCAAGAATGAGGAAAGAGTCAAATGATGACATGATTGCCGCTATTATACCTGCTATTGTAATTCCTCTCAATACTGGAGGATAGTATTCTAAAACAAATAGTGGAAGTGCAGCCTCTGCATTTTCCAGTCCCGGGCTCAAAACGAACATTATGCCACCTAAAAGAAGTAGCACCATACCGAAGTAAAAGCCCATTGCTCCCGTAATAAGAAAGGAGAATCTAGCAGTCTTATAATCTTTTGCTGCCAAAGCTCTCTGAGGCATAGTAGGATCTCCAGGTACTGCAAGAAAATATGCTAGAAAGAATCCAATTGACCCTGCACTAATACCTCCCATAAATGGATTAGTCATTGACATTCCAGCATCAGCAAAAGCAGTTGCAATTGGTGCAAATCCACCCGTCTGTGTCAATCCGATTACTGGTCCGAGAATAAAAATACCCACTATCATTATGACCAATTGAACTACATCAGTATATACTACTGCAAAGAATCCACCAATGGATGTATATCCAATGGATATTATAGCCGCAATCGCTGTAGCTGCAGGCAGAGATATTGTCATATTTTCTCCAAATACATATACAATAATATTTCTTAGTCCAGCTATATTTATTGCCACTATGGATATGGCATATATAATTATAACTATAGATGCCACCAATCTTGCACTGGTCCCAAATTTTTCGGATATTACCTCAGCCATGGTTCTCTTTCCAGTATCCCTTATTTTTCCAGCTATTAAACCAAAGAATAAAAGTCCAAGTGAGAATCCTGCATACATCCAAAATACTGTTCCTGTTGCTCCAAATTTATATGCATTACCAACGGCTCCCATAGTCATTCCTGAACCTACCATTGTTGCCATGATGGTTCCCACAAGGGCAAAGCCATGGAACTTTCTTCCCCCAAGGATGAAGTCATCCATAGTTTCAATCTGTCCCTTTGCAAAGAATCCAATAGCAATCATTCCAACCAAATAAAGACCTATAATAATTAAATCAATAGTACTCATAAAATTCCTCCCTGAAATTCATTTTTTATTTTACTTGTTTTTCTTTACCGCTGAATATGTCCATTTTCTCCAATCTGTCAAAAGCTTCCTCTAGGCGGTCTATTCCCATTGTACATGCAATTCTTATGAAGCCCTCTCCCGCTTGACCAAATCCCGAGCCCGGCAATACAAGCACATGAGCGTCATCCAGGATTTTCTCCCATATTTCCATGGAGGAAAGTCCTGTATCCTTGATGTTTACGAAAAGATAAAAGGTTCCTTGAGGTTTTGTACAGGTCATATTAGGGATATTCTTGATTCTATCATAACAATAGAATATTCTCTTCCTGTATTCATCATACAATCCTTTTTGTATTTCTCTTCTTCTTTCGATTGCATAGATTCCAAGTCGTTGAGACATGGAGCTGATTGTAAAGTTTACAGATTCATTAACATTTCTAAAACAAGATATGAGTTCTTTGTCTGCAATTATGTGACCCAACCTGAGTCCAGGCATTGAGAAGTCTTTGGAATAGCTGTATATGGTTATTACTCTTTTAAGACTTTCTTCATATGCACAAATCAACTTCTTATTGTCAGTATAATTCAATGCTCCATAGATATCATCTGCAATGACCAGAAAATCATGCTTTTCAGCTAATGCCAGTATCCCCCTAATATTTTCCTGGCTGTATACCTTTCCGCTTGGATTGTTTGGAGAATTTACGATTACAGCCTTGGTCCTGTTTGATATATGCTTTTCGAATTCTTCCAGGTCCACATCAAAATTGTCTTCACTTCTAGTATTGTAGACTACAAGCTTTCCCTTTGGTAGTTCAACCTGAGGTTTGTAATAGACATAATAGGGTGCGATAGCAATAACTTCATCTCCGTCATCAAGGAGTCCTTCCATAGCTATATACATAGCATGGGTTCCACCGCTTGTTATAATTATTTCTTCCTTGTCAAAATCAAAGCCATAGTCTTCCCTGTACCATTCAATGGTCTTGTTCCTCAAATCCTCATCACCTAGAAACTCCGTATACCTTGTATGTCCGTTTGAAATGACATCTTCATACATGAGTCTTATGCATTCCTTGTCTGCAGGATAGTCTGGATCTCCTATACTCAGATCCAGTACGTCATCATATCGTTTAGCCATTTCATTAGTTTTACTTAATGCCGGTACTTTGAAATTCCAGTGTTTCCTTGCTATATACTTGTTCTTCAAATGATTCACCTCCTCTTAGAATCTTAGAGACAGACAACTAAGACCTCCATCAATTTTCTGGAATTCCTTCATTGGAACTTCTTTTATTTTGAATCCTGCATTTTCAAGTTTTAACTTCATTTTAGGGAAATCTGCAGGCATTACTACATAATCATTGATTCTTATACAGTTTGCAGCATACATCTCATCTTCCTCTACAATTATCTTTTTAAACCTATTAAAGTCAGGATTATCTATAAACTCTCCTGCAACAAGTATTGTGTTGTCTTCGATGAAATTCACACCAGTCTTGAGATGAAACATTTCCTTAAGCTCAACTATGGATCCTGTATATCCATACTTTTCCAAAATAGCTATAAGGTTTTCAGCTCCTGCCTTGTTGGTTCTCTTTGAAAGACCAATATAGAAATGATCCTCTATTCTCATAACGTCTCCGCCTTCAAGAGTTCCTTCAGTTATATATTCAAAATTCTCATAGAAATTCTTAAGAGCTTCTTCAACCTTTTTAGTTTCCCTGTTTCTTGTCTCAGCACCTGGATTTGTTATTACAGCAACCTTTTCAGTTACTACTGCAGGATCTTCCACAAAGCAACCATCAGGAAATTCTTCATCTGCTTCCATGACATAAGCTTCCACACCGCAGCTCTTCAATGTTTCAACATAAAATCCATGCTGCTCAAGAGCCTTTTCATATACAGGTATTCCCAAGTCTGAAGTTGTCAGTCCATCTGCAATTGATCTTCCGGGTTTTCTTACTATTACATTCTTAAACATTTCTTCCTCCATTTATACACCATTTAAACTAATTCATGCACTCCTTGGAACCCCGTTCCATATCGTCATTATAACTTAATGCTTGAATTATGTCAAGTATCACATCATTTCCTTTTCAGTTATAGGATTGATTGTCCATATATTTATTCATTCTTTTGAACGCCGTTCCATGAATTTTCTTATAATATCCGATTAGATCAATTGTCCTCTTCCCTTTCCAGGCTCACAATACATAAACAGCCACCTATTTATATTGAATTTATAGGTAAATGGATATATAATCATTACAAGAAAGCGTCTTTGACGCCTCAAATGCACAGACATGAATATTCAATATTTGGGAGAATATAGATGGAAGCAGACAAAAACATCAAATTAAATAAAAATACAAATTCCAAGGAAAACGAAGATCTGAATGTAATGGTAGAAAGAGCAGCCATGATCATGGACAGGATATACAAATCAAAGAAAGCTCTTGGAGTTTCTCCTCTTGCCAAGGAACTGGGTCTTGCAAAGGTAACAACCTTCAGGATAATGAAGACACTGGAAAAGTACAACTACCTAAGGCTTGATAAGGATACAATGGAGTACTCCCTTGGATATCTTTTTTACGAATACTCAAAGAAGATAGAAAAGAACATCTCTTTAATAAATCTTGTAACACCCTTCATGGAAACACTTGTGGATAAAATCAATGAAAATGTCAATCTAAGCTTAATGTACAACAACAGCATATTGACAATAAAAACCGTAGAAGGAGATTCATTTGCCTTGATGTCAGTACTTGAACCACTGGCACCTCTTCATTGTTCATCCTCCGGAAAGCTGTTTCTTTCCAGGTGGTCAGACGAAAAAATCAAGGATTACTTTGAAAACGAAGAAAGGATAGAATATACCCACTTCACAATCACAAGATATGAAACCTTCCTGAAGGAAATGAAGACAATACTAGAAGAAGGAATATCCTATGATAGAGAGGAATACTCCTACGGTCTCACCTGCATTTCGGCTCCCCTTTTCGATAGAGATGGAGAAATCATTGCAGTTCTTGGAATATCCGGACCCACAAACAGGCTCCTTTACAAGGGACTGGAAACCATGGAAAAGGAAGTTAAAGATACTGCTGATGAAGCCAATGACTTCCTCAAGAAGTTTTCACCGGAGATTCTGAAACTAAAGACAGCTGGTCAATAAGCTGATGCTGCAGATATAATCAAAAAATTAAAAGCCTGCTGGTTGATTTCATCAATCCTGCAGGCTTTAAATTTACTTTATATACTCTTCTAATTTTTTAATAACGCTTTTTCTATCTCTCAATTTTACTTTTCTCATCTTGTTGATTAAATAATCCCATATGGCACCAGTCATGCTTTCCTCGTTTATTGCAAAGCATACCTGAGGAAAGGAAGCTTTGACTATAATGACGCCAACATATTCCTTCACATATATTGCACTATCATCATCTCCTGCAAGATCAGACAGGCTGACACTGTAATTTTCATAATTCTTCAACAGAAATATTATATTACGAATATGATCCTTAAATTCATCAAGTGTATAAACATAGCTCTTCCCTGATTTCACTTCACGTAAAGCCAGGGGAAACCCATCTTTTTCTACTGATTCCACGTCAGGCAAATGGAGTATTTCCATTATCCTATAGTTTGCCAGCAATTCTATTGTACTTTCAATCTTGTCCTGATAGAAGTTTATAATGGCTCCCCGGTTTTCATCCACTCTCTTCTCTATAACGGTCCTTATCAATTCAGGTGACATCGAAGCCACCGACATGGATTGGGATTTAATTATTGTATTGGCTGTTTCACTGTCAAACTCATCAATTATGGAATTAAACTCTTCCTTGAAATTTTGTGTAAATATCTTCATCAAGGGTCTGCAGAGCTTTAAATAATCTTCAAACTCATTTCCAAATGCCCCTACTGTCTTTTTATCTCTTATCAAGAGGTTGACCTTGTCATTCTTTCCATTGAATACTGAAGAAGATGTCAATACAGCTGTATCTTGAGCCACAAAAAGTGTTCTTTTAAAAACACCGTCTCTTTTTTTTGGATAATAGTATGGTTCTATGGCTCCAGTCATATACAAAGGCATCCATTTGCTGATAGCAGACAGCATTTCATCCAAATCCCTGCTAATTGTATGGATTATCCTTATTCGACATCCCTTTCTTATTACCTTAATCATATAATTTGCCCATGCCTGGGTAAATTTAGGGTCAGTAGTCATCCACTCCATACTCTCATCGCTGTAAAACATTATATTTACAGGTTCGTCTTTTTTCGCAACCATGGATAAAAATGCTATAACAGATTCTCTTCTTCCTTCAATTCCAAAATATGAACCATAGGGCTCTTCCAAGACTTGATCCTTATACAAATCACCATAGTCTGCACCCTTTACATTGCCAGAATCAAACTTAGAAAATCCATCCAAAAATCCTCTCAACTTTTCATTTCGTAAATGGTCAACAGCGGTTTCCCTCGTCAACCACTGATAAATCAATTTGTATATTGGACTTTCATTATCCAATGAAGACAAATCCACACCCATGACATCCATGAGACTCACTATCTGATATCTGTCCCTGCAATTTTTCTCAAAATACAAGGCCATCTTCTCAACATAGTCTTCATTCTTTGCTGGTTTTCTTTTACCATTTCTCAAACGACTTATATGTGAAGGATCCAGAGACGTATGCATAGCAAGCGAACTGTTTGTTGTTTTTGTCAAATTCATCAAATAATCAAGTTTTTCCGAGAAAATCATAATACCACCACCTGTATTCATTATACCCTTGAAATCATTCCATTTCAATTATTTTGTCACACTTCGTGACAACTTTTGTCAATGACATAAGCTTCAAAAATGTTTTTATTGTTCATAAATAAAGTATACTGTAATGGGGAGGTGTCTATGGTCTGCAATTTTAAACTTAAAACCGGGTTTTTTGAAACTAAAAAATGCACCTTACTAGTCAGTAACAAAGCTATTTCCGTTTTTTATGACGACGATTATGATGACAAGGGATTAACAATAATGGACAATGACCTTCTTAGCATATCCGCAATCGTTAGAAACAATGACTCTACAGAAATAAGAATACATACTTTAGACAATATTTATACGGGGTTTTGCATAGACGAAGGCAACACAGAAAAGGTCATTAAAAGCTTCATCAATGAATTCAATAACAAATTTTCCATAGATAATTAATTGAATTATTGTACTAAGCAATGCAAAGGGGCGTAAAAAAGAAGTCGGATAATTTCCGACTTCTTTTAATTTGGAGTTTTATTCAAATATCGCTTTCACTTATATCTCCAAACCCTTCTTAAAGGCTGCAATATTAAGATCAATGAATTTAGGCTTCACATTTTCAGATATTACCTTTTCCCAGTCAACATCCGTAAGCTCCATGTTCTTCACAACAGTACCCAGAAGCATGACATTCATAACCTTTGGATTTCCAAGTTCCTCAGCCATTGCAGTTACATTTATAACATTGGCATCTGCAATGTTTCTCAAATCATCCTCTATAGCCTCTGGATAGTCGAACTTTCCAGTAAGGATTGGCATTGAATTGATCTGAAAATCATTGACAACAGCCTTTCCACCTGGCTTAAGATGATTCAACCATCTCAGTCCCTCCATCTTCTCAAAGGCAACCAGTATGTCGGCTCCACCCGGTTCTATTACAGGTGAATGTACATTGTCTCCAAATCTTACATGAGATGAAACGGATCCTCCACGCTGGCTCATTCCGTGAATTTCACTCATCCTTACATCATATCCGGCTTCCATGAGACCTATGGTCAACAGCTTGCTGGCAAGTATTGTACCCTGGCCTCCTACTCCTACTAGTAAAACACTCTTAGTCATTAGTTTGCCTCCTTTGCTATTGCATCAACAGGACAAACCTGCACACAAACTTCGCAGCCTACACACTGGGTCTTGTCAATAGTTACCTTCTTGGTACCCTTATCGAAAACAAGAGCCGGGCATCCAGTCTTTATGCACTTCCTGCAACCTATACATTTGTCTTCATCAACTATGCATTGACTCTGGAATGCACCTTGGAACTCTTCCTTGTCCTGGTTTGAGAATTTTTTGAGTACGCAAGGATACCTTGTGATTATTACAGAAGGCTCGTCAAGAGCGTATGCCCAGTCAAGGGCATCTTTCACTTCCTCAAGCTTGTTTGGATCAATCTGTCTAATATGGTCTATTCCTACAGCCTTTACCATTGCAGCAATGTCGACTTCCTTTGTAGGCATTCCCTGAACAGTATAACCTGATCCAGGATTTTCCTGATGTCCCGTCATTCCTGTTATCCTGTTGTCAAGTATTACATTTATGGTATTTGATCTGTTATAGGCAACATTCATGAGAGAGTTTATTCCTGTATGGAAGAAAGTCGAGTCTCCAAGAACGGATACAACCCTCATATCCTGATCATCCTTCATATTGAATATCTTCTGAGCTCCATGACCCAAACTTAGTGACGCTCCCATACATATGCTCAAATCCATAGCATTGTAGGGTTCAGCATAGGCAAGACCATAACATCCTATATCTCCTGAAATCATAGTGTTCTTCCGTTTTCCTACTTCGTAGAAGAAACCTCTGTGGGGGCATCCTGCACACAAGGTCGGTGGTCTTGGTATAATCTTTTCTTGTGGGACTTCCATGGTAGGAAGTGTCTCCCCGAATACGGCCTTTCTTATAACCTCAGGCGTCTTCTCACCATAATATGGGAAAGTATCGGACCCTCTGACATCAAGTCCTATAGCCTTCAACTCATTTTCTATAAGGGGATCGTTCTCTTCTATGACATATACGGTATCCATCTTCTCACAGAAAGCCTTCAAGCTTTCAAGAGGTAGTGGATGGGTAAATCCAATCTTGTAGTATGAAGCCTGGTCACCAAACACCTCTCTTGCAAAAGTGTAGGCACCACCAGATGATATTACTCCTACCTTCTTTCCATTGTCGATTTCATAGTTCAAGGAAGTCTCTTCTGACCAAGTCTTCAGGTCGTTCATTCTTTTTTCAACCTTATGTCTCATTTTCCTGGAATTCACAGGAACAGGATTGTTCTCAAGATTTTTCACGTATTTTTTGATTGGAACCTCCAACCTGTCCTGGCATTCTACTATGCCCTTTGAATGACATATCCTTGTTGTTATCCTGAAAAAGACTGGAGTATTGTATTCCTCACTCAAATCGAAGGCTACTTTTATCATGTCCTTTGCTTCCTGGCTGTTTGCAGGTTCAAACATGGGCATTTTTGCAAACCTTGCATAGTTTCTGTTGTCCTGTTCATTCTGTGACGAATGCATTCCAGGTTCATCTGCCGATACAAGTACCATGCCTCCATTTACACCGACATATGAAAATGTAAACATGGGATCAGCTGCTACATTAACCCCTACATGCTTCATGGAAGCAAGAGCCCTACCTCCAGCTACTGATGCTCCTATTACACCTTCAAGTGCAACTTTTTCATTGGGAGCCCATTCCGCATAGATAGATCCCTTATATGTGGCAACATTCTCTAGAATCTCAGTACTTGGTGTTCCCGGATAAGCTGCAGCATAATGTACTCCAGCTTCATAAGCTCCACGAGCTATGGCTTCATTGCCGGTCATTAGTTTCTTCATATTTCCTCCTATATTCCGACAGGACAACCGGCCCAGCCGGTCATTCCTTGTCATTCTCTTCTATATGTAATATAATAATGCTTACAGTGACTGTAAAGTCAACACAGATATCAAAAAATCTTTAAAAATAAAAAACACTTTAAAAACATTGAATTTTCAGCATTTTCTACTCAAATATCTTTATGCCATAATTAATAAAGCAAGGCAGAAAATCCGAGGATTACAAACCAGGAGGAAAATATGAGTCTAGAACTGACGGTAAATGAATTTTCAAAAATTGCAGGAGTCACACCAAGGAACTTGAGATATTACGACGATATAGGCCTCTTCAAGGCAAGCGGCATTTCAGATAATGGATACAGATACTATACAATAGACAAGGTAGAGGAAATTCACCTGATAAACTATTTCAGACATATGGGAGTATCAATCAAGGAAATAAAGAAACATATGGAAAACAGAAACATGGAGGAATATGAAACCATACTCAACGATCAACTTGAAAGAGTAAATATGGAAATGGCAGAGCTCAAGCAATTGGAGAAGAGAATAAGAAAAAGAATCGCTTCCATCGAATATATAAGAAATCTTCCTCCCTCCGGTGAAATAACCGTCCAAAAGATAGAAAAAAGAAGGATTCTGAAACTGGAAAAGGAAATGAAAGAGCAGCAGGACTGGGAATTCAA
>CAZFYP010000109.1:0-9698 GCA_964523535.1 uncultured Clostridia bacterium
TTTAACAATGTGCTTGTGTATTTTGCTTTCGATTTTTAAAGGAAAGAATGTGTTGCCACACTAACTGTAGTATTGAAGTGCTAAAAGTTTCGTGAGGTGCCAGTATGGAAGGATATCAATTCCAGGTCCAGTGGTTTCCAATGTTGCATTGGGAAACGGAGTGATGCAGTTCTTAATTCAGACCATACTAATTTGGAATATTTGTGGAAGTTTCGTACAGGTTTTCCGGAACTGATTTTTCGGTCTTTACAAAAGTTATTACTACAGAACTTAAAATAGCCAAGACAAGGAAAATAATATAAGCAGCATCTGTACTTCCTGTTGCACTGCGAACTATACCAAGTACAACGAAGGCGGCAGAACGGATAACACCCATAATCATATTTACTACACTGAATGCTATAGGAAAGTTGTTCCTTCCAAAACACAAGGTTGTCATTGATGGTGGGAAATTTCCAGTTCCACCTATACCTAACCCAATCATAGTTACACCAATTATCAGTGTATCGGGTATAATCAGAAAACCAATAGCGGCAGCATACCAGAGACCGAAAATTTGGGAAGCAAAGCGTGTACCGAATTTCTGATCTATGAGTCCCCAAAGGTAAGAGCCCAATACACCTACTATTGCTGCCGTGGACATTGTCATTAGAGCCTTTTCAAGTGAAAAACCATGATTTCCCATGAGGAATGGAATGAGTTGGGACATTATTCCAACGGTACCCATGCCGGCCAGACCGTAGGCAATTCCTAGTTTCCATACTGTTGGGGAAGCAAGAGCTTTTCGATAGGTTATTGAAGTTGTGACATCGTTTTCAACGATTGTTGATGCAAGTTTAGAAGTGTCGGGTTTCTCGTTGTCCGGGTAGACACCCCATTCTTCAGGTGTCGATCTGACATATAGCTGATTGAAGACTGCAACCAGAATAAGAATGATTGCAAATGCATTAAGGCTGTGTGTTATGTCACCTTCAGCGTTGAAGAGGGTGCTGAAAAAAGTCAGAAGAAAGGGTATTGTAGCTGATGCAAGGTTCATACCCATGGTTGTGAATCCAAGTACGATTCCCTTTTTCTTTGGAAACCAGTTGGCTACCATGGTATATCCACCTATAACTGAAAAGCAGTTTATGAAGGTTATCATGAGTGTTTCCATTATTCCATACATGAGAATGTTTACACTCTTGCTGAAAAGGAACATGGAAGTTCCTCCAGCCACCAAAGCGATTGTAGTGGCTAGCTTGACGCCATACTTCTTAATGACTATTCCCCAAAAAGATGTCAGTATCAGTGCCACTATTGACGCAGGGGTCGCTATAGCCAAAAGTTGATTGGCATCCCAGCCTTTTAGTGCTGCAAACCCAGGTACTATGATGTTGAGGCCATCAACTGTCAGTCCTGTCATGAAATAGACGAGTAGTGCGGAGTACGCAATTATGAAGGTACCCTTACTGCCGAAATTGTAATTTACTTTTTTTGATTTCATTAATAAACTCCTTGATTAGGTTTCATCAGACTGATATTTATACACCGGGTATTGTTCATATTAACATTCTAACAAATCAAATATGGATTGTATAATGCTGAATTTGCATAGTTTAGGTTTGGTCTTATGCAGAATATGAATTTTACGATTCACCGAAGTTTGTATATAATATGATAAATATATAACGCTGTTGTAACAGGGTTATTGGTATTAGGAGGAATAGTAATGGATAAGGAACAAAATAAGCATCTGAAGTTTTTATTCGACTTGACAGTGGATGCATACCATAAAAAACACATGAAGGTTATCACCCTTATTGAAAAGTATTACATCGATAGGAAAGTCTTTGAAGAGGATTTCTACAGGGAGGCTGATGATTTCATTTTTAGAATGGATGTCACAGGTCTGTCCTACAGTGAGATTTTTGATCTTTCTTATGAAGGCTTAATGAAGAATGACTACAAGGAATATCTTCTCGGGCTTATGATTATTTTGTCAAAGCTTGAAGGAAATCAAAGATATAAATATTTTGACAGGGATATGATGAAGCTTCTAATGTCAAGAATGGCTTCGGATAACGGGTTGAAGCCTTACAAGATTGAAGATGACAGACATGTTTTTACAGGTGACTGTTCAAAGTACATGCCCATAGGTATGGATTCTATGGATATTGGGGATTACCGCTCAGGGTCCCTGCTGTCCAGATACGGAAAGTACAAGACCTTGAATGAAAAGGCACTGGAAGTGGAATATCAATCTGCCATGAAATCGGGAAGCATCTATCACCATATTGTGGAGACTGATCATTTCATAAACAGTGATGATGAGGAGAAGCCCAGGGAAGTGTGGATACATCTAATCAAGCTTCTGACTCTGCAGTATGCCACCGAAAAAGCGGGTTGGACTTCGGATTTTACAGAAGATTTGTTGAAGGCATTCAACGGGTTAAAGAACAGCTGTGAAAGTGAAGAGTTTATCAAGATTTCAGGACCTCTTGCCTCAGCTGCAATCAAGGTGGCGGTCAAGAGAATCATGGTGCTGAAGCAGGAAATTTCTGCAAGTGAACTCCGTCAAATTTTGAATTTTCTAATGAACATCAACCGGCTGGGCCCTGATAGAGTTCTTGGGGAATACATTGACATATTTTCAAAGATGCTGAAAGATATGGGAATCGACAGGGAAATACTAATGGTTCATTAATTATGAAAGGATGATGAAATGTCTGCACTAGGATCGTTAAAAATGCTAAAGGATAAAAAGAGCAATAATATTATGATGAGGATTCCGGCATATTTCTTCGGGATTTTCCTTATGGGGTTGGGAGTCAACATATCAAAGCTGTCGGGACTTGGTATATCACCTGTAAGCTCAATACCCTATGCAATGGAGCTTATTACGGGAATAAAGCTTGGAACACTGACAATATACTTCAATATATTGTTCATTGCACTTCAGGCGCTTATCCTCAGAAGGGAGTTCAAGCTTAAATCAAGCCTGCAATTCTTTTGTTCCTTCTTTATTGGTTTTTCAATAAATATTTCTTCCAGGGATTCCATATTCCTGAGCATGCTTCCTACTCCAGAGAGCTACGTATACAGGCTTGCTCTTTGTTTCATAAGCTGCATTGTGATAGGAATGGGAATGTATATTTATATTTCCACTAAACTCATTGTCATACCGGGTGAAGGACTCTTTCTTGCAATTGTAGAAAAATCAAAGGGAAGGTTTGAGTTTCACAAGGTTAAAATATGCGGTGACATTACAATGGTTACAATCGCTGCAGTTCTTTCAATTGTTTTCCTGGGCTCACTGGGTGCAGTACGTGAAGGAACAATATTTGCCGCCTTGTTTGTGGGCGTTGTTGTAGGGTGGTGCAAGAAAATCAATTCCAGAATTATTGCTGATTGATTTAAACTGTGGAGGTCTATTATGAGCAAAAATGAAAAACGTCATGAATTATTTCATTCAATAGAAAATGATCCTTATCAGCACATAATTAAAGTGATGTGTAACAGATGGAAGCCCTATTTGATTCAGGCACTAAAATTTGAGCCTGAAAATTATTCAAGATTCAGCACTTTCACAAAACAATTGCCTATTACTGAACGGGTTCTTTCAAGAAACCTGAAGGAGCTTGAAAAAGATGAAATCATTTACAGGACTGTTTATCCTGAGGTCCCGCCACGGGTGGAATACCGACTAACGGAAATAGGGAAAACACTGTGTCCTCTTCTCGATAGTATGTATGATTGGGCCTGGGAAGATATGAAGCGGAAAAATCTTGAGATAGACCCATTGGGAGAGATGTGGCATGGGAAGCGTAAACAGGATGAAGCCATTATGAGGATGGCATATGGGAAATAACCAGGTGTCTCATGCTGACAAAAATGTCAGTATGAGACATTTTTGTGCGTAATTCTAAACATTCATTTACTATGATATACTTTATTAAATTCCATAATTTAGTTTTGAAAGGAGCATCTATGAAACATCAAAAATTTCCAAACATGTTTACCCCTCTAACCATTAAAGGCATTACATTTAAGAATCGTGTTATCGCATCGCCGATAACTGCCAACAGAATTGTTGATCACGGATATCCTTCACCTGAAGGCATAGACGAATATGAAACAAAATCAAGAGGCGGATTTGCCCTTGTTACTGTAACGGAATCTTTTGTAGATGATGAGTATGCATCACGTCATGAACACGGACTGAATATTTATTCGAAGAATATGACAACATTTCATATGGAAAGTATTATGACATTGACTGAAGCAATAAAAGCCCATGGGGCCTTGGCATCCATACAGTTAAATCATGTTGGTGCTATGAATCATCCGGATTCAGTTAAAGGCCGTAAAAATCCAATTGGTCCTTCAGCATTCTTAAGAGAAGATGGAATACAAGTGGATGAGATGTCGGTGGAAATGATGGAACGAGTGGCTGACAACTATGCAGAAGCGGCGTGGAATTGCAAGGCGCTGGGTTTTGACATGGTTAATCTGCACGGAGGACATGGATGGCTTTTGAATCAGTTCATATCACCCAGGTTTAACAAAAGAAAGGATGAATATGGCGGAAGCATGAAGAACAGAGCTAGGTTTCCCATTATGATATGCAAAAAAATCAAGGAGATCTGTGGTGAAGATTTTTTAATAGAATACAGGATGTCGGGATCGGAACGCATTGAAGGAGGTATGACGCTGGAGGATGGAATTGAATTTGCCAAACTGATTCAACATCATGTAGATCTGATTCATGTCACTTCGGGTGTATATCATGACCACGTTGGTACCAAGGCGTTTTCATCCATGTTTGATGAACACGGCTGTAATCTTGATCTGGCTGAAGGTATTAAAAAGAATGTATTTGTTCCGGTTATATCTGTAGGAGGCTTTAATAGTCCTGAGCAGATAGAGGCTGCGATTGCTGATGGTAAATGTGACTTTGTTGCTTTAGGACGTCAGCAGTTTGCCGATCCTTACTTTGTTAAAAAGGCATTGCTGGGTCGGGAGGAGGAGATTGCTCCATGCTTGAGGTGTTCATGCTTCAACCCTCTTGTACCTAATCCTGATGAACGGCCCATACCATCACTTTGGAGTTGCGCTGTGAATCCCAGGTCAAACAGGGAGTTGAGATGGAGACAAGCTCCAAGTCCCTTGTTTTTGCAAAAGGTCCTGGTAATAGGAGGCGGGGTATCAGGAATGTATGCAGCCATTACAGCAGCTGAGCGTGGCCATGAAGTAATTCTTCTGGAAAAGGAAAACAGGTTGGGTGGGCAGTTATGGTTTACAGAAATAGATTGTCATAAGGAGTCTCTGCTTAGATATCGTGATAGCCTTGTTGCAAGATGTGAAAGACTTCCTGTCGATATCCGTTTGAATGTTGATGCTACACCTGAATTGGTAGAATCCATACAAGCGGACGCAATAATATGTGCTGTCGGAGGGAAGGCATTTGTACCTCCAATAAAGGGTATTGAGAAAGCCCGTCATGCAGTGGAGGCTTATAGAAAGCCCGATGAAATAGAAGGAAGAAGCGTCATAATTATCGGGGGAGGTGCCATAGGGTGTGAAACAGGGTATTTCCTAGCAGATAAATGGGATTCAAAGGTGATAATCCTTGAAATGAGGGATGACATAATGAAGGATTCAAATGATTCTCAGCGTAGAGCACTGTTTACGAGAATGGAAGAGGCTGGCATGAAATGGGAATGTCTAGTTGATGTAGTGGAGATACATGACGACGGAGTTACTTATAGGAATCAGAAAGGCGAAAAATATTCTGTTTCAGGTGATATTATACTTTATGCCTGTGGACATAAGGCAAATCAAGATCTTGTAAACAGTTTATCCGGATTGAGCCCCTGGTATGTGGCAACGGGCGATGCAAGGAAGTCGGGAATGGTTAAAAAAGCAGTCTATGAAGGCTTTTGTGCTGCCATGGATATCATTTAGAGGATAACAAAGGGCACGACCTGGAGGGTCGTGCCGTGAAAATATCATTATTATTATTATATTGCGGTTCCATGGTCCACATAGAGAACCTGTCCGGTAACTGCCCTTGATGCGTCGCTGGCAAAGAACAGGATGACTTCTGCCTGGTCTTCAGCCTGGGCTTCTGGCAATTCGATGTTCAGGTGCTTGGCGCATACTGAAGCAAAGTCCATATCGAATGTCTTGACTTGGTCAGGCGCATTCAATGCAGTGGGTGTCGGTCCGGGACCTACTGCATTGCAGCGTATGGCAGTGTTTGAATACTGGAGTGCAATATTTTTGGTCATACTGTTTACGGCAGCCTTGGCTGCACTGTATGAGATACCTGCATAACCTAGTGCGCCTATGGATGATATATTGATGATGGAGCCTTTACCCGCCTTTTCCATGTGTACCAGGGCATATTTTGTCATATAGTAGACAGAATACTGGTCAATCTTGCATACCTCGTCATACCAATCCTCTTCACATCTGCTGATTGGCTTATGTTTGTCGGCTATTCCTGCATTGTTTACCAGTACATCTATGCGTCCGTATTTATCTATTGCCGCATCATTGATTTTCCTGCAGTCCTCTTGCTTGGAAACATCTGCCTGAACAGCCATGATTTCTCCGCCCATTGCGATTATATCCTCTACTGTCTTTTGATTTTTCTCATCACGTCTGGAAGCGATAATCACCTTTGCGCCCTCGCGGCAGAAAAGCTCTGCCGTAGCTCTTCCTATGCCCGAGTTTCCTCCTGTTACTATTGCTACCTTGTTTTCTAGTCTACCCATTTTTATTCTCCTTATGTTGTTTTATATATTTTAGTATTATCATTTGATTGAATTTTCGAGTATGGATTCACTGCGGCATATGAATGATTCTATGTCTTCAGGTTTCAATGCCTGCTGACTCATGAGAGCCAGATCATAGAGCTGACTGATTATGATTGATGTTCCTGTTGATTCATCTGTTTCCATAATATGATTAATAATCTTATTGTTCATATTGATTAGTAAAGTGCTGTCCGACTGGAATTTTTTAGCTGCCGTATCCGCTGGATTTATGTATCCATATATTTCGAGCATGTCTGCCATTCTTCTGGACTTCTCATCGTTTATTATCAGAGTTGTTATGCTTTCCTGTTCCAGATTGGTTATTTTTATGTTCATGTCTTTAAGCCTGTCTCCCAGGGCTTTTTCGATTTTTTCCTTCAACAGTCTTGCCCTGGTTTTATCACCTTCTTTCATATATCCTTCGAAAAGTGATGATATATTGGAGTCAATTCTTATGAATTTGAGATTCGGCTTCACAACTTCGTATTTACGCATGAATGGCTGATCTATTACATGGTCAAATAAAAGGGCGTTAAGGTTGCATTTCTTGAAAATCTCAATATAGTGTGCTTGTTCTACATTGTCTGAGGCGTAATAAATCGTATCATGGTGTTTTTCGGAGGCTATGTTCTCATTGTATTCCTGAATTGTATGATATTTGCCGTATATATCTTCAAATATTACTTTCTTGGTCATTACGGAAGCGAATATCTTATCTTGAAGTATTGCATATTTTACAAAGGCATTAAGATTTGCCCACCTTTCTTCATAAAGTTTTCTCTCGTTTACGAACATGTTGTTCATAGCTATGGTAACTTCCTGTGAAAGACATTCATATACAAGAGCCATCATGTCGTTCCTATTGTCTTCCTGACGTATTTCAGATCTTGATACTACAAGAGGAAGGTTGTCACATTCTATAATACCGCTTTGCAGGTTTACAAACTTTGGAACCAACGATTTGATGTTTTCACCTATATAGACGCCTCTGCTGTAGACCTTTATGGTGCCGTCAAGTTCTTCTGTACCGTTCTTTGTGTTCCGGAAGAACAGTATTCCATTGACACCCAAATCAATACTTTGGAATTGAATCCAAAAAAGTGGGTCAGAGGAATCCTTATAGTACTCCTTATAGAATTCATTCATTGTTTCTCTGTCAATTGTTTCCTTAGGTTGTTTCCATATGGGATATGGAGTGTTGACCTGAACATTGTTATAGCCTTCTCCATCAAAAAAGACTGGAGTTTTTGAAAATATGAAGTATTTTTTTATAATGTCGTGAATCATTTCTGGATTTTTTAAATAGGGACTGTTTTCATCAAGATGAATTATTATATCCGTACCGATTTCTTCTTTGCTGCATGTCTTCATCATGTAGGACATATTCGATTTGCAGTCCCATCTTATAGCTGGGGTATCCTTGAATGATTTTGTTTCAATGGATACATGGTCTGTAAGCATGAAGGCGGAGTAGAAGCCTACACCAAAATGTCCTATGATGGAGTCTTTTCCTGCCTTGTTGTTGCTGTTGATGAAATCTGTTGCTCCTGAAAAGGCTATTTGGTTGATATACTTGTCCACTTCTTTTTCAGTCATGCCTATTCCATTGTCACTGAAGACGAGCTTTTTTTCATTAGTATCCAGCGTGACAATAATTCGTCCTTCTGTTTCGGGTGTGGTTTCATCACTAGAACTGATTTGTTTAAGCTTCTCTATTGCATCTGTTGCATTAGATATCAGCTCACGAAAAACTATGTCTTGTTCTGTGTAAAGCCACTTTTTTAATATTGTGAATATGTTTCTGCTTTCAATGGAAAGCATACCATCCTTTAGTTGTTGTGTTTTCATAATATACCTTCTTTTATATAAGTTTTAGGAAAGCAATAACGTACATAACTATTAAAGCTTTGGTGATAAGTGGTTAAAGTTACTTTCCTTCGTAGCTAAATAACCGCTTTCTAGTTGATACAATTATTATAACAGAGGTATGCAGGAAATCGTTATGCAGAATATGAATTTTACGATGCGTAAATGGGAAATTATAATGGAATTAACAGATAAACAATGCTGTTTCAAAAAAACTATTTAAAACGGAGGAATAATAATGTTAAGAGAAACAAACGCAAGTTATGTAAAATGGCCTAGCTTCGAAGAAATCAAGGAGATGTTCAAGGAGCATTTTATAATTGACAGAAGGGAAGACGGAGTAGTCACAGTAAGAATGCACTGCAAGGGAGGCCCGCTTATCTGGTCTATGGAACTTCATGATGCAATAGGAAAGATGTGGAGACTTCTTGGTACCGACAGGGATACTGAAATGGTTATCTTCACAGGTACAGGAAACATTTGGGTAACAGATTTTGAGGCTGCCAGCTGGGCTCCTGAGGGAGATGATGCTGCCGATACAAGATACAACCACATGTTTGTTGACGGACGTAGAATGATAATCACTATGATTCAGGACACAGAGTTTCCAACTCTTGGTGTGTTAAGCGGATCAGGTGGACATACGGAGCTTGCTCTTATGTGTGACCTTGCAATAGCGGCGGACGACATTACTGTTCTTGATCCTCACATGCTTCCTGGAACAAACAATGTGCCTGGAGATGGTATCCACAGCTGCTTCTTCGAGCTTATGCCTGCAAGATTTGCTTCATGGTATCTTATGACAGGAGACAAGATGAGTGCTGAAGACCTTGTAAGACTTGGAATGGTTTCTGAAATTGTACCTAGAGAGAAGCTTATGGACAGGGCTTATGAGATAGCGGATATGCTTATGGCACAAAACAGGATTGCAAGAAGGCTGACAACACAGCTTGTAAGGAGAAACTGGAAGAAGCGTATTTCTGATGACCTTGACATGGCTTTCGGTACTGAAATGTTTGGAATGTACTGTGC
>CAZFYP010000110.1:0-9654 GCA_964523535.1 uncultured Clostridia bacterium
GGCTGGACTGACAATGGAGTACCTACTCCAGAAAAGCTTAAGGAAATTGGAATGGAACTTCCAGAGCTACTTGAGGTAGTTAAAAAGCATATATAGTAAAGTCATATAGAAATACATAAAAGAAAACCAGTATTGGGATAATTCATCTAATGCTGGTTTTTTAGTATGCTATTTTTTGAAAGATGAGTAAAGGCAAGCCTTATAGAGTTTACTCAAGGCCCTGGTTTAGCTTTAGTTTATGGCTGGAAAAAGTACAAAATAAAAAGTAGTTCTTTACTTTTTTGTAACAAAAGGGTTTATGATGACATTAAGAAGAGTTGGAAATCATATTAAAAAAATTCCGATTATTCGAATATCAAAAGAAATGGAGGTTTATTAATATGGGCGAAAAATGCTTAGTGGGAACTTATATAGATAAATTTGGTATTAAAACATTTGCAAAATTGCCATTTAGCAAAGAAATTAAAGATGAAGATTATGTAGTCTTCGGCACTCCCTTTGATACCTTGTCACTAGCAAGAGGTGGAAGTAGATATGCTCCTTCGAGTATAAGAGAAGCATATGGTGCAAATATTTCCTACAAGATTGAGTTAGGGGTTATCTCTTCAGAATATGTAAAAGGAATTGATATTGGAGATATACCAGTCTTCAATGGTGATATTGAAAAAACATTTGAAAGTGTTGAAAATAACCTTAAATCTATTTTACAAAAAGGAGCTGTTCCTGTTAATTTAGGTGGAGACAGTTCAATTATTCTCCCGGAACTTCGTGCCTACAGGGATGCAATAGGAAAAGTTGCCATTGTTCATTTTACTTCGAGATATGGCAAGGAAGGTGACAATAGCAAATCAAGTAAAAAATATAATCAGGATACGGCAATCTATGATGCCATCAATGAAAATTGCATTAACACTGAAAATTCAATTAGCATTGGCATGAGAGGATTAAATAAATTTGGAACTTATGATTTTTATAAAGAATCAGGAATGGAAACCATAACAGCTTTTGAAGCTCAAGAAATTGGAATAGACGAAGTTGCAAATAGAATTAGAAACAAAGTTGGTCATGCACCTGTGGTAATGGTTTTCGATATTGGATTTCTAGATCCAGCTTATGCTCCAGGAACAGATAGACCTCAACAAGGAGGCATGACTACATGGGAAACCTTGGAAATAATAAGAAAAGGTTTGCTTGGATTAAATTTAGTTGGTTGTGATATTCTCTCCGTTAATCCTTTATTTGATTTAGGTGGAATAACAAGTATGTCGGCATCAAATGTAGCATCTGAGTTTATTGCATTAGTTGCTTGTGAAAAAGCTAAAATTAAATCATATGATGGCTTTGGAGGAAGAAGAATATCAGAATCGAATTCAGCATCTGAATTTATTGCATTGACTGATTTTGAAAAAGCTAACATTAAAACATCTGATGGTTTAGGAAAGGAGTAATATGGTGAGTCAAACTATAAATAACAAACTAGAGAATTTATCAAAAGTAGACTATGCAGTTTATGGTATGCCTTTTGAAGAAGGTTCAATAAATAGAGGTGGAACAAGAAATGCCCCCGCATCTATCAGAGAAGATTATTCACCTATTGATAAAATGGGATATAGTGATATCTTCCATGTAAACGTTCCCTCTTATTTGACGGGGACAGATATGGGAGATGTGGATATTGACTTTGGTTATAAAAAATCTTCCCTTGATGAAATAGAAAAATTTGTAAAATCTATAATTGATTATGACATACTTCCAATTGGTATTGGCGGCGGACAATTATCTACACTTGCTGAACTAAGAGCAGTAAAAGAAAAGTATGGTCCAGTAGCACTTGTACATCTTGACAGCTCAAGAGATTGCCGTGATTGTGAAGAAAAATATGATGATTCAACTTTTTTCATTAGGGCTATTGAAGAAAAATTGATTATACCTGAAAATTCTATTCAGCTGGGTATTAGAGGTGGTTATGATTCCAAGTCAGAATGTGATTATGGTAAAGATTTAGGAGTTAAGGTTCTTACTGCGGCGCAAATGCATAAAATGACAGCATCTGATGTTGTTAATGATATTTTACAAGTTGTAAAAGATTCTGCTTGTTTTATAACTTATGATATGAGTTTTTTAGATCCTATATACGCTCCAGCTGTAACAACACCGGTTGTAGGAGGATTTTCAACAAGATACTTAAACAAGATTTTACGTGGTATAGCTAAAGAACTTAATACAGTTGCTTTTGATATTGTTGATTTATCAGCATCATATGATCCAATGAATATCACATCACAAGCAGCTGTTTCGAATATAAATGAATTTCTAGTTGGCCTTGCAAAAAGAAAACAAATAAAGGAGGAGAATGAAAATGAGATTGTTGGATCAAGATAATTATACTGGAATTTATACATTTTTAGGTGCAGACTACTCAAAAGAAATTACAGATGATGTTGATTGTGTTATATATGGAATGCCATATGATGCAGGTACATTAAGCAGATCTGGAGCACGTTTTGGTCCTGGAGTTTTAAGAAAGTATGGAAATTGCAAACCCTATCATGAGGAACTTGACATTAACATATTGGAAAACTTTAAAATGATTGATTATGGTGACATTGATGTTTTAACTGGAGAAGTTCATGAGGATATGTATAATGTTATAAGTGCATTGTTGTCAATTATAGAAAATGATGTAGTTACAATAGGTGTTGGTGGTGATCATACTTTGGCTTATCCGGAAATGAGAGCTTTAAAAGAAAAATATGGAAAACTGGCACTTATACATTTTGATTCACATACCGACACATGGGATGCTCCAAATAGGGATGGTACAACTAAAATAAACCAAGATACACCGTTTAGACTTGCCGTAGAGCAAGAATGTTTAGAAAAAGGTTCATCAATTCAAGTTGGAATGCGTGGTCCAATAGACTCTGATGATGATTATACATATGCCAGAGAAAATGGAATTACCGTTGTTACAGCAAAGGAGATTCATAATACGGGGATTGAAGCTTGTGCAAAACAAATCAAGGAAACTGTAGGAGACAGTCCTGTATTCGTTTCTCTTGATATTGACTTTTTGGATGCTGCCTATGTTCCGGGAACAGGAACACCTGAGTGCGGCGGCTTTACAACACAAGAAACTATTGAGTTATTACAAAAATCATTAAAGGGCGTCAATATTGTAGGAATGGATTTAGTGGAAGTTGCACCAGCATATGATTCATCAGAAATCACCATGTATGCATCTCAGGCAATACTTCGTGAATTTGCGGCTATTCTTTCATACAATAAGAAACTGAAAGGCTGATGGCAATAATTTTCAAAAATACACTTGGCACAGGGTACATTCAAGTGCCAAGTTTGAGATAGAATAAATAGTATAATATATTTATACTAATCATCAAATTCTAAAGAGAAAGGGAGAATTAAAAAATGAGTGAAAGTATCAATGAAGATAAAGTAATGTTAAAGGGTTCTCGTACTAGAGCAATGCTACTGTTTATTTTATGTTCCCTAGCGGGAATTGCGTGTTTCTTTTTTAAGTTCCAAGATGTTTACATATTTGAGATACTGTATAAAACATTAAAAGTCAGAATTTTGGGAGATCTTTTAATACCTATCTGTATATTTAGTCCCCCAGTAATATTTATAGGTTGGTTTTATTCAACCAAAATTGCAAAAAAAGGTCGACTTTATGAATTTTTTAAAGAGGATCCAATGTTCCAAGTAGTAATGTATGTGGTAGCAACGGTAATAGCACTAATGATATACTTTCAAGTAGGGATAGAAGCTCTTTATGATCAGAATACAGGGGTACTTGTCCTTGAAGAGTTGGTAGCTTCAGCTTTAACTATAATACCTGTCGCAGGTGCTATCATGCCTCTCTTTGCATTCTATGGACTGGTTAATTTTACGGGTGCATTTTTAGAGCCTATTATGAGGCCTGCCTTCAATGTTCCTGGCAAAAGTGTTTTAGATTGTATTACATCTATTTTAACGGCAGCGGTAGCAGGGATGTACCTGACGTCAACTTTGTACAAGAATAAACAATATACTGTGAAAGAGGCTGTTATTATTACCTCATCATTCAGTATTAACTCCATAGGCTTTTGTATCTTTTTGGTAGGTATAGTAGGCTTAGTAGATAAGTTCAGTATAATTTTCCTTATGTATTTTGCTATCAGTTTTATTATGGCAGCTATATTGGGTAGGATATATCCTATTAAAAACTATCCAGATACATATGCTGACGGTACAGAGCAGACTGAAAAAATGAGAAAAGATAATTGTAAATTTAGCGGACAACAGATAAAAAAAGGTTTTGAGGATGCACTGATAGCAGCAGATGAAGCAGGCAATCCTTTATTGGCAGTGGGTAGAGGCTTTATTGAAGCAACAGGGGTTACCTTTAAAATCTTACCTATGATGTTCGTTTTCGGTACTATTGGAATGGCTATATTCGAGTTTACACCTGTATTCGATATACTTAGCAAACCTTTAGTTCCTATAATTTCAATATTGGGTGTTCCTGAAGCAGGGACTGCTGCAGTAGCAATATTAACAGGACTTTTAGATATAGTGATTCCCGTAATAGTAGCATCTGGCGCTAGTGTCCCTTCTGCTACAGGCTTCTTTGTTGTCATGGTTTCAATGCTACAAATACTCTATCTATCAGAAACCATACTTCCAATGATTATGTTTGGCATACCAGTTAAACTTAAAGATGTGTGTATTATAACAATTTTGAGATTTTTTATTGCCATGCCTTTTGCAGCTGTTTGTATGCATCTCTTATATTAGTCTAGTATTGTGATACAAATATAAAAAGAAAGCTCCCTTTCATGTTGTGATTTGTTTGTCGACAAAATCAGACAGAAGGGAGCTTTATTTTATATTGAAAAAGGCTTGGTGTACTGATTTATTACATTAGGGAAAATAAAATCCTTGACTTAATTGTTACAAAAAGGTTTAGAATTAGGATATCAATAATAGTAGATATCCAATATAAGAGTATTTGGGAAAATCATATAAAAGATGATAAAAGGAGAATTTTATGAAAACAATAGAGCAATTAGGAATGAATGAAAGAATAAAGAAATTACGTAAACAAAGTGTAGGAATTGAACCTTCAATATCAATAGAAAGAGCTGAACTCGTAACAGAAGCATATAAAAAATATCAAGGTAAAGTTTCAATAACTGAACTTAGGGCATTGACATTTAAACATATTCTAGAGAATAAAGAGCTTGTTATAAATGAAGGTGAACTTATAGTTGGTGAACGTGGTCCAAGTCCACAAGCTACACCAACATATCCTGAAATCTGTTGTCACACCTTAGAAGATTTTGAACAACTTGATAAAAGAGAAAGAACTTTCTATCGAGTATCAGAGGAAGCCAATCAAGTTCAAAAGGACACAATTATACCATTTTGGAAAGATAGAACTATTAATGATATAATTATGAAAGAGATGCCGGCTAAATGGAATGACTGCTTCGATGCAGGTATATTTACTGAATTCATGCTACAGCGTGCACCGGGACATGTTATTGTAGATGGTAAAATATTTAAAAAAGGGATGCTTGATTTTAAAAATGATATAAAACAAAGATTGGAAGAAATAGACTATCTAAATGATTTTGAAGCCAACCAGAAGAAAGAACAATTAAAAGCAATGGACATATGCTGTGATGCAATTATAATTTATGCAAATAGATATGCAGCTTATGCACGTAAACTGGCAGATCAAACATTAGATGAAGGATGGAAAAAAGACTTGCTTCAAATTGCAGCAGATTGTGATAATGTACCGGCAAATGCTCCAACGACCTTTAGACAAGCACTTCAAATGTATTGGTTTATACATGTAGGTATTATAACAGAACTAAATCCATGGGATGCATGTACCCTTGGTAGACCGGACATACATCTTTATCCTTTCTATAAAAATGATGTAGAAAAAGGAATGCTTGATAGAGATGGAGCAAAGGAACTTTTAGAGAGCTTTTGGATTAAGTTCAATAACCAGCCAGCACCGACAAAAGTAGGTGTAACATTGAAAGAAAGTGCTACCTATACTGACTTTTGCAATATGAATATTGGTGGAATAAATCCTGATGGAAGTGATGGGTCAAATGAAATATCTTATTTAATGCTTGAAGTATTAGATGATTTAGAGCTTGTTCAACCATCTATGAGTGTATTAACCAGTTACAAAAATCCAGATAAATTGTTAGTGGAAGCAGCAAGAGTTATTAGAGGAGGGACAGGATTACCTTCCATATTTAATAATGAATGTGCAATAGAATCTTTGATACGTCAAGGAAAAAGTGTACAGGATGCAAGAGAAGGTGGTGTTTCAGGGTGTGCAGAGCCATCAGCCTTTGGTAAGGAAGCAGATATTGAAACAGGATACTTTAACCTGATCAAGGTTTTTGAAGTTACCATGCATAATGGTGTAGATCCTTCAACAGGCAAACAAATAGGTCCCAAAACAGGCGATCCTAGAGAATTTGCTAATATGGAAGATTTGATGGATGCCTATGAAAAGCAAATTAAATATTTTGTAGATGTAAAAATAGAAGGTAACAATATTATAGAACAAATTTATGCACGTTATATGCCGGCACCTTTTACAAGTATTACATTTGATGACTGTATTAAAAGAGCAAAAGACTATAATGATGGTGGACCACGTTACAATACACGTTATATTATGATTGTTGGACTTGGCAGCCTTATTGATTCACTTTCTTCTCTTAACAAACACATATTTGAAGATAAAAACATGGATATGGACTATATGCTTGAAATATTAAATAATGACTTTGAAGGATATGAGAAGGAAAGAAACATGTTTTTAACAAAAACACCGAAATATGGTAACGATGATGATGATGCAGATGTATTCATTGATAAGATATTCAATATTGTACATGATGCAATAGATAGTAGACCTACAGTATGTGGCGGTCATCATAGAGCAATGTATATTCCAACTACCTGTCATATTTATTTTGGAGAGGTATCCGGTGCAATACCAGATGGACGTAAAGCAGGTATGCCATTATCAGAGGGAATTTCACCAGTACAAGGAGCAGATACCAACGGACCTACGGCAATAGTAAAAAGTGCGGCGAAGCTTAACCAGGCATCTACAAGTGGAACACTGCTTAATCAAAAGTTTTCTCCAAAGTTGCTTGAAAATGAAAATGGACTTGAAATGCTTACAAAGCTAGTACGTGTTTACTTTAAATCCAATGGTTTCCATATGCAATTCAATGTAGTTACCGGTGATGAATTAAGGGCTGCTAAAGAAAATCCGGAAGAATACAATAACTTGATAGTTCGTATTGCCGGTTATAGTGATTATTTTAATAACCTGACTGATATTATGAAGGACGAAATTATTGCACGAAGGGAACAAGAAACTTTTTAGGAGGGGATAAGGATGCCAAAAGTAACAAGTATACAGAAATTCTCCATTCATGATGGAGATGGGATACGCACTACAGTGTTTTTTAAGGGTTGTCCACTAAGTTGCCTTTGGTGTCATAATCCGGAAACACAAGATTATGGACAAGAGTTAATGTTTGATATGGAAAAATGCCTTGGATGTAAATCCTGTATAGATTCATGTCCAAATGGTGCCATATCCTTTAAGGATAATAAAGCATATACAGACAGGGAGAAATGCAATGCATGTGGCTCGTGCGTCGACCATTGCATCTATAATTTAAGAAATATTTCGGGTAAGGAATATGATGTGGAAACTCTTATCAAGGAAGTAATGAAGGATAAGGATTTTTATGAAGAATCAGGTGGTGGAGTAACTTTGTCAGGTGGAGAGGTTATGACCATGGATATGGATTTCATAGAAGAATTGCTTACAAGACTCTTTGAGCTAGGAATTTCTATAACAATTGATACTTGTGGATATACAGAGTATTCAAACTTCGAGAGAATTTTACCTTATGTAAATACATTTTTATATGATATTAAAGTGATTGATAATGAAATGCATAAGCAATATGTAGGTAGAGACAATACGCTTATATTGGAGAATTTAAATAAATTATCATCTGATGGAGCGCGCATCTACATTAGAATACCTGTCATAAAAGAGGTTAATGGATCAGAAGAAGGTATGGAAAAAATTATTGAGTACCTATTGGACAACAATATTAAACCGGCTCAAATTAATTTATTACCCTATCACAGCATGGGATCCAATCGATATGACAAGTTAGCTAGAGAATATAAGGGCATCAACTTGACTAGACCAAGTGATGAGGAAATGAAAGAATTTGTAAAAATGTTTCAGGTTAAAGGATTTCAAAATACTAAAATTGGGGGATGATAAGAATACAATTAAGATATTTTTTGACACAATAAATGCAAACGTTTGCATTTATTGTGTGGAGTTTTATCAAAATATAGGACATAGTCTTAATACTTGTAAAATATAATTATAAGGATGGAGACAATGCTCTATAATTGTTTTATAATAGTACTATATTATTATAGGGGAAGACAATATACATCAAAGGACTATGCAGAATATAAAATGACCTTAAACATAATTGGAGGATGTATAAAATGAAAAAATTCACAATTTCAGAATTTGCAAAATTGCGTGGTACTACGTCAGAAACACTTCGACACTATGATAGAATAGGACTTTTAAAACCTGATGTAATTGATAAGAATAATGGTTATAGATACTATTCCATTACACAATATGAAAAACTTGGAACAATAAAGGAACTTAGACAACTTGGTATTTCTCTTGATCATATAAAAAATTATTTTGAAAATAGAAATCTTGATAAAACCAGGGATGTTCTTATTGGCGCTTTAGAGGATGTTGAAAATCAAATGAATGAATTAAGTGAAATTGAAAGTGCCTTAAAAAAGAAACTGAAATTTCTAGAAATGATAATGAAAAGTAAAGAAGAATTTACCCCGGTAATAAAAACTGTAGAAAAAAGATACAATATCATGTATGACCATGGCTTGAAAGGGGAACAGGATATGTGTTATGGATGGTCCATGCTTGAGAAAGCCTTGAATGGAGTAAGTCCAATTATTGCAACCAATAGAATAGGCTGGGTTTTTAAAAACTACAAAGCTGGAAGCAAGTTTTCAGACATGGAAAGAACACCATTTATCTTTACATATAATCTCCTGGATGGTGGAAATGTTTTTGAAGCAGGTGATTATGTCAGTGTTTATTACAAGGGTCATAGCTATAACCAGAAAGCCTATGATGTACTTATTGACTATATTAATGAAAACAATCTTGAAATAGACGGTGATCCATTGTGTTTTATGCAGGTAGATTCAACAATTACCGATGAAAATCAGGAACGTTCCTGCGAAATACAAATTAAAATAAAAAGCTTGACTTAATTGTAGCAAAAAGGTTTAGAATAATGATATATAAAGTAAAATAATCCAATGATTTCAATGGGTGAAGGTAATTAAAACGTGCCAAAAAAATTTATATGGGAGAAATAGTAAAAATGAGAAGACTCATAAAAGACGAATCAAAATGCATAGGCTGCGGAGCATGTGTCAGAAAATGCTCATCAGTATACTTTAAGGAAGAAAAGGTCGAAAAATCAAGAATAAGGGTAGAAAAGTTTGAGGACAGAA
>CAZFYP010000111.1:0-9650 GCA_964523535.1 uncultured Clostridia bacterium
CTCAGCTTGAAATCGCCAAGGGTCTTGTTTAAATCAATAATTTCAATCATTTGCCTCTCCTTTAAATCATCCTATTTTTGAAATGCTCTTATTCTTAAGTTCAATGATTTCAAAAATAAGCAGCGACACTATCGAAACGGTTATTATTATTGATGCAGATGCCATGGCCAGCTTCAAATCTCCAGTAGACATATTGAGGAACAAGGAAACAGGAAGTGTCTCGGTTTTCATTCTTGTTGCACCTACAAGCATCAGTGCAGCTCCAAACTCTCCTAAGGCCCTGGCCCAGGTTATTACGATTCCCGCTATGAGACCATTCTTGGCAAGAGGAAGTGTAACCTTGAAAAAGCTTTGCATTTGAGTACATCCCAAGGTTCTGCTTACAAATTCAAGCCTGGGATTTATGTCTTCCAACGTTGATTTTACAATTCTTAGCATATATGAAATATTTACAAAGAACTGTGCAAGTATTATACCCTTTACATCGAATACAAATTTAAGTCCCAAGTCCGCCAAGCTTCTTCCAAATTCAGTCCCTCCAAAAAGCATAAGGAGGGAAACACCCGATACCACTGGTGGAAGCGAAAGAGGAAGGTTTAGTATTGAATTGGCAACAATCTTGCCTGGGAATTTAACCTTGACCAGACCATATGCAATGGGTACTGCAAAGATAATACACAATGCCGTCGATATCACCGAAGTAAATAGGCTGAGTTTCAGTGAAAAGATTATTTCAGGCGACCTGATACTTTCACCAAGGCCTGCATAGCCTCTTATGAGTACATTTGAAACTGCAGCTATTATCAATGCCAGTACAATGATTATGGACAAGTAGAGTGTTGTCTTGAACATCATATTTCTTATCTTGATATTTCTTGTAAAGAAAGCCGAATTATATTTTTCCTTATTGCCGGCATTATATTCCATAGAACATCCTTTCCGTCACTATTCTGCTATTGCCTTGAATCCGTGTTTTTCAAAGATTTTTACACCTTGATCTGATACAAGATAATCTGAAAACTGATCTGCTGCATCCTTTTTCTCTGAGAATGTTAGAACACAAACGGGTATGGTCTTGATCATGTTGTTTTCTTCAGCTATTTCAACTATTTCAACTTCTTCAACACCACTTGCATTGTCTTCCCAGATTATACATGCATCGGCCTGTTCCATTGCCACATGGACCAATACCTCGTTGACAGTTGCATCCTTTGCAACTACATTTTCTTCAACCTGTTCAAGTATTCCATTCTTCTTAAGCATCTTCTGTGATACTTTTCCTATTGCTGCAGACCTTTCGTCTCCAAGAACCACCTTTACTCCCGGCTTTGCCAAATCTGCAAGGCAGGTAATGTTGGCAGGATTTCCTGCAGGCACTCCTATTACAGGAATGTGATAGACAACCATCTTTGCATCTTCTTCCGTTAAGCCTTTTTCCTTAGCAGACTCATAGTATGAATATGCTCCAGGAACATAAAGGTCTCCTTCCTGCATAAGTTCAATCTGGCTCAGGTTTTGGGCTGACCCTGCATATGAGTATTCAATCTTTACGTTGAACTCTTCCTCATAGTTCTGGGCTATTTCATCCATAGGCTTCCTAAGTCCTGCGCCGCAGTAAACTATTAGTGTTTCTCCTTCATTTTCTGTGTTTTCCTCAACAAGGGCAGTGTTTTCTTCGCTGTCGTTGCTGTCCTGATTTCCACTGGTGTCCTCTGCATTGCTTCCTGTACATCCTGCCATTACAGACAGAACAAGAAACAAAACAAGAACAAGAGCTAAAAGTCTTTTCTTAATCATTCTCTTCTCCTTTTATTTTGAGTATTCACAAAACCGTTCCAGGCCAATCAAACAGGCCGGTCCGGATATTGTCGTTCCAAAAAACAGGGTTGGTTTTCCCGTTTCAGTGAAATTTGAAAGTGTATCATTAACCACTGTGCTTCCAGTAGCTACAAGCAGATCGCACCATCCTATAGCATCCTCAAAGCTTTCATTTCCATCCTCAATTAGGACGCCATTCTTTTTTGTACCAACCTTTTCATCATCAAGGTCCAATACCCTTATTGTGAAATTATTGGAAAGATTCTCCAGGAATGCAGGTTGGTAGCCTACAAGTGTTATCTTGGGATTGCCGAATTTCTCCTTTATGCTTTCTGCTAGTTTTTCAGCACAGTACTCAGGCTCCTCATCCTTGCAGTGTATGGTATTGGAGGACACTCCCAGATAGTTCATAATTGCATTGACAGAGGCTATGAATATGGCTCTTTCACGGTTGGAATCCAAAGGAAGTTCCATAATTTCTTTAACTCTTCCCCTGAAGTCGCAGGGGGCATCTGTAAAGGCTTGACCTATAGAACCCTTGAATTCAGCCTGCATAAGCTTTTCCTTACCCTTGACAAGGGGATAATCTCTTCTTTTTGGATTACCTATGGCTTCTTCTGTCGTAAGAACCTTTGCCTCTATTGATATTTCTTCATTCATCAAATCCTTCTTCTTAACCAATTCTATAAATCTTGACTTTATACCTTCCATCATGGAAATTTCTTTCATTGTAATTCTCCCTAGAATAATTATTAAAATCTTAAGCCCAACAAGCCCTTCAAATTGTCTATCGGTTGAATCAGTCCAACCGATAAATAAAAAAAGTCCATGTTCGCAAAAAAGAACATGGACAATAAGCCTCTTGTTTCTCCTTTACCTTTCCAAACGGGAGGCATGATCGTTTCCAACCATACCCTTCGGTCTCATATCCATGGAAATCCTTAGGCCACGAGACTCGGTAATGAGCATATGATTAATACTGAGTCAATTATAACAAATTGCCTAGTATATGTAAAGTGAAATTAATTATTAGCCTATAATAAGTAAAAATCCGCAATCCCTTAAATTTCTAAAAAGGTTGCGGATTCATTGGTATCTTTATACTTTCATAGTTATTTACTTAAGAGTCGGACTATCTGTACCTAACTTGATTTCCCAAGTATCAGTGAAATCCCAGGGATCTCCATCTCTATTTCCGTCTTCGTTGATTATATCTGCCCAATTAATGTCAGTTTCATAGAAAATGCTGTTAGCAAAATCATTAGGAGTTATATCTGCACCATCCTTGCTAATTGCTACAGGTGTAGTTGCAGAAACACCATTTAAAAGCATTAAGATACTGCCATAGTTATTGAGATAAATACCTGCAGTATTTCCCGATATCCTTCCTATGTTGAAACCTGATGTTGTCAAAGAATTATTAAAGGCTATACTATTTGTAACTCTTGCATTACTGTTCATATACCCAACCAAACCTCCTACAAAATCATTTACACCAAGACCAATTCCTATAACATTACCTTTAGCATAACTGTATGCAATAGTAGCTCCACTCATCTCTCCAGCTATGCCTCCTAAACGGTAGTTTCCTGATATAATACCTGTAGTATAACAGTCGGCAATACTTGATTGATTATAGTTGTAACCAACTAGACCTCCTATATAACCGTAGCCTTTAACATTACTTTCTGCATAGCTTTTCTTTATAGCTGAATATTCACTCCATCCAACCAATCCACCCAGGTAATTACTGTCTGTTAAGTTACCATTAACCATACCTGTTGCATAACAGGTCGTTACTTTTGAATAGTATAATTGTCCTACAAGACTTCCTACCTTTTCTTTTCCCGTTATATTGCAATCAACAAGACCAAGATTCTTAATATCTGCTTGTTCTGTAAAACCAAAGAGTCCAATTCCTGTAGCTGTACCATTGTTTATGTACAAATTAGATATGGTATATCCATCACCATCAAAGGTACCAGCAAAATTACCACTTCTACCGATTGGATTCCAACCACTTCCTGTTGTATAAGCAGGATCTACACTACCCGATTCATAGCTGGCGGCAATTTGAAAGTCCAGATTGTTCATCAATACATAATGATCGTTCAAATCCCAGCCGTCTGTTCCTGTTCCCACTTTTGCCAAGTCTTCAATATACCTGATCTTATATGGATCACCTGAAGTACCACTTCCCATATCAATAGCTGTCTTGCAGCTACTTGTGGAATAGATGCCTTTATTTCCTGGCTGGTCCTTTACTATTACATTGAAATAATATGTTGTAGCTTCATCCAACCCATCAATATCGACTGTGTTTATATCTATTGTATAACTTCCTACAGCACTTCCATTTGACTCTGCATTTTCAACGGTATCTATGTTGTCACTGGTTGAATAAAATGCAAGATATTCAAGGTCAACCTCTGCTGTCTTGTTGTCTGTAGCCTTTGTCCAGCTCAGTGTCACTGAATCCACAGTAATTGCAGATGTTGTTGTATTGGCTGAATCACCAGGTGTTGGTGGAGTAATGTCTGGCAACAAACCGTCATCGTCACCAACTTGTGGGTCATTATCTGTATTGCCGTCACCATTACCAAGATACAAGACTGGTCTATCACTCTTGATTTTCCAATAGCCTTCACCATCTACATCATCAGTAAAATCCCACTTTTCTCCACTTGAGGTATCCCACTTGCTGTCATCACCATAGAAAGCTGTATCTTTGAACTGGTTATGTGTCATGTCACTTCCGGAATCGTATGTTCCACCAGCCTCGGCAATTGCCATATCTAAAAAGGCATGAGTATTTATTCCAATACCACCATTTTGATTTCCAATCACTCTTCCCAAATAATTTGCTGCTGTTACATTGTAGTTGAAAGCAATGGAATTATAGACATTGCTTTGTGCCTCACCCAGAAGACCGCCAACTTTCAGATTTCCACTTACATCTCCTATGGCATAACTATTGAAAACCGTTCCACCGCTATAGTTGAATCCTACCAGTCCGCCAATTAAATCACTCATGGAATTGTAAGACGAAACATCACCTGTTGCATAACTGCCTTTAACTGTTGAATTGTTCATGTTCCAGCCAATCAGGCCTCCTACACTGTTTCCGCCAGCAGATACTTTACCTTGGGCATAACAGCTGTCTACTGTTGTCGCCTTATTATAACCTATTAAGCCACCTACTTCTCCCCAGCCAGTAACGTCTCCTTTGGCATAATTACCTGTTATGATACTACTATTTGCATGTCCTATTAATCCACCAACTCCATTGTTGCTTATCTCATCTCCAGTAACATCTCCAGTAGCATAGCTATCCACTATAGTTGTGTTACTGCATACTCCAGTCAATCCTCCCATATAGCTATTTCCTTTGATATCTACCATAGCATAAACATCAGCCATTGTTGAATTATCACAAGCACCAACCAATCCACCTAAACTACTGCCACCATTTATAATTCCTGTTGCATAAGAATTTGATATGGTCGTTCCATTAGCATATCCAACCATACTTCCTACACGATAAGAACCGTTTATATCACTATCTACAATTACTAAATTACTGATTGCTCCACCACTTGTCGCTCCAAATAATCCTTTATAGCTTACATCTGATTCATTGATATACAAGTTTGATATGGTTTTATTATTACCATCAAATGATCCGGTAAAATTATTAGTATCATCACCAATCGGCTGCCACCCAGCACCAGTGTTAAAACTGTCATCCACAAGTCCACTTGTATAGCTTTTTTCATCATCAAAGTCCAAATCGTTCATCAGAGTATAATTCTTATCAAGACCCCATCCATCTGTTCCTGTTCCTATTTTAGCAAGGTCTTCGATATACACGACTTTGTATGGGTCATCCATAGTACCGCTACCAATGTCAATTGTAGTTTCACTGATCGACCCATATACACTCTTGTTTCCTTTTTCATCTTTTACCACTACATTGAAATAATATGTTGTGCCCTCACTTAATTCAATTACTTTAATTGTATCAATATCGACAGAATAGCTTCCAATTGCCGTACCGTTTGTTTCTGCATTGTCAACTGTATCGATATTGTCACTTGTTGAATAGTATACCAGATATTCCAAATCCTCTTGTTCTGTCTTGTTGTCCGTAGCTAGGGTCCAGCTCAATACCATGGAATCGTCAAGGATTGCAGATGTTGTTAGTATTCCACTATCTCCCGGCACCGGTGCTGCTGAATCAGAACTGCTTGAACTTCCTGAAGAACTTGATTCCTCTTCTTTCACTCCGCTACCATCTATACCTGGAAATACACTCTTTCGTCCTACTTCCTGTTCCGTTGTTGCTCCATCTGCTTTGACAATTGCTCTTGTTATAGTTCCCTTTCCTGTAACATCTGCCGCTCCTTCAAAAACCAGTTTATCAACTCTTGACGCTACTTGCAGGTCTATCTCTGATCCACTGCCGCTTTCCGATACTGTCAATAATTCCACATGACCTTTATCATCCAGAGTCATCTTTACTGTTGCCTTTAGGGTTACTTCTTCAAAACTTCCGTCAAATTCTACCTCTTCCCCAGGCTTAAGAACTCGTACTTCTACATCTGAAAAATCACCTTCAAGTCTACTACCGGATTGTAGTATCATTCTTCCTATTTTGCTGTCTGTAGACACTACTCTTATGTTTCCACCAATCTTTAATACAATAACTTCTCCCAAATCACAATTTGTGAATCTTATGGAGTTCTCACCGCCGCCATTTATTATGGTTCGTCCTTCAACGGTTACATTAACTAGTTCAACATCTCCATCCATGATTCCTGCAGCAAGTATAAGATCACCTGTTATGACAGTATTTTGTAAAATAACATTTTCTACAGTTATTGTAAGGTTGTTGTCTATTGTTTCAGATTCTTCTTCGGGTCCATATATTCCTTCTTGGTCAATCAATACACCGACGACTCTGTCTATCATGGTTACTGCTTCAGCTCTGGTAATTTCACCAGCAGGACGAAGTGTATTATCTTCATAACCCTTCATATATCCTTTGTTGACTATGGCATCAATATATTCAATGCTCCATTCCGATATTTGATCCTTGTCGTCAAAACCATCTATTGCAGTCAAGTCTTCTGTAGCATTTATGTTTGTTATGCAAGCAAGTATTGCACTCACTTCTTCTCTTGTAATATTCTGGTTTGGTAATAAGTCTTCTTGCCAATACCAGTCCATATAGTTATTGTTTTTTGCTATTGCTGTCTCTTCACTGAACCATTCGCTTTCAGCTATATCATCATAGTTGTCATCACCTTGTTCATAATATCCAAGTATCCTGTTGATCAGTGTAATGAATTCAGCCTTGCTAATATTACCGTCAGGTCTATAGGTCCCATCCGTATATCCTTTTACCAAACCTTTATCTATCCAAGTGGACATGGATTCAAATGCCCAGTGTCCATCTATATCACTTTCATTAAGGTTTGTTGCTACTGTTGTTTCACCTGTTGCTATCATACTGAACATCAAGAGTATGCTTAGTGTTATTGCAATTATTTTTCTCATCTGTTAATAACTCACCTTTCCTTTAAATTTTTTTTAACTCGGGAATACACAAACTATCGCCTGATTTGGTTTACCACTTATTAAACTTCCTCCCTCATCCTTTAAATCTTTAGTATTAATTCCATTACATGCAAAATCCAGACAATGGATGAATCCCGATTTTTATTATCCAGTTACTACTTTATTATATATTTGCTATATAAGATAGTATTAGACAGGGGTGATTTTTGCTTTTTTAGGGGTGATTTTAACTTTTTAGGTATAATTTAACACTTTTTTAACAAAAAAGTTAACTATACCCAAACAATAAAAAAATGGTCCAAATAAGGACCATCTGCTAGTTTTTAATGAATCAAGAGATTTCAGATATTTTTTCAATGAGTTCAATTCTATTTGCCACTTTTAGTTTTTTATAAATATTCCTGTTGTGGGTCTTGATTGTATTTTTTGTTATACATAATTCTTCACTTATTTGATTATCGCTTTTACCCATTATCAAAAGATTGTACACTTCAAATTCCCTTTTGGATAAAGTTTCCTGTACTTCTTCGTTGAAGGTCTTGATTTTTTTACCATTCATGAAATGAAGTTTGACAAGGAACTCGCTATGTTCAATGAAGTTGGATAGCCTGTTGTTCAAGGGCAGTATTATTAGCAGTGATATTAACACAACCAAAATACCCATAAGTGATAATTCCTGTTTATCAACACCTATTGACATCAAAAAATTTCCAATCAAGCCTCCAACCCAGACACCAAGCACATTAATGGATAACCCAAGACCCAGTAATGAGGACGGGTTATGAACACTATCGAAGTTACTTGCCATTACACTCCACCAGAATATATCGAATATACCACAGGCAAACAACATGAAAGTACATAGAATGACAAAACTTAATGCCGTTTGTCCCGTAAATGCAAATATTATGAAGGTCACACCCCATAAGGCTAGTCCAATATACAAATATTTGAATTTGTTGATTTTAATTACCCTGGTCAACAGGAAAATTGCCGATATATATGGAACATTGGTATATATGCTGGTCAATAAAACAAATTCTCCAAAATAAGGATATATTACTTGAAACATAATTCCCGAATTAATTGTTATGACAAATATGAAAAGGAAGAGAATCCAGTATTTTTTCAATGATATCTTGTCTTCAATCTTGTTTTTAATTTCACTATGATCAATATCACCTGTATTGATTTTCATTACACAGACAAATCCAATAATCAGAAGTATCTCTATCAATACAAAGCTAGACATGGGTGTAATGTTGTTGGCACATATGTGTGCTAATATTAGAACTATATTGCCGTAAATCAGGATATCGGCAACAGTCCTGGTCCTCAGTCCAGGAAGGACATAAGCCTTTAAAAATTGTCCGAAGGATGTGATGGATATACCCGTAAGACATGAAACAACAGGAATAATAAAAGTCCAAACACTGGTTGAAACAAAAGGAATTACAAGGCTGAGTGGAATGGAAGCTCCAATGCACACAAGAATATTTCGTTTGGATGCCAATATATCCTTGCTTATGAATCTTCCAGCAAACAGTCCCAAAAAGTGCATGAATACCGTTAATATATTCAGTGCCACTCCATCTATTCCATTATCACCTGCCAGGGCATACATTACAGGTCCTTCGTATGGAAATGACATAATCCATCCGAAAATGATTGAAAAACTAATCACTAAAAACAATCTATTTCTATCCATTACTCTATAAATACTCCATAATTAATATACTAAAAAACTGATAAAAGAATTATATACTCATTAATAAAAAATTTCAACTGCTTATTCCATTAACCCAAACCTTTCTCCACCAATTTCTTTAGCTACTTAACTTTATATTACCCGCACTTCAAGATCTTATGCTGTTTTACTCATTAAGCAATGAAAAAAGACACTCAGTATAGTTTTATACCAAGTGCCTTGTGTAATTTTTTATCAATTCCTAAAAGAAACATATCAGTCTATACAAGATATTTCATTAAAAGTAGGCTTTCAAAGCCAACAGTACTTTTCCAAAATGTTTAAGGGCTCTACTGGATTGACCCCAAATTCATATAGAAAAAAGCATACTTCCAATATCTAAGACTTTCGAGATAATGTAACATAATCTGTGTAAAATCCAAGCAACCATGAAAGCAAAAAAACCTACAACCCTTGTTTTAATAGGGTTATAGGTTTTTTTATTCTTACTCCCACTCGATAGTTGACGGTGGCTTTGAAGTGATGTCGTAAACTATCCTGTTTA
>CAZFYP010000112.1:0-9615 GCA_964523535.1 uncultured Clostridia bacterium
GCTGAGGGTACCGAAGTTGAGCTTTGATTGGTATACAACAGAGGAAAATCTTTTTCGGATTATAATCTGGTACTTTTTGTAAGAAAAAGAAGAGACAACAAGCTGAGATTTGGAATAACCACTGCAAAGAAAATGAAAAGGGCAGTGGACAGGAACAGATTCAGAAGAAGAGTAAAGGAACTAGTCAGAAAGCATTTTGATTCTGTGGAAACAGGATACGATATAGTAATAATGGGAAGATTGAACTGTAAGGATGCAGATTTCTGGAAACTTGAGAAATCTTATACGAGACTGCTGAAAAAGTCGAAAACATGGAAGAAGGAAAAATAAAGTGAAACGGGTAATGATAGGTATAATTAAAATATATCAATATTATTCTTCAAGAAACGGACGAAGCAACTGCAGGTTTTACCCCACGTGCTCCCAATATTCCCTGGAAGCATTTGAAAAATATGGGTTTTTCAAGGGAATGGATTTAAGTTTGAGAAGAATTTTAAGGTGTCATCCATTCAATCCTGGAGGATACGACCCTT
Organism: uncultured Clostridia bacterium; assembly: GCA_964523535.1. Taxonomy (GTDB): domain Bacteria; phylum Bacillota; class Clostridia; order Tissierellales; family Dethiosulfatibacteraceae; genus Dethiosulfatibacter. Next base: position 534 of record CAZFYP010000112.1, read on the forward strand.
TAATATAACTGGAGGTTTCAATAGATGCAGGTAGTAGCAAGACCGATAGGTCTGATAGTTAAGTATATATACAAATTGTTGTCGGTGGCTGACAATGAGGTAATATCAGCATATGCATTAGCAATAATAGTATCTTCTTTGATACTTAAATTTGTACTTTTGCCCCTAACAAGGAAGCAGACACAGTCAATGAAGGCTATGCAGGAACTTAATCCTGAAATAGCAAAACTTAAGGAAAAATACAAGAATGATGCGGAAACACTTAATAGAAAAACAATGGAACTTTACAAGGAATACAATGTAAATCCTGCAGGTGGTTGTCTTCCATTATTAATTCAGTTTCCAATTATGATAGGATTCTTCTATGTACTTAGAGACCCTGTACAATATATATTCGGAGACCAGGCTACTTTTGATGCAATCAACAAAAGTTTCCTATGGATAAAAGACCTTGGATATGCAGCCAATGCATTACTTCCTACAGGTGAAATAAACGGTATAGGAATAGGAACAGAGATACCTTTCATAGGAGCTGCAGTACCTGTACTTGCCATAATAGCAGGTGTAACAACTTATTTCTCAAGCAAGATGACTACAGCCCAGTCACCGGCTGGTGGAAGTGATCAGCAGAAGGCTACTCAGAATACAATGACTATAATGATGCCTTTCATGATTTTCTTCTTTGCACTAAATTTCCCAGCAGGATTGACCCTGTATTGGGCAATTAGCAACGGTTTCCAAATGGCACAACAGTACATTACCATGCACAACGGGAAAAAGGTATTGGAGGTTAAACAGAAATGAAATTCATAACGAGAGAAAGCGATACTATTGAGAATGCAGTAAGTGAAGGACTTGAAGAGCTTAAGGCAGATATAAATGAAGTTGAGATAGAAATTATCCAGGAACCTTCAAAAAGCTTCCTTGGACTGATTTCAAAGAAAGCCAAAGTCAAGCTTACAGTGGTTGATGGACCAAGAGAAAAAGCAAAAGGATTTCTGGACACACTTCTTGAAAAAATGGATGTGGACTGTAAATATGAAATAAAACTTGAAAATGATGTCTTGAATGTTGATATTTATGAAATCAACGACAAGGACAAGGGTATAATGATAGGAAAGAGAGGTAAGAACCTTGATTCTCTACAGTATATACTAAGTCTTATAATCAATAAGGGAAGACAAAGCTATGTGAGAACAATAGTGGATGTTGAGAACTACAGAAGTAAGAGAGAAGAAACTCTTAAAAAGTTGGCTAAAAGAATGGCTGATAAGACCAGATTCTATAACAAGAAGATAAAGCTTGAGCCAATGAACCCATACGAAAGAAGAATAATTCACTCGGCATTGCAAGAAGAAGAAGATATCATTACATACTCTGAAGGTGAAGAACCATACAGAAAAGTAATAATTGACGTAAAGTAGATAAAATACCCGGTGTATATCGGGTATTTTTTGGTTACACTTCGTAATTATTAATAATAGCTTTAGCAGGTTAGCTGAAAAATCCTTCCAGTCGCTTATAGTTGCTATTGAATATTACTCCGTTTATGAAAACCATATAACCATTTTCTTTTCCGTCGATTATGTCTTTTTGTTTTTTTATAAGTCTGAACAACATATCTCAAAGCAACGACTCACAGTCATATACTTTCCATTTTACTTATTTATGGAATATTATATGATTTTGCATTATTTTACAATATAATTCTATTTTGCAGAGTCGGTTGGAAGTTTGAATTATTGGTATTAATAGGCTATCATGTTATAATGTAATTCGAATGGTATTAAAATTTTTAATAAGTGTAGAAAATATTCACAAGAGGTGATTTTTATGAATACAGATACTATAGCGGCATCGGCTACTTATCCCGGAATGTCGGGGATAGGAATAGTAAGAGTAAGTGGAAAGAATGCTGTAAGCATTGTGAACGATATATTTAAAAGCAAGAATGGCAAGAAGCTTGTTGACCTTAAGAACAGGATGATGTATTACGGATGGATAGTGGATCCTGATACTGACAAGGTGGCAGACGAGGTTTTGGTTGTTTCAATGAAAGCTCCAAATACATTTACCAAGGAAGATGTAGTTGAAATCAACTGTCACGGTGGTATAGTGTCTGTTGAAATGATACTCAACATACTCATGTCAAAAGGTGCTAGACTTGCTGAAAGAGGGGAGTTCACCAAGAGGGCGTTCCTTAATGGAAGGCTTGACCTTACACAGGCAGAGGCTGTAATGGATCTTGTAAGTTCAAAAACAAGGAACAGTTTCGATCTTTCCATGAGACAGCTTGAAGGAAGGCTTTCAAAGGAAATCAAAGATATAAGATCTTCACTCATGGACCTTACATCACAGATTGAAGTTAATATAGATTTTCCAGAATATGATGAAGAAGAGATGACTATAGAAAATATCAAAAATATTTCCAGGGAAATATTAAAACGTTTTGATAAGCTTATTAAGTCTGCTGATACAGGAAAGATATATAAGGAAGGGATTAAAACTCTAATTCTAGGAAAGCCAAATGTTGGAAAATCTTCCCTTATGAACTATCTTCTAAATGAAAACCGGGCAATAGTTACTGAAATACCTGGTACAACAAGGGATACAATAGAGGAATTTGTTAATCTTGCTGGTGTGCCTCTTAAGATAATAGATACGGCAGGAATAAGATATACAGACGATGAAGTTGAAAAAATAGGAGTGAAGAAAGCCCTGGACAAGATAGACGAGGCAGACCTTATACTTATGATATTTGATGCATCCAAGGATTTGGAAGGCGAAGACATCATGATAATTAAGGAAATCCAGAATAAAAAGGTTATTTATCTTTTAAACAAGACGGATCTTCAGGAAAAAATAGATTTTGAAAACTTCCAGAAAATAAAAGAAGATATAATCAAAGTCTCAATTAAGGGTAATAAGGGACTTGAATCTATAGAAAACAAAATCAAGGAAGAATTCCTCAAGGGAGCCCTTGATGTTGATGACGATGTAATAGTAAGCAACATGAGACACAAGCACCTTCTGGAAAAGTCTAAAAAGTCTATGGAGGATGTACTTGAAAGCATAGAAAACTCCCTTACCCTGGAATGTTTGGAAGTGGATATTATGAATTCATTGGAATTCTTGGGAGAAATAACAGGCGAATCCATTAGGGATGACCTTATGGATAAAATATTTGCCGAGTTTTGTATAGGTAAGTAGTGGAGGAATAAGCAAGTGAAAGATATAAAAAGATTTATAGCGGGAAGCTATGATGTAGTAGTAATAGGAGCCGGACATGCCGGATGTGAAGCAGCCCTTGCAGCTGCAAGAATGGGAAAGAAGACGGTAATGATAACTCTCAGCCTTGATTCCCTGGCAATGATGCCCTGTAATCCTTCAATAGGAGGAACTGGAAAGGGTCATATAGTCAAGGAAATTGATGCCCTTGGTGGTCAAATGGCATTTGCAACCGACAAGGCTATGATTCAGTTCAAACTTCTCAATACATCAAAGGGTCCTGCAGTACATTCTTCAAGAGCTCAGACTGACAAGAGAATATATCATGTTGCCATGAAGCAGGCAATAGAGGATGAATATAATCTGGACCTTGTGCAGAACGAGGCAACAGAAATAGATGTGGTAGACGGCAAGATTGTGGGAATAAATACTAAGACAGGCGCCTACTTCGAGACTAAATCTGCAATACTATGTACAGGAACATATCTCAAGGGTAAGATATATATGGGAGAAGTGGTTTACGAGGGAGGACCCGGAGGTCTTTTCCCTGCAAATGAACTGTCTGCATCCCTTATCGAAAACGACATAGTGTTGAAAAGGTTCAAAACTGGTACTCCTGCCAGGGTACACAGGGATACAATAGATCTTGACAAAATGGAGATACAGAATGGAGATCCCGAAATCATACCTTTCTCATTCATGAACGACAAGGTGGAAGTTGATCAGATTCCATGTCATCTGTGTTATACAAATGCAAAAACACATGAGATAATAATGGATAACCTTTCAAGGTCTCCCTTGTATGCAGGAAAGATGGAGGGTGTAGGACCTAGATACTGTCCATCAATGGAAGACAAGGTTGTCAAGTTTTCAGACAAGCCCAAGCACCAGGTGTTTGTAGAGCCTGAAGGACTTGATACCAAGGAAATGTATATACAGGGATTTTCCACATCACTTCCTGAAGAGATACAGATAGCAATGTACCGTACCATTGAAGGAATGGAGAACTGTAAGATAATGAGACCGGCTTATGCAATAGAGTATGACTGTATAGACCCTACTCAGCTTAAGAGAAGTCTTGAGATTAAATCAATAGAAAACTTGTTCTTTGCTGGACAGATAAATGGATCTTCAGGCTATGAAGAGGCTGCAGGCCAGGGACTTGTTGCAGGACTTAATGCAGTCTTGAAGCTTAATGGAAAGGAAGCACTCATACTTGACAGGTCCGAAGCATATATAGGAGTTCTTATAGACGATCTTGTAACAAAGGGAACAAACGAACCTTACAGGATGATGACTTCAAGGGCTGAATATAGACTCGTACTGAGACAGGACAATGCAGACTTGAGGCTTACGGAAAAAGGATATGCAGCCGGGCTGGTAACCCAGGAAAGATACAAGAAGTTCATTCAGAAGAAAAATGCAATAGATACTGAAGTGTCAAGACTAAAAAAAATCATGGTAACACCAAATGCCCAGGTTCAGGCTCTATTCGAAAAATTGAAAACCGTACCTCTCAAGGCTCCAATGTCAATGTACGAGCTTTTGAGAAGGCCCGAAGTAAGTTATGACGATCTTAAGGAAATTGATAAGAACAGACCTGAAGTGGACAAGGTTGTAATAAGACAGATAGAGATTCAGATAAAGTATGAAGGATATATAAAAAAGCAGTTCAAGCAGATTGAACAGTTTAAAAGGATGGAATACAAGAATATTCCCAAAAATATAGAATACGAGGAAGTAAAGGGACTTAGGATTGAGGCCAAGCAGAAGCTTTCAAAGATAAGGCCTGATTCCCTTGGACAGGCATCAAGAATATCGGGAGTTTCTCCTGCAGATGTCAATGTTCTTGTAATATATCTTGAACAGCAGAAAAGGATGAAGAAAGAAGATGAATAAGGACCTATATGAAATATTCAAATCCTCAGACCTAGAATGCACTGCCGGGCAGGTTGAGAAGTTTGAGATATATAAAAATATGATCCAGGAATGGAATCAGAAGATAAACCTTACATCAATAACTGAAGATGTAGAAATATATATGAAGCATTTTGTGGACAGCATCATAGTAAAAAACTACTTTGACATGGAATCTGTGGACAAGATGATAGATGTTGGAACTGGAGGAGGTTTTCCTGGAATACCCTTGAAGATAGTAAGGGAATCCATGGAAGTTACACTTCTTGACAGTCTCAACAAGAGGATAATCTTTCTTGGAGAGGTGGTAGAAGAACTGGGACTTGATCATGTAAGTTTGATTCATGGAAGGGCCGAGGACTTCGGATCCAATGAGGAATACAGAGACCAGTACGACCTTTCAATATCAAGGGCAGTAGCACCTCTCAATATATTGTCCGAATACTGCATACCCTTTGTAAGGGTTGGTGGATGCTTCATTTCCATGAAAAGCGGTCATGTAGACAAGGAAATAGAAGAATCAAAAAAGGCACTTGAAATTCTTGGAGGGCGAATAAGGGAAACAGTGAAATATCAGCTTCCTGGAACGGGAATATCAAGAAGCATAATAATAATAGAAAAATACAGGGAAACTCCGGATAAGTATCCAAGAAAAGCCGGAAAACCTACAAAGAAACCATTATAGGAGTATAACAATGATGCAGGAATTCAAATCAGTTGAAATGATAAATCTGGAAAGTATAGTTCCAAACAAGCACCAGCCAAGAAAGGTGTTTCAGGAGGAGGCTCTTATTGAACTTACATATTCAATACAGTCATATGGAATAATTCAGCCAATATCCCTAAAGAAAAACAGCGATGAGGAATATGAAATAATTGCAGGGGAGAGAAGATTTCGTGCTGCCCAGCTTGCAGGTATGGAGGCAATACCTTCCCTGGTCATTGATGTTGACGAGAATGATTCTGCTGCCCTTGCCCTTATAGAAAACCTGCAGAGAGAAGATCTTAATTTTATTGAAGAGGCTGAATCATTCAGAAATCTCATGGATATATATGAAATCACCCAGGTTGAACTTGCCGACAAGATTGGAAAGAACCAGTCTACCATTGCAAACAAGCTGAGGGTTCTTAAGCTTCCTGAAGTTGTAAAGGCACACCTTGTGGACCACAATCTTACTGAAAGACATGGAAGGGCACTTCTTAAGCTCAAGGATGAAGAATTGCAGAACAATGTGGTAAACAAAATTATTAAAAATAAATTGACTGTAAAAGAGACTGAAAAACTAATTGATGATATAATAAAGAAATATAACAACAAAAAGGTTAAGGACAAGAGACTGATCAAGAACTTCATAAACTACAGGATATATGTCAATACCATAAAGCATGCATACAATGAAATAAAGAAAACGGGAGTTCCTGCCGAGTTCGAGCAGAATGATTTTGACGAATATATAGAGTTAAAGGTAAAAATTCCTAAAAATAAGATTTAGAGGTGGAAGATGGGTAAGGTTATTTCAATATTCAATCAAAAGGGAGGTGTAGGCAAGACTACTACAAATGTAAATTTGTCTGCAATCCTTGCAATGAAGGGCAAGAAGGTCTTGTCAGTTGACATAGATCCTCAGGGCAATTCTACAAGTGGCTTCGGAATAGACAAAAACGAAGTCGAGACTACAATATATGACTGTCTCTTTACCGACCTTGAAGTTTCCGATGACACAAACGCCATAGTTGAAACTGATGTTGAAAACCTTCACCTGATACCATCAAACATAGATTTGGCCGGTGCGGAAATAGAACTTACAAAGACTGAGCACAGGGAAAATACTCTTAAGAATTTTCTTGGAAAGATAAGGAAGGATTATGATTTCATTTTCATAGACTGTCCTCCTTCACTTGGTCTTTTGACTATCAATGCCCTTACTGCATCAGACAGCGTTATAATTCCAATACAGTGCGAGTATTACGCCCTTGAGGGTGTCAGCCAGCTTGTAAACACGGTTAAGCTGGTAAAGAGAAATCTAAATCCGCATCTGGACATAGAAGGCATAGTCCTGAATATGTACGACGGAAGAACAAATCTTTCAATACAGGTTGTAGAAGAAGTAAAGAAATACTTCAAGAACAAGGTTTATAAGTCAATAATACCTAGAAATGTAAGATTGGCTGAAGCTCCAAGTTTTGGACAGTCAATAGTCGAATACGACGCCAAGTCGAAAGGTGCAGAAGCATATTCCAATTTGGCAGAAGAATTTCTGGGCAGAATATAAGGGGGACATATGGCAAGCAAGAGAAAGGCCCTTGGAAAGGGTTTATCGGCTCTCATCAGTGAAGAGTTCGAGAAGATAGACGAAAATTCCATAAGCAACATAGGCATAGACCTTATCAAGTCCAATCCTCTTCAGCCAAGAAAGAATTTTGACGAGGAAAAGATAGATGAGCTTGCAAAATCCATTGAAAGACACGGAGTGATTCAACCTGTAATAGTGAAGAAATCAGGAAAGCACTATGAACTTATAGCAGGTGAAAGAAGGTGGAGAGCTGCAAGACAAGCAGGACTTAATGAAATTCCTTCAATTATAAGGGATATTGACAACAGAAGTCAGGAAGAGATAGCCTTAATTGAAAATATTCAAAGGGAAGATCTCAATCCAATAGATGAAGCAGTAGCCTATAAGGTGGTAATGGATAGGTATGAAATAACCCAGGAAGAAGTTTCCACCATGGTTGGAAAGAGCAGGGTATATGTAACAAATATAATGAGACTTCTCAAACTTCCTGATTATGTTCAGAAGTACATAATGAACGGCAAAATGACAACAGGACACGGAAAGGCTGTAACAGGCCTGGGAGAGAAGGAAATTAAGGCTGTAACGGATAGAATACTCAAGGAGGACCTCAGCGTCCGTGAAACGGAAAAGATTGTCAGAGAGCTTAAAAACAGCAAGAAGGACGAAGGCAAGAAATCCAAGAAGAATGAAAAGGAAGCCAACATACTTCATATAGAGGAAGTTCTAATGAACGAGCTGGGTACCAAGGTTGAAATAAACAAGAGAAAGAAATCTGGAAAGATACAGCTCTTCTTTTCCAATGACGACGAACTGCAGAGAATACTAAATATAATATCGGACAAGTTGAGTTAGTATGTATAATTGGATATAAAATCTTAGAACATTAATGTTCTAAGATTTTTTTTTAGAGGTAAGTTTTCAACGCGATACTATCCACTAAGTGTCTATCGCGACATAGTCGCTGTATCATGCCTATGAAAATACTATTTTATTAAAACATCTTGAAGCTTAATGTTTTATTTTACAAGGTAGATTTTCTCCGGCGATTTTATCTGCTTCGCATCTATCGCAACTTAGTTGCTAAATACTGCTAAGGAAAGCTCATTATATAAAAATTACTTGGGTCCTTGTAATTTTATAAAGAGGTAAGTTTTCAACGCAATACTATCCACTAGGTGTCTATCGCGACATAGTCGCTGTATCATGCCTATGAAAATACTATTTTATTAAAACATCTTGAAGCTTAATGTTTTATTTTACAAGGTAGATTTTCTCCGGCGATTTTATCTGCTTCGCATCTATCGCAACTTAGTTGCTAAATCGTATAATATATGTAAAATGGGATATTGTGCAAAAATTAACGCATTGTATAGATATTGATACAATCATCGTGAAAAGTTAGTTATTTTTTTATTTAACTATTGTATGTACAACAGTTATTTCTTCCTTATATTTTTGAGAAAATGTTTACTAAAAAGTAAAATGTCCTAAAATACGGAACAAATACTTTAATTTGGTACAATAATGAAAAAAAGTTGGTTTTTAATGATAAATTATTGTCAAAGTGATTGACATAAATTTAACAACAAAGTATAATAATCGTGATATTTGTATATAGTAGGAGGAAATAAAAGTGCAGAAAA
>CAZFYP010000113.1:0-2827 GCA_964523535.1 uncultured Clostridia bacterium
TCTATGAATGCTTGTCTTTCTTCGTCTGTCAGGTAAGTGATTTCTGTAGTTTCTGCAATTGTTTCCAATGCTTTTGCTTCAAGTTCGATTGCAAGCTCTCTGTTGAATGCCTGAGTGGACATTGCAGCCTCGTCGATTATTGCTTTCACTTCATCAGGATATGAAGCATATACGTCTGTGTTCATGAACATTCCAACTGGGTCGAATCCGTGCTGAGTGTCTGTAACATATTTCTGAACTTCGTTGAATTTCATTGATGCAATGTTTGAGAAGCTGTTTTCCTGTCCGTCTATAGTCTTTGTTTGAAGACCAACGTAGATATCTCCGTATGGAAGTGGAGTAGGGTTGGCTCCATATGCCTTGAAGTAGTCAAGCTGAACAGGGTTGTTAAGAGTTCTTATCTTAAGTCCTTTAAGATCTGCCGGCTTGTGAACAGCCATGTCGTTGTTTGACACGTTTCTGTATCCACCGTCGAATACTGCAAGTTGTTTAAATCCTTTATCTTCTATGCTTGTTGCTATTTCAATCGCTATTTCACTGTCAAGGAATTCGAAAGCAACTTCCTTGCTGGAGAAAAGGTATGGCAGGTTATAAAGAAGGAACGCATCTGTAAACTGTGCGAAAGGTGGGTAGATATTCACACACATCTCTATGGAACCGTCCTGAACACCGTTGAAGATATCTGCAGAACCACCGATTGCTCCACCTGGGAACAATTCAACATCTACTCTTCCTTCTGAAAGTCTTTCTACTTCTGCTTCGAAGTGTCTCATCGATTGTGTCGCAATGTCCTGTTCCGGTGTAACCAGACCTACCTTGATCTTGAATTCTCCCTGTTTTACTGCTCCGTCGTCACCTGAATCCGTGTTGCTCGGGCTTGAACATCCCACAAACAGCAACATTACTGCAAGTACAAGTGCTAATATTCTTTTAGTTTTCATAGTTTTTTTCTCCTCCAAAATTTGTTTGTCCTAAGTATATAGGAAAGAAGTTCTGTAAAAAAGATTATGAGATGTCAAATTATGACAAAATATGACACGCCGAAGCCGTTTTCTTAATAGTCTAGAAAAGTTAAAAATGTGTAATCCAGATGTATTCGTTATTATCTGTTTTTTGACACAAAATGTATATCTGAAATTATTTAGAATCCAACACTTTGTGTCAAAGCTTTAAATTATTGAAATAACGAACACGTCACACATGCCTGAAGCGTTGGTATTAGACTTATAAGGATACTTACCACGACCTCTTAATATTCGCGTATGCGAATAACGCGGCATAGCCTCTTTCTTACTTGATAAGGGTTGTTTTTTGGAATATACTATATGAAGACTTTATTAAGGATGCAATTTTATGAAATAAAATAGAGAAGGTAGCGGAATGGATATAAATGATGTTTTGGCAATAAGTCCTGATAAAATAAGCGAGATTGTGGATAATCTTGAGGAAAGGATAATAGGGTGGAGAAGGGCAATCCATAAACATCCTGAAGCAGCATGGACGGAATACCGAACGACGTGGTTGGTCTACTGTATCTTGAATGAACTTGGATGGAAAGTTACTTGGGGCAGAGATGTAATAAGTATGGAATCACGTTATGGTCTCCCAACTGAAGAAGAGCTGGAAAAAGCTGAATGGGAAGCTCTGGGAAGTGGTATGGATGCATACTTTTTGAGCAACATGAGGGGAGGAGCCACAGGCCTAGTAGGGGAACTTGATACGGGAAGACCTGGACCTGTCCTTGCAATACGTGTTGACATGGATGCATTGAATATTGAAGAAAGCTATTGGGACAGTCATTTTCCCAAAATGGAGGGATTTATTTCTGAAAATCATGGCATCATGCATGCCTGTGGACATGACGGACATACGGCAATAGGACTGGGCCTGGCATGTTCCCTTGATAGTATGAGACATGTACTTTGTGGAAAGATCATACTTGTTTTTCAACCGGCAGAAGAAGGTTGCAGAGGTGCAAAATCAATGATCGATGCAGGGGTGCTAAAGGGAGTGGATGACATAATTGGTATACATCTGGGACTAAATGCCCGTAATACCGGAGAGATATATCCAGGAGTTAAGGGTATTTTAGCAACAAGAAAATTTGATGTTAGATTTACCGGAAAGGCTGCCCATGCAGGTCTTGATCCTGATTCCGGTAGGAATGCACTTTTGGCTGCTGCATTTGCAGTGCAAGGTATTCATTCAATTCCACAACATGATGATGGTTTTTCAACAGTCAATGTTGGTATTCTTTCTGCAGGTACTGCTAGAAATATTGTTCCTGACAGTGCATATATGCAAGTGGAAACAAGAGGGGATACTGAAGAAATTGAAGAATATGTCTACAAGCATGCCTTGAAGAGCATAAAAGAAGCTGCGGACAGGTATGGAGTGGAATATGAAATAAAAGACATGGGATATTCATCTCATGGAGAGAGTGATGGTGAACTTGTGGATATTGTAAAAAGGGCTGCAATGGATATGGATGAATTCACTAGCATTCATGAAAAACTTGGAGAATTCGGAGGAAGTGAGGATTTTGCCCTCATGATGAGAGCAGTACAAAGGCAGGGAGGGAAAGCATGTCTTGTCAACATCGGTAGCGACCTTGCATCAGGTCATCACCAGAAGGATTTTGATTTTGATGAGAAGAGTCTTTGCCTGGCAGTGAAACTTCTGGCTAATATTGTTTTAATGAATCAAAATATATGTGATAGAGGTGGCAAATGAAAATAATACATACAGGCGACTGGCATATAGGAAAATTGGTTCACGGAGTCCATATGACAGATGACCAGAAACATATACTCAAACAACTTGTGGA
>CAZFYP010000113.1:2927-4165 GCA_964523535.1 uncultured Clostridia bacterium
TTTTATCCAGTACCTTTTGCAGAACCTGCAGTAATAAGGGAAGTCTATGGAAACCATGAAATAAGGACACATGACCATGCCATGAAAGCGGTTCTTGGACGAATTGTGGATAATATGGATAGTGATTCAAGGAATGTATGCATATCCCATGCTTTTGTCATGGGTGCTGAAGTGCCGGAGACAAGCGAATCTGAAAGACCACTTTCAATAGGTGGTTCCGAGTATGTCAATGTTGACTATTACGAGGATTTTGACTATGTGGCACTAGGGCATCTACACAGACCCCAGAAGGTTAAGCATGAGAAAATCAGATATTCCGGATCCCTTCTTAAATATTCCTTTTCGGAAGCTAGACAGAAGAAGTCCATTACAATAGTTGATATGGATAGACAAGGAAATATAGAATATGAACTTAGGGAACTTAAACCTCTGAGGGACTTGAGGATAATAAAGGGAGATTTGAAAAATCTTATGGATAGACAGATATATTCCCTGGGAAATACAGACGACTATATAATGGCCAACCTTACAGACAGAGGAGAGCTTATGGATCCCATAGGAAGATTGAGGGCAATTTATCCAAATATATTGAGACTTGAAAGGGAACAGTTTGACAGGGAAGCTGGAGAAGATAAAACTTCTGCAGGGGATGAATTTTCACAAAAAAATCCTGTGGAACTTTTCTGCGAGTTTTATGAAAATATGTCTGGTGAGGAATTTGACGGCGACAAGCAGGAAATAGTAACGAACGTCTATGAGGAAATAAACAGAAAGGGAAGGGAATCCTAATGAGACCGATAAAATTAACTATGACTGCATTTGGACCATACTCTTCCTTAGAAGTTGTGGATTTCAGGGAACTTGAGGGTAGAAATCTCTTTCTTGTTACGGGACCCACCGGTTCTGGAAAGACTACTGTTTTTGACGCCATAAGTTTTGCCATGTACGGAGAGGCTAGTGGGTCCAGCGGAGGTGGAAAACTGAGGGCATCGATGGGGGCGAGTCTGGCTGCCCGGGAGGCCGGGTAGACGCCAGCCACCAGCCCGATCGCCAGCGAGACCCCGAGTGCTAGCAGCGTCGCCGGCAGCGAGAGCGCCACCTCGATGCCGAGCGCGGGGGAGAGGACGGCCGAGCCCAGCAGGCCAGTGAGCACGCCCAGCGCCCCACCCGTCAGACCGACAATTCCGGCCTCGGCGAGGAACTGCCGCCGAATCATGGCGGGGGTGGCACCCAGGGCC
>CAZFYP010000113.1:4175-9551 GCA_964523535.1 uncultured Clostridia bacterium
AAGGGCATAGACTACAATGTGAAGAGAATTCCCAAACAGAGAAAACCCAAGGCTAGAGGTGATGGTTTTACAGATCAGAAGCCGGAGGCTGAATTGATAATTGGTAAAGGTGATTCCAGGAAGATTGTGGTAGGAGTAAGCAAGGTAAATGAAAAGATTGAATCCCTCATGGGAATAAATGCAGACCAGTTCAGGCAGATAATGATGATACCCCAGGGTGAATTCAGACAGATGCTCAATTCCGACAGCCAGGACAGGGAAAAAGTCTTGAGGAAGCTCTTTGATACCAGGCTTTACAATGCCATGCAGATAAATCTGGATATGAAATCAAAGGCCCTTCATAAGGAAATCGACGACAAGGAAAAGCTTAGAAATTATGAGGCTGCTAAAATTGACTGCGGTGGAGACCTAAGCCTTAAGGCGTATGTGGACTCGGACAATAAAAACATAGATGAGATTCTCTTGAAAACTTCTGAAATGATAGAAAAGGACCAGGCACTTGAAAAAGAGATGTTCCTGAATATTCAGGGGAAAAACAAGGAAAAGGAAGACCTGGTATCCAAGCGGGAAAAAGCAAAAGCCGACAATGAAAAGCTTAAGCTTAAGGAAAAAACTTCTGAAGAGGTCGGGAAGCTTGAAGAAAAATCAGAAGAAATTCAGGAACTTAAAAAAAGGATATCAAGAGGGGACAAGGCTGCCCTCGTACTTCCTCTGGAAAAAAACTGTCAAGACAGACAGAAGGAAGTATACAGAATAGTTGAGGATAGAAAGAAAAAGGATAAGGACTTTGCAGAAGCAGGCAAAATTCTTGAAAAGGCTGAGATGGCATTCAGGAAGGAAGATTCTTCCCAAAGTAGAAAAGAGAGGGAGAATCTTGTGGAAAGGCTTGGTCATCTTAAATCTTTGGAAGACAAGGTTGGCAGGATTGAAATCCTTACAAAGTCTATCCAAAAGATGGAAAAGGAGGTCAAGCTACAGGATAAAAAAAAGAAAGCCGGAAAATTGAAGGTTGAAAAGTCCAGTAAGGAACTTGAATCTTTACAGGAAGGACTGAAAAAATCCGGGGAGGCAAAGAACAAGCGTATCCAGCTTTTGAGTGAATATGACCAGTGGAAGGAAAAGAAAAACAAGCTCGAGAAAATATACCGTAATATCCAGGACAGGGACAAGGTGAGGATAGATTTGGAGCAAAAGAGGAAGCTTGTGGAAAAGGAAGAAAAAATTCTTGAAAAATTGGACAGGGTATACAAATCTAGTAAGCTTGCTTTTCTGAGAAATCAGGCGGCACTGCTGGCGAAGGAACTTGAAGAAGGCAAATCCTGTCCCGTGTGTGGTTCTTTAGAACACCCTTCACCTGCCAAAGTTTCCAATACAACCATATCAGAAGATGAAATAAACGAACTGGAAGAGGGTGTAAAAAAACAGGAGAAAAAGGTAAGTCTAGCTGGAAAAGCCCTTGCAGTAACGGAAGAAAAATTGAAAAAGATAGAAGAAGAAAGAAAGTCTCTTTTACTGGAACTAATAGCCTATTCTGAATCCATGGATGATGGTGTCTTGATGGATATGAAATATCTTGAATCTCTGAACAAGGGAGACCTGCAGGGAATTATTGAAAGCTCTGCGATAAAGCTTGGAGATATAGTTGATGCAGGTAAAAAATATAAAAAACTTGCGGATGAAAGTAAATATCTGGAAGAAAAGATAGAAGGCATGAAGAAGAATATAGAGGATCTTGGTAAGGAAATTGAAAGTTTGACTGCAAAACTGCTTGAATCTGAAAAAACATTATCTGCCGAGAGGGCAAAGCTTGAGGCCATATTTGCCGAGGTTCCCGAAGAACTTAGGACTATTAAAATACTTGCCTTGAAGATCGATAAGGCAAATTCAGCTAAAATAAAAGCTCAAGAAAATTATGAAGTTTCAAGAAAGAATCTTGAGTCTGCCAGCTTGTCCTTTGAAGGATTAAAGTCAAGTCTTGACCAGCTTGCCAGAGAAGAGAAAGTTTCCCTTGAAAGGAATGACAAGGCCAGGAAGATAATGGAAGACAAAATAGATACTGAAGGATTTTCTTCTCTTGAAGACTATAAAAATTCAAAAATGGAAGCAGGTCAACTTGAAAGAAACAAAAAAACTGTTGATGACTATGAAAAGGACCTCCATTTTCAAAAGCTACAGCTGGAAAAGCTTTTGGTTGAGACCAAGGATCTTAAAGTCAAAAACATGGATGAATTTGACAAGTCTCTAGAAGACCTTGCGGGTATAATAAATGAAATGATCAAGGGAAGAAGTATTATTGAAAACAGGGCTGCAAGTAATTCTGATATTGTTGAAAGAATAAAAAATATAAATGAAGAAATCGGAGATAGGGAAAAGACCTACAAGCTTTTAGGAAATCTGGCAAGTGTGGCCCAGGGAAGGAACAAGGGTATGATAAGCTTTGAAAGGTATGTGCTGGCGGCATTCCTTGATGACATTCTGAGGGCTGCCAATATAAGGCTTAGGAAAATGAGCCAGGGCAGGTTTATTCTTTCGAGGACAGAGGAATTAGAAAGAAAGAACAAGCAAAGCGGTCTTGAGTTGGAGGTTTTCGACAACTACACAGGCAAGTCAAGACACGTTAAGACACTTTCTGGAGGAGAAGGTTTCAAGGCGTCCCTTTCAATGGCGCTGGGTTTATCTGATGTGGTACAATCTTATTCGGGCGGAGTCCAGCTTGACACTATGTTCATAGACGAGGGCTTCGGTACCCTTGACCAGGAATCCCTTGACAACGCCATTAGCTGTCTCGTGGACCTGCAGGAAACAGGACGTTTAGTGGGAATAATCTCCCACGTCCAGGAACTTAAGGAGCGAATTGATACCAGACTTGAGGTGAAGAGTACAAATACTGGATCCACCACGGAGTTTGTGGTGATGTAGCATATATTGAGAAAAAAGAGAGATGCCAACAGGATTAACTGTCAGGCATCTCTTTTGCTTTATGTATTATTCATGTCTGCTTCCATAGGGGATAGATTCAGTTCATAGACATCCCTTGGCCTACCTTTTCCACCGGTTGTTTTTTTACTAACAATTCGTGCTAATCCGGAATCCTCTAGTTTTTTAAGCATGCGGTTCACGCTTCTTACAGAAAGATCCATTTTTGTGGACAACTCTACTGCAGTAAAAGTGTTCTTTTTTTTCTTCTCAATCAAGGAATAAAGGGTGTAGAATTTCAAGGGCGAAATGCCGCTTTTTTCAGCAAGTTCCTTGAATTGTTTGTCTTCAATATCTTTTTCACCATTCTTGGATTTCAAGTCAACAAACTTTAGGGGACCAATTGTGGAGTCGGAATTTGAAACAATATATGTTGCATTTCTTTCTTGAATGTCAGACCTTTCTATTGCAAGATTGGCGTTGAATTTGGCTTCACCTGGATTGAAGCCGTATCCAATTCCTACGCTTACATCGCAGTTTGTATTGTTGAATACGGAATTTAGAAGATAAAAATTCTGCAATCCGTCTGTATATTTGACAAAGTCCATCCTGTTCATAAGTATTATGAATTTGTCTGTAGATTCGCTTACAATGGCGGCATTTGTATCTCGTGCAAAAAAGTATATTTCTTCTGCAACCTTCATCTTTTCATGCATGTAGAGGTATTCATCCTTTCTTATATATGAATATTCCTTCTTAGGTAGGATTTGTATTATTAGTATGGCTACGTTTCCTGTTTTTCCGGTTTTTTCAAAATACTGTCTTCGTGTAGCGTTGATTGTTTTGATTATGACGTCGGAGGTAGGCTTTGCATATGAACAGGGTATGGCCTCATTGATAAGCATAGAGTAAGTTGTATGAATTGAAGTTATACATCCTTTAACAATACCTGACTTATACATGTTCTTATGCTGTATGAAAAGATCGTCTGAGTATTTCTTTTTGAATTTTCCTCTTTTTATTAGTTGAATATTATCAATATCGATGTTCAAGTCAGATGCCAGATGATTCACCATGGATGAAGAATAGCTGTCTATACTTGTATTGGAAAAGTCAACACCTTTAAGTGTGATGTCAAGGAGTGCATTTTGAAGGGTGGACCAGTCTTTTTTTATATATTCACAGGGAATATCGGGAAAGAAGATTTTGTTGTAAAAACCATAGTGGAACTCACCTGTGAAAATTACGGCATCGATATTGCCTTTCATTTCATGAAGCCTTTCAGCGAATCCCTCGGAGTAATAGTCTTTGGAATCTTCCAGGTATGAAGCATCTATATCGTCGTAGAGAGTTTCAATCAGTTTACGTATTGGTTGTATTCTGAAACTGGAACCGGCAAAACAAATTTTCATATATACCACCTTTTTTAGTAAAAGTTATTTTCAGACTAATTTTAGTCGATTTTCATCGGAAAATAGTTTGTTATGATAATGATATAGTAATTGCCGGCTATTATCAAGATAAAATCTCAGGAGGGAAACATGAGTTCTAAAGAGAATAAACCATTAGAAAGAAAAAAATCAAGATTTAAAATACCAGATACATATTCGATGCTTGTATATTTCATACTTCTAGCTGCAGTCCTTACATATATAATACCAGCAGGTATCTACAATAATGTCGAAGGTACAAGATTTGTAGATCCAAATACTTTTCATTTCGTAGAACAAAGCCCAGTTAATTTTTACAACGCAATATTTGCAATAACTGAAGGGATGTCAAAGGCAGGAGCAATAATATTTTCTGTATTTTTGATTTCAGGAGCATTCAAGATAGTAAATGATACAGGTGCAGTAGAAGGTGGAATAGATTATCTAACATCAAGATTAAATGACAAGGTAATATTTGTAATTCCAATTATAGTGGCAGTAATGTCTGTATTGGGATACATGGAAGTAATCGCCAACCAGACTATTGTATTCATACCCATTGGTCTTGTTATAGCCAGAAAGCTAAAGATGGACCCCATAGTGGGACTGTCCATGATGTACCTGGGTGTTTATTCGGGCTTTATTTTCGGAGGTATGGGACCATTTACCGTACAAGTGGCTCAATCAATAGTTGGATTACCACTTTTATCAGGAATAGTATTCAGAACTGTTGTATATGTCATTGCAGTATTGATGGCAATTATATACTTGATGAGATATGCTAAAAAGGTAATGGCTGATCCTTCAAAATCTGCTCTGGGTACCGGGGACTTTGATTGGGCAGTCGATGTCCAAGAAGGAAAAGTGACAGAGTTTACAGGCAAGCACAAGGTGATTCTACTTGGTGTATTTATTGCTTTTGGAATATATATTTACGGTACTATGAACTTCAAGTGGAGAATGGGACAATTGAATACAATTGTAATTATATTGGCAATTGTCTCAGGAATCATAAATAGGATGTCTCCGG
>CAZFYP010000114.1:0-9345 GCA_964523535.1 uncultured Clostridia bacterium
ATAAGTAAATCTTCCAATGAAAAGTTTTCAAATAATTTCACAATTACACCCCTGTCTTGTTCCAGTATTTGTTACGCTTATCTATTATATTATCACTGTTTTCATTACTTTTCAATAGAAAATCATTATTCTTTTATTTGTACATTTGATGTCCTAATTACATCATTATTGTTCTTATTTATGTCTTAATTTCAATTCTGTTTTTATCTCATCTATGGATACTCCCTGATTTATCATAAGTACCAATGTATGATAAACCAAATCACTTATCTCATAAACAAGTTCGCTTTTATCGTCATTTTTTGCAGCAATTATTACTTCTGCCGATTCTTCTCCTACTTTCTTTAGTATCTTGTCAACGCCTTTGTCAAAAAGATAGTTTGTGTAAGAACCTTCCACAGGGTTTTTCTTTCTGTTGTCTATGATTCTGAACAATTTCCCCAGCATATCCTCTTCATAAGCATATTCAACAACTGGATTGTGGAAGCATGAATACTCTCCTGTATGACATGCAGGTCCTGTCTGTTTAACCTTGATAAGAATTGTATCTCCATCACAATCATAGTAGAACCCTTTTATTTCCTGAAGATGTCCTGAAGTTTCTCCCTTTTTCCATAGTTTTTGCCTGCTTCTACTGAAGTATGTAGCATATCCGCTTTCCAATGTCATCTTGATGGATTCCTCATTCATATATGCCATCATAAGCACTTCCTTTGTTTCCACATCTTGTGCTATAGCAGGAATCAATCCCTTGTCGTCAAATTTTATTTGTTTTAATGTCTCTTCAATATTCATAGTTAACCTCTTGTCGTATTTTTTTATAATCTTATTTCTATTCCTTCTTCTTTCAGGTATTGCTTAAGATCCTTAATATTTATCTCACCAAAATGGAATACTGATGCAGCCAGAATTCCATCCACATCAGCCTTTACTACGGCTTCCTTGAAATGTTCCATAGTTCCTGCCCCCCCCGAAGCTATTACAGGCACATTGACCCTGTCTGTTATTTCCTTTAGTAGTTCAACATCATAGCCGTTTTTCATACCATCCTCATCTATACTGTTGACAACTATTTCACCAGCTCCAAGTTCAACTCCACGCACTGCCCATTGAATTGCATCAAGGTCTGTCTTTTCCCTGCCGCCTTTTACATAGACACTCCATGATCCCTGATTGTTCTTCTTTGCATCTATTGAAAGTACCACACACTGTGCTCCAAACCTCTCGGAAGCATCCTTGATAAGCTGTGGATTCATAACTGCAGATGAATTGACGGATACCTTGTCAGCACCCTTTCTCAATATATCCTTGAAATCATCAACTGTAGATACTCCTCCACCAACACTGAAAGGTATGTTTATCTCATCGGCCACCTTTTTAACAAACTCGTGGTGAGTCTTTCTCTCATCTGATGAAGCTGTAATATCATAGAATACAAGTTCATCAGCTCCGCTGTCGCTGTAGAATTTTCCTAAAACCTCAGGAGCATCAACATCAATAATATCCTTAAACTGCTTTCCCTTTACAACTCTTCCATCTCTTACGTCAAGACAGGGTATTATTCTCCTTGCAAGCATTTCATCGCCTCCTTAAAATCAATTTTTCCATCGCACAGAGCCCTTCCTATTATGACTCCATACATATCCATTTGGTCAAGTCTTCTTATATCCTCAAGACTTGATACTCCTCCCGAAGCTATTATATCTAGTTTTGTTATCCTTTTAAGCTTCTCATAAATTTCGAAATTCGGTCCCCTCAGCATTCCGCCCCTTAAAATATCAGTATATATCAAAGTCATTATACCGCAGTCTTCCATAAGGGAACAAATATCCAAGACATCTACAGAAGTAATGTCCTTCCACCCCCTGACTGCCGCCTTCCCGTTTACAGCATCAAGTGAAACAGCAAGATACTTTGCATATTTTCCGGAAAATTCCCTAAGAAGATTTCGATTTTCAACGGCAACAGTACTGAGAACAATCCTTGACACCCCCAGTTCAAGAAGTTCTTCTATTCTTTCTTCAGTTCTTATTCCTCCACCGATTTCAATGGGGATACTTATTCTTTTTATGATTTCCTTGATTGAATCCCTGTTGACCAATGATACTGACTGGGCACCATCCAGATCAACTACATGGAGATATTCTGCCCCGGCCTCTTGCCATTTCAAAGCCATTTCCACAGGATTATCCGAATAGATATTCGCTTTTTCAAAGTCTCCTTGGGTAAGCCTGACACATTTGTTGTCCTTGATATCAATTGCAGGAAGCAATATCATTCTATTATTTCCTTATAAGCCTTTAATATGTTATGACCTACCATTCCACTCTTCTCAGGATGGAACTGTATGCCGTATATATTGTCCTTGTTTACAATACCGGGTATCAATATTTCATAGTCTGAATATGCAACCAGCTCACTATTATCTGAATCTGCATAATAGGAATGTACATAGTATACATACTCGCCTTCCTTTATATATTTGAGTATTTTATTGTCCATGTCCCTGAAATTCAGAGAGTTCCATCCCATATGAGGTACCTTGAGTGACACATCCATCTTTTTGATTTCACCCTTGACGAGTCCAAGCCCTTCATATTCCCCATATTCAAAACTTTTTTCATATAGAAGCTGCATTCCAAGACATATTCCTATAATTGGCTTTCCATTTTTTACTTCTTCCTTTATAACTTCACTCAGTTCAAGATTGTCAAGAAGACCCATGGCATCTCTGTAGGCTCCTACTCCGGGAAGTATAAGTGTCCTGGCATCCTTGATTTTCTGGATGCTGTCCGTAATCACTACGTCAAGTCCAACTCTTTCAAATCCCTTCTGTGCCGAATTCAGGTTTCCCATTCCATAATCTATCATTACATTCACTACAATACCCCCTTTGAAGAAGTTACTCTGTCATCTATAACCTGGGAAGCTTCGGCAAGGGCTCTTCCTATTCCCTTGAATACAGCTTCAATCTTGTGGTGGTCATTGTCACCGTACAATACCTCGGCATGCAATGTTATTCTTGCTTCATTTATAAATGCTCTTAAGAACTCCTTGAAATTTTGTGTATCCATCTGTCCCAGATAGTCCTTTGACAGCTTGTCTTCATAAACAAGATAGGCTCTTCCACTTATATCAAGGGCAACTCTTGCAAGGGCTTCATCCATTGGAAGAAATACTGTGGAATATCTTCTTATTCCTTTTTTATCTCCCATTGCCTCTAAGAAAGCCTTGCCAAGTGAAATTCCTATATCTTCAACAGTATGGTGAGTATCTACTTCAAGATCTCCATTGCATTTTACAGTCAAGTCAAACTTACCGTGGAACGCAAAGAGGTCAAGCATATGGTCAAAGAATCCAATGCCAGTATCAATGTCTGCTACTCCACTTCCATCAATATTAATCTTTATCTCTATTTCTGTTTCCTTGGTCTTTCTCTCAATTACTCCTTGTCTCATATGATATCCTCCAGTTCCTTCAATAGAATCTCATTCTCTTCCTTGTAGCCAACGGAAATCCTGTAATATCCTTCCATATCTCCTTTGAACTTCCTTATTAGAACACCTCTCTCATTAAGTTTTTCAAACAGGTCTTCCACATCGGAATAAATAAGTATGAAATTAGATTTGCTTGGATAAGTCTTGATGCCAAGCTCTGCAAGATTTGCAGAAAGTTCATCCCTAAGACCTGCCATCATATTTGTAAATTCCTTTACTTTTTCAACTTTCTCAAAAGCCTTGTTTGCTACATATTGAGTCAGTGTATTGATATTGTAAGGAACCTTGATCTTCCACATTTGGTTGACCATGGCACTGTTGGCTATAAGACAGCCCATTCTTATGGATGCCAGCCCAAAAGCCTTGGAAAGAGTCCTCATTACTATGAGGTTTTCATAGTCATTGATTTTATCAACACATGATTCCCCACCAAAATCAATATATGCTTCATCTAATATTACAACTGTATCCTTAAGTCTGTCCAGGGTTTTTATTATATCCTCTTTTTCAATATAATTTCCTGTAGGATTGTTTGGATTGCAAATGATTATAACCTTTGGCTTTTCCTCCTGGGCCCTTTCTACCAAATAGTCAAGGTCAAAAGAAAAGTCTTCATTACTTTTTAGCTTAACATATTCTGCACAGGCAAGCTTACAGTAAACATCATACATACTGAAGGAAGGTACGAATCCCATAACCTTTTCTCCAGGTTCACAGAAACCATTTATTACCGTAGTTATCATTTCACTGGAGCCGTTGCCCACCATGATGTTTTCCTTCTTCACCGAATAAAAGGATGCCATGTTCTCTCTTAAAAGCTGAGAATCACTGTCTGGATATATATTTGCCTGAAATCCTTCTATTATTAGATTTTCATCAATAAGATAATTCTTTCCTTCATTGGCATCCATCTTGACCTTGTAAGCTATCTCGTTTACAAAATACGGCTTCAGATCCCTTACACTCTTTTTTAATTCAATCATAATTATACTCCCCTTATTCAAACCTTACTTTTATGGAATTTGCGTGTCCTGTAAGACCTTCATTCTCTGCGAATCTTATTATGTCATCCTTAGTTGCTTCAAGGGCATCTCTGCTATAGTAGATAAGAGATGTCTTTTTTATGAAATCATCAACACTCAATGGTGATGAAAACTTAGCCGTACTACTTGTAGGAAGCGTATGGTTTGGTCCTGCAAAATAGTCTCCAACTGGCTCAGGAGTATAATTCCCAAGGAATATTGCTCCTGCATTCTTTATTTTCTTGTAATCTTCAAATGGATTCATTGTGGCTATTTCAAGGTGCTCCGGAGCTATTTCATTGGTCAAATCAATAGATTCCTGAAGACCGTGGGTGTGTATGGCCGCTCCGTAGGTTGTCAGTGACTTAAGTATTATTTCCTTTCTTTCAAGGCTATCAGTTATTTTTTCAAGTTCAACATTGACATTCCTTATTAAAGCAGGTGAATCTGTTATAAGTATGGATGCTGCCATTTCATCATGCTCTGCCTGGGATATGAGGTCTGCAGCAATATATCTTGGATTTGATGACTTGTCACCGATAATCAGAATCTCACTTGGCCCCGCTATCATGTCAATACCTACAAAATCCGATACCATTTTTTTTGCAGCAGCCACATAAATGTTTCCAGGTCCGGTAATCTTGAAAACCTTTGGTATTGATTCTGTTCCATAAGCAAGGGCAGCAATTCCCTGGGCTCCGCCAACCTTGAATATCCTGTCCACTCCTGAAATACTGGCTGCTGCCAGTATTGAATCCTGTATCTTTCCTTCCTTATTGGGAGGAGTTATCATTATTACTTCTTCAACACCTGCAAGCTTTGCAGGTACTGCATTCATAAGTACTGTAGAAGGGTATGCAGCCTTTCCACCCGGCACATATATACCCGCTTTCTCAATAGGATTAACAAGCTGTCCAAGGATTATATTCTTACCATTGGGCTTGTATGTTGTAGACTTTCTCAATTGTCTCTTGTGATAATCTTTTATATTGTTGTATGATTTTTTTATAGTTTCAAGGAGTTGGTCGTCAATCCTCTTAAAGGCTTCATCGATTTCACTCTTTGTCACTTCCAGGCTTTCAAGTACAGCACCGTCAAACTTTTCAGTATATTCCTTAACTGCAATATCACCAGTTTTCTTTACATTTTCAACAATACCATCTACTACTTTGTAAACTTCCTTGTAGTCAGTTGTCGTTCTGTTAAAAAGTTCATTCAAAAATTCTTTGCTTTGTCCAGATTCAATTATCCTTAACATACTATGCTTCCTCCAAATTTTTGATTTTTCCTATTATTTCATCAACCTGATTCATCTTGAATTTGTATCCAATCCTATTAGCAATAAGAAGAGGATTGATGCTGTACATTTCTTCATATACTTCAAGTCCGTTGGCTCTCAAGGTATTTCCAGTTTCGACAATATCCACTATGACATCTGAAAGTCCAAGTACCGGTGCCAGCTCCACAGATCCGTTAAGCTTTATAATCTCTATCTTCTGACCTTTTGCTTCAAAATAATCCTTTGCCGAGTTTACAAATTTGGTAGCTACTCTCAATCTGGATTTATTCTTGTCCACTTCCGCCCCCTTCATTCCAGCTATACTCATGTTACAATATCCGAAATTTAAATTGTATAGCTGATATACATCTGAACGACTTTCCTGAAGCATATCCTTTCCTACTATTCCAATATCTGCTACGCCGTTATCTACATATGTCACAACATCCGAATTCTTCAAGAGCATGAATTTTATCTTGTTCTCCTCATCTATGAAAACAAGCTTTCTAGAGTCAAGATCCAGACAATGACCAATTCCTATTTTATTGAAAAGCTCTGTCGACTGCTCTCCAAGTCTTCCCTTTGCAAAAGCAACTGTTAAATAATCCATTATATTTCGCCTCCCTTGTATAGAATTTTTAATAATTCATCAATTTCTATAGAAAATCCAATAGCCGGTATTACTTCACCGAACCTCTCGGTATAGGTATCATATCTTCCACCCTTTATTATTTCTCTGTTTGAATCCCTAAAATATCCTCTTAGGGTAACTCCTGAATAATATCCAAGGCTGGAAACCATAGAAAGGTCGCAAATTACATTTTTAGTAAAGTTGTTTTCCTCAAGGAATCCATATATTTCCTTAAGTTCATCAAGACCTCTTTTCATTCTATCGTTCATGAAGCCGTTTTCAATCTTTTCAAGTACTTCCTTCATATCTCCCTTAAGGTCTATCAGGTTTAAAAGAACATCATATGCATCATTATCCTTGAAATTTTTAATATATCCTTTTAATTCCTGCTTATTTTTCCTGTCAAGATAATACATGATTTTTGAGTATTCCTCTTCGCTTAGATAGAACTCCTGTAGAAGACCTTTCAAATATTCGGAAGATCCTATTTCCATAATATATTTGTCCCTATATCTCCTCATGATGTCGTTGGCCAGCATTATAACTTCCTTGTCGGCATCTATTGTGTCTATACCCAGACACTCTATTCCCATCTGTCTTATTTCTTTCACGGATATACCTGCCTGCTTGAATATCTTTCCATAATAGAAAAGTTTAAGCTTAAGTCCGTCTTCCCACTTGGGCAAGAGGTTTGTGAGAAGGTTTGAAGTGATGTCGGGCCTCAATATTGATATCCTTCCATTTGCATTAATAACCTTTACTGTTGAATTTCTATTTGATCTTGAATTTATTGACACATACTTGTCGTAATCCCCTACGACTTCAGGTTCAAAATTCATATATCCCTTGTCGACAACCATTCTCTCTATTTCATTTTTCAGCTTGTACCTTTTTGATGAATACGACATTTCATCCTTAATATTCGTAAATTTCATTTCTTCCTCCAATTTTTTACTGTTTATTGCAAATAAAAAAGCCACCCGGATGCATCCGAATGGCTTAAGTTTCTTATCCATCATAGATGCAGTCTATAGTAACGACTAATAGAGCTTGCATCCATGAACTATTTTAAAATAGTTTTAGAACAAACTCTTATTTCTATGATGATGATGAATATTAAATTGTACTATTTTTCTATATGATAGAATTTCCATATCCATTACCTCAAAATTAATCAAATGACTCGCTAAAATCATCTATATAAGACTAACATTTTATTACATTATTGTCAATAAATTTATGTATCTTTATTAACATTTTATGATTTATAGCAATAACTTCATGAAGACCCTTTCATCTATCTTTCTGGAAGGTTGTTGACTTCTTGCATTTATTACACATATGTCGAATAGTCTGTTTAATTAAATGATGATTTGCTGTATAATGTTATTAACATAATATGGAGGTTAGCTTATGAACACACTACTAGTACTAAGTATAGCATCAATTTTTGGTCTGCTTTCGGCATCTTTTCTTAGAAGATTCAAGATGCCTTCAGTGACGGGGTATCTCATTGCAGGTCTAATCATAGGCCCTTCGCTCCTTAACATTATTCCCCACAAAACAGTAGATCAGATAAGCATCATAAGTGATCTTGCTCTGGGACTAATTGCCTTTCATATAGGTGAAAACTTTGAGCTTAGCAGAATCAAACAACTTGCAAGAAGAATAATATCAATAACAGTCATACAGGCCACATTTACTTTCATTGCAGTATCCTTCATACTTTATCTGGCAACAGGTGACTTAATATTTTCCCTTGTCATTGGATCCATTTCAGCCGCTACGGCCCCTGCAGCCACAATGATGGTAATAAAGGAATATAAATCCAAAGGAAGACTTACTGATACTTTAATCTCCGTAGTTGCCCTTGATGATGTAATGACAATAATAATATTCAGTGTAGTCTCTGCTGTCTGCGAAATTCTAAGATCCGGAGATGTAAGCTTTACTGAAGCAATAATCCATCCATCAATTGAGATTTTTGGTTCAATAGGAATCGGAGCACTATTAGGAATGGTAATAGCCTATACTGTAAGAAAAAGGAAAGCAAGAGATTTAATCTTGGCCAATTCACTTTCCATGATAGTACTGGGAATAGGCATATCTCTGCATTTCAATCTATCTTCACTTCTTACTTGTGTTTCAATGGGCTCTGTACTAACTAACTTTTCAGGAAAAAGTACACGTGTATTCGATGAAATAGAAAGTTTTGCAGTACCAGTTTATTTACTGTTTTTCACAATATCTGGAATGCACCTGGAGCTTGGCGTTATTAGAGAAATTGGAATAACGGGAGTTGTTTACATATTTGCACGTACCGTTGGTAAAATCGGTGGAGCCTATATTGGATCACGATTGACAAAATCATCTCCAAAGGTGAGACACTTTCTCGGCTTCGGACTCCTTCCACAAGCAGGCGTTGCAATCGGTCTCGCTGTAATAGCTTCTGAAAAATTCCCCGAATATGGTACAACCATAACAAACATGGTAATGCTGGCTGTATTCTTCTATGAAATAGTAGGCCCTTTCGTAACTAAAAGCGTACTCATAAAAAGCGGTGAAGCCCAAGAACTAAGTAAAGGTTAAAGTTGAATTAAGTGTAAAAAACAGGCGGTCTGCAAATGCAGTCTGCCTGTTTTCAATCATTTAACCCATTTAATTGAATTATGAACATCACACTTGCTATTCAACATATACTTCTACAGTATCGCCTTCATCAGTTTCCACTTCAACTATCTTACCTTCAGCCCCGCTTTTGATAAGTTCAAGAATCTCAGCAATATCAATATCCTTCATGGATTCTTCAAGGTCCTTGTCGAAACTCTTTCCTATTTTCAAACCAGTTTCTACAAGCGCTATTCTCCCTTTATGGTAATCTCTTTTGGTGTTACATGAACAGACTCCAGAAACAGG
>CAZFYP010000115.1:0-9334 GCA_964523535.1 uncultured Clostridia bacterium
CATTTTCAAAAAGGTACTTTGGTACTGAAAGAACAACATCACTGAACATTTGAATGAATCTTCTGTAGCTGTCATAAGCAAATCTTTCATTTTCAGTCTTTGTAGCAAGACCTATTACCGAATCATCATTAAGACCCAGATTCAATATAGTATCCATCATACCAGGCATTGATATTGCAGCACCTGATCTAACCGATACAAGAAGCGGATCTTTGATATCCCCGAATTTCTTTCCTGACTGCTCTTCAATAACTGTCATACATTCATCTACTTGTTTATTGATTTCATCAGAAAGTTTTTCACCCTGATTATAGAACTCCGCACAAGCTTCTGTAGTAACTGTAAAACCATAAGGTACAGGAAGACCTATGTTGGTCATTTCTGCAAGGTTGGCACCTTTTCCTCCAAGAAGAGCTTTCTTTGATGCTTCCCCTTCCTTAAACAAATACACCCATTTCTTTTCCATTAATGTTTCCTCCTAATGTAAAAACTATTTATTATTTTTTGAAATTATTGATATTATAATGTTTGCAGTTTCTTCAATAGCTCTGTGGGATACATTGATAACAGGACATTTGATTCTTTCGAAAATCCTGTCAGCATATTCCAGTTCAGTAAGTATCCTGTCCAGGTCAGCATATGAAGAATTGCTTCTGACGCCCATATCCTTCAATCTTTCCCTTCTGATACTATTGAGAACATCCGGACTGTTTGTCAAACCTATTATTTTTTTATGAGATATCTGAAATATTTCTTCTGCCGGTTTCACTTCAGGCACAAGGGGCAAATTTGCTACCTTTATGTTCTTATTAGCCAAATACATGCTCAATGGAGTCTTTGAAGTTCTAGAAACTCCTATTAATACAACATCAGCCTTCTTGAATCCCCTTGGATCCTTTCCATCATCATATTTAACTGCAAATTCAATTGCTTCGATTTTATCGAAGTAGTAGGATGTAAGTCTTCTGTTAAGACCTGCTTCCCTTTTAGGCTTCATGCCTGTTAGTTCCTCAAGCGGTTTAATAATTGGACCCAGCAAATCAATTGCAATAATATTGTTTTTCTCGGCAAGCTGTTTGAAATATTCCTTTTCTTTGCTCATTACCAGAGTATAGACAATAATACACTTCTTTTCCTTTGCAAGTTCCATGATTTCATCCATCTGTTCCTTGTCCAATACAAATGAAAATTTTCTAATAGCACCTACTGAATCATTAAATTGAATCTTAGCTGCCTGTGCCACAAGTTCCGCCGTTTCCCCAATGGAATCGGATACTATAAACATTTCTATTTTATTATCCTGCATACAACCGCTCCCTCAATGTGTTATACTAATCGGACCTAAATTACAATTAGTATAACACAAATAAATAATTTGTGTACATATTTTTTTGAAATTTTCTTGTAGAAATTTCATATAATCTATTTTATCTCTGAAAGCCGCTATTTACAATATGTTTATTGAAAATAGCGGCTTTATTCAAATTAATGGATGTAAAATTGCTATTCTTGATGTAGAATTAAATAAGGTGATGAAATGGAACACGAATTCTTATTGAAATACATGTCTCAGGAAAATATTGATATTATAGTCAATTTCATAGATAGATATGGAGTGCTTGCAGGAATAGGTCTGCCTGTTTTGGAATCTTTCCTGCCTGTACTTCCCCTGGTGCTCTTTGTAACACTCAATGTTTTTTTCTTCGGATTCTTTGGAGGATATATGCTTTCATGGATAGGTAACTGCACCGGATCCATATTGCTTTTCATGTTCGTAAGATATATTAGAAGAAAAAGACATATGATAAACATACACAAGGATACTAGATACTACAGAATCAAAAAAAGAATAAGCGACAATGATTTTACCTTACTGTTCATACTGCTCTGCTTTCCTTTCACTCCATCATCCCTTGTAACCTTGACAGCTGCAGTATCTGACATAAAGCTTGAACACTTCGTTATTGCACTTCTTCCAGCAAAGTTGATTATGGTACTTTCCCTGGCCTTTATTGGATTCAACATATCTTCCTTCTGGGAACATCCAACCAGATCCTTTATCTTTCTCATTTCAGTAATAATGGTCAACATGGCAGGAAAAAGATTCATGGAGTTTTATCATAGAAAATATGAAGAATAAAAAACTCATCGTCTTCAGATTAATAAACAGAACTCTATGCAAATCATGTATTTTATATTATAATATAAAATTCAAATACCATAAATTCTTAGAGTCAATCAGGAGGAAGAATGAAATTTTTCATAGATACAGCAAATGTTGACGAAATCAAGGAGATAAATGAGTGGGGTGTAGTTGACGGTGTTACAACAAATCCATCATTGATAGCAAAAGAAGGAAAGGTCTTCGAAGAGGTTATCAAGGAAATCACAGACATAGTTGATGGTCCAATAAGTGCAGAGGTTATCAGCCTTGAAAGCACTGGCATGGTTGAAGAGGCTCTTGAACTTGTGAAAATCCACAAGAACATAGTGATAAAGATTCCAATGACTGATGAAGGACTTAAGGCTGTAAAGCTACTTGCATCAAAGGGAATAAAAACGAATGTAACACTAATATTTTCACCAAGCCAGGCTCTTCTTGCAGCAAAAGCCGGAGCGTCATATGTAAGTCCTTTCGTTGGAAGACTTGACGACATCAGCAATCCAGGAATGAATGTAATAGCTGACATAGCGGAGATATTCGATATATTCTCAATAGAAACTGAAATCATTTCAGCCAGCGTGAGACATCCACTGCATGTTGTTGAATCTGCAAAAATGGGATCACATATAGCTACAGTTCCATACAAGGTATTCAAGCAGATGCTTAAGCACCCACTTACAGACATAGGCATTGAGAAATTCCTCAAGGACTGGGAAGACGTAGAAAAATAAATAATCCTTCAATTATATGCAAGAACAAAAGACGGTAGGAATTTTCTCCAACCGTCTTTTTATTTTCCTACTACCACTAAAATGTTCTATTATCTATTTATTGTTGTTTGAAATTTTCATCTGTTTTTATTCTTTTACGGAATTCTTCCTCAAAATACTCCATTGCATTTTTCAATGGAACAGCCTCGGTTCTTCCGCTTCCACAGCGTGACAAGATAGCCATTGTTTTGATTATCCTATTATAATTTGCTATATCATCTTCACTAGCCCTGTATTCTTCAAATCTTTTCAAAATCCTTTTCAACTGCTTGTTTCCATCCCTGCATGGAGTACACTTGCCGCAGCTTTCATGGGAGAAGAATTCCTGAGCAGTCTTGATATAGTGGACAATATCATCAGTCTCATCTGCCACCACAATGGCTCCCGATCCAATGCTCATACCCAGCTCAGATAAAGTTTCATAGTCATAGGTCATGTCGATCATATCTCCTGGAATGATTCCTCCCGATGCTCCACCAACCTGTACGAAGCCTATATCCCTGCTGTCTGTTACTCCTCCGGCAAGACCATTTATCATTTCCAACATAGGAATTCCAAAAGGAACTTCAAAAACTCCCGGATTGTTTACCTTGCCGCTTATGCATACTACCTTTGTTCCAGGACTATTCTCCGTGCCCTGGTCTGTAAATATTTTACTTCCATTTTTCAAGACTGTTGTCACAGCCGCAAGTGTTTCAACATTCATTATCAGAGTTGGAAGATCGAGATAGCCCGCCTGCTTCACATAGGGTGGTTTGGACCTTGGTATTCCAGGTTTTCCTTCAAGGGACTCGCAAAGGGCAAATCCTTCACCGCATACATAGGATCCGGCTCCCGAAACAAGCCTTATATCAAAATCGTGTCCTGAATTCATGATATTCTTACCAAGCCATCCATATTCTCTGGATTTTTCAATGGCATTGTTTATCTGGTCCCTCATCCAATAATACTCTTCCCTCATATATATAAAGCCTTCCTGGACATCTGTCAGATATGAAGCTATAAGCATGCCTTCAATCACCTTATAGGGGTCATTTCTCAATATTTCCCTGTCCTTAAAGGTCCCTGGTTCACCCTCGTCTGCATTGCAGACCATGACCTTTCTCTCGTTCTTCACAGCCCTGGACTGAGAAAGTTTCTTTCCTGTGGAATAATGAGCTCCTCCCCTTCCTCTAATTCCTGAAAGGGAAATCTCCTCTATGGATTCTTCAATTCCCTTTTCCAATGCAGTCTTGAATCCTTCAAAACCTCCCAAACCAATATAGGATCCAATATCCAACCCGTCATATTTATTGAAATTTGAAGTGATTATCTCCAGAGACTTGTTTTCCTGAACCTTTAATCCTTCATCTTCAATGGCTTCACCAGAAGAAATTTTTTCAATTATTTTCTTCATCTTTTCCATTGTGATATTGCCATAGACCTGGTCATTTATTCTTATGGCAGGAGCAATATCACAGGCTCCAAAACATGGAGTATCTCCAAAGGAAAACATTCCATCTTCTGTAGACTCACCCTGCTCGATTCCAAGGATTGACTTAATCCATACCTTTATTTTTGCATTGCCCTTAAGACTGCAGGCAGTGCTGTTGCATATTTTTATGGCATATGTAGCATCAGAATCCATTGTCAGAGCATCATAATAGCTTATGACGCTGTGTATCCTTATTTCAGGTATATTCAGCCTTTTGGCCAGCAGAACTGTTGTTTCTCTATCTATGTATTTTTCCTTACTGTTTTTTTGAATTTCAATAAGCATCTGCAGAAGTTCATGTTCGTCATTATTGTATTTGTTCAAGACTGATTCAATGAACTCCTCATTATTATCCAATATCTTGTTAGACATATAATCCTCCTTTAATTCAACCTGTATATATGTTCATCCTGTTACCTCTTGCAAAGCCGATAACTGCTATTTTGTATTTTTCACCCAGCTCAATTGCTTTTGATGTTGGAGCAGATCTGGACACTATGCATCCAATATCCACTGCAGCAGCCTTTTGAAGTATCTCAGATGAAATCCTTCCCGATACAAGTAAAATACTGTCTTTAAATCCTATATCCTCAAGGCTTGCTTTTCCAATTATCTTGTCTACTGCATTGTGCCTGCTGATATCTTCACTGAAAAGTAAAATATCTTTCATATCTGACAAGCCACAGCTATGTACCCCTCCAGTGCTCTTAAAGTTTTCAGATTTTTTATTAAATTCCTTGATAATGGATTGTATCGCTGTATAGTCAATATCCATATAGCAAGTTCGCCAACCATTCTTCTTCAACAAAGGAAGATGAAAGGTCCTGTTCTTGCCGCATGCAGTTGTAACTCTTCTAACAATCTTTGCTTCATCAACGAATAAATACTCACGGCTTTCTACAGTTTCCACTTCCACTTGTCCTTTTTCAAGATCAATATTTGTGAAAGCTCCTATTTTTATATCCTTCATGCTTTCTATTACGGATTCTGCCAGGAGATAACCAACTGCAAGTTCCTCCAATTCTTCAGGAGAACAGGTAAATTTAACAAAATCCTTTCCATTTAATACAAGCTTTAATTCATACTCTGCTACTACAGCATCTATTTCTTCTGTCAAGTCCCCGCCTGTATATTTTTTTATTTGAATATCTCTTGATATATCCATTTTAATCACAACTTCCTGTCTTTATATATTCGTTTATATCATCACGTGTATTGAAATTAATGAACATGTCCCAGTTTGGACTGAACCTTCTGGCCGTTTTTTCTTCAACGAAGTTAAAATTCAAGGGCTTAATAAGCTTGTGTATTGATTTTTCACCCTTCATAAGATATTCTCTTATATTTTCAACTATTTCCCTTGAATAGAATGCATTAAAAGGTTCAATATGTTCTCCATACAATGTCATGCAACCATCAATGTCATTTTGATATATTTTCTTTTTCATGAAATTAATATAGTCCATATTGATTACAGGCATATCGCATGCAATCACGTATGAATAAATACTTGAGGAAGCTGTCAATCCTGCATGGATACCGCTTAAAGGTCCCTTGTCCTTCATTATGTCACTTAGGGCAATACAGTCCAAATCCTTGTATAAGTCCATGTTTTTTGTGACCACAATTATTTCATCAAAACTCTTATGCAAAGCTTCAATCTGCTTATTGACTATTCTTTTTTCATTAATCATTATGAGCTCCTTATTGAAACCCATTCTACTGCTTCTTCCTCCAGCCAGTATTATTGCAGAATTGAATCTTTCCATTAATTACACCTCATTCTCATTTTAAGTATTTTTCTATTGTTTAGATTATTTTTTCAATTCTCACAGCACTTACTTTAAGTTCAGGAATCTTGGCAATAGGGTCAAGTGAATCATGGGTAAGATAGTTTGCCGCTCCGTCTGCAAAATGAAATGGTATAAATACTACATCTTCCTGAATATCTTCCGTAACCACTGCCTCCGTCTCTATTTTTCCTCTTTTGGAAACAACCTTCACCAGCTCTCCATCCTTTATATCCAGCCTGTTGGCCGTAGTGGGATTTATTTCCATGAATGAGTTGCCGTACAAGTTGTTGAGACCTTCAATTTTTCCTGTCATTGTCCTTGTATGGTAGTGATAAAGTATCCTGCCTGTTGTCAGTATATATGGATATTGGCTGCTTGCCGACTCAACGCTCTTAATATAATCTGCAGGCTTGAACAGTCCTTTTCCTCTTATTGGGTGATCCTTGTGAAGATACATTGTACCCGGATGTGATTCATCTAAGCAAGGCCACTGAAGTCCTTCTTGATTAATTCTTTTATAGTTCATGCCTCCATACTGGGGTGTAAGGCTTGTGAGTTCATTAAATACATCCTCTGCACTGGAATACTTTTCTTCCATTCCAAGAAGGTTCATAATTTCCATTAGGATTTTCCAGTCCGGCTTTGATTCCCCCAAAGGCTCAATGGCTTTCCTGACTCTCTGAACCCTTCTTTCAGAATTCGTGAATGTTCCATTCTTTTCAGCAAAAGTTGCCGCAGGAAGTACTACATCTGCAAATTCAGCTGTTTCTGTAAGGAAAATATCCTGTACCACAAGAAACTCCGTATTTTCCAAAGATTCCTCCACATGGTTCAGGTCTGGATCTGACAGCATGGGATTTTCACCCATTATATACATAAACTTAATGTCTCCCCTATTGCATCCATTGAGAATCTCCGTCACTGTAAAGCCAGCCTTGTCAGAGAGGGATCTTCCCCATCCTTTTTCAAATTTTTCTCTTTTTTCCTTGTCGAACACCTTCTGGTATCCTGGAAAGTCTCCCGGAAGGGCGCCCATGTCACAAGCCCCCTGTACGTTGTTTTGTCCCCTTAAAGGATTTACTCCTGCTGATGTCTTTCCAATATTTCCTGTTAAAAGAGCCAGGTTGGAAAGACTCATTACACCTTGTGTTCCCGTCGAATGCTGGGTAACTCCCATGGAATACAATATGCTGGCTTTTTCACCTTCAGCATAGATCCTTGCAGCCTTCCTTATGCTTTCAGGGTCAACTCCGCAAATTTCACCTACATATTCAGGTGTATATATTTTCATTATTTCAACAAGTTCTTCATAGTTTTCCGTGGCTCTTTTTATATATTCCACATCTTGAAGATTCTCTTCAATTATTACATTCATCATACCATTGAAAAGAGCTACATTTGTTCCCGGCTTGAGTGGAAGATATACATCAGCCTTGTGAGCAAGGGGTATCTTTCTAGGATCTGCCACTATGAGCTTTGCACCTTTTCTGTTTGCCTGCTTCACAAAGGCTCCCAATACTGGATGTGTTTCCGTAGTGTTGGATCCTGTTACAAAGACAACATCAGAATCCAACATCTCAAGATTACTGTTGGTCATTGCGCCGCTCCCAAGGGTTGTAGCCAGCCCTGCAACAGTAGATGCATGACAGAGTCTTGCACAATGATCAACATTATTATTGCCAAGATAGGCCCTTACAAATTTCTGGAACAGATAGTTTTCCTCATTGGTAACCCTGGCCGACGAAAATCCCGCAAAAGCTTCTTTGCCGTGTTTTTCACCAATTTCTCTGATTTTTCCAGTAATAAGACTGTATGCTTCATCCCAAGTCGCTTCTTCCAAAACACCGTTTTTTCTTATTAAGGGTTTCTTTAACCTGTCCTTGTGGTTTATGAATCCGTAGGCAAATTTACCCTTTACACATAAAAGGTCTTTATTTGTAGCGCTGTAGTCAGGTTCAACACCAATAACTTCATTGTCTTTGACAAGAAGGTTAAGCTGACATCCAACTCCACAATATGAACAAGTTGTCTTTACTTTCTTTTCTATTTCCCATTTTCTTACTTTCTTTTTTTGTTTTGGACTCAAGGCATCCACAGGACACAGTGAAACACAGGTTCCACATGATACACAATCACTTTCAGCCATGGTCTTTCCGAAAGGTGCAGCCACCTTTTGCTTGTCGCTTCTATTTACAAAGCCTATTGCATTGATTACCTGTAGCTCGTTACAGGCTCTTACGCATAAGCCGCAGTTTATACATTTACTGTCATCCTTTATATAAAATTCATTTGTATCATCTATATGTTTCGCTTCTTCGTAAACCTTTTCATTATTATTGAATACGGGGCCTGTCACATCATATTCATAACAGTAGTCCTGAAGCTTGCAGGATCCCGATTTTTCACAGGTGAGACAGTCCAGTGGATGATCCTCTATTGTAAGTTCAAGTATAAGCCTTCTGGATTCCATGACCGCTTCACTGTGAGTTTTCACAACCATGCCCTCCGATACAATTGTGGAACATGAAGGTTGAAGCCCGTTTCTTCCTTCTATCTCTACTACACAAAGCCTGCATGAAGTTCCATATTTAATATCCAGATCAGGATGATAGCATAAAGTGGGTATGTCTATACCATTCTTCCTGCATACATCCAAGATAGTACTATTTTTTTCAGTTATATAATTTGTGCCATTAATATTCAATCCAATTTTGTTCATAAATTACCTCCTACGAACATTTTACAGGAAATGCGTCAATAAATCGTCTAATTATTACGTTAATTTAATAACAATGTCGTTAAATTAATAACAATATTTATATTTGTCTATAGCTAGCAATCAATACCTGTTAACTTCCGAACATTTTCATACACCTCTCAATTAAGCATAGGTCAATTTATCAAATTTTCCAAAAAACGAAAAGGACAGGTGTCAGTCCCCCGTCCTTTTCTACTGTCTTTATTCTGATATTTATATATTCAAGAGGTGTGTTCAAAATACTCTTTAGAACAATCCTGATATAACTCCGTTTTCATCAACGTCAATTTTTTCTGCCGATGGTACTTTTGGAAGTCCAGGCATTTTCATGATATTTCCTGTCGACACAACTATGAATCCTGCTCCGGCAGATAC
>CAZFYP010000116.1:0-9294 GCA_964523535.1 uncultured Clostridia bacterium
TACTTATACGGTATTAATTTACTTACTCTTTCAAAATCGCCATCAGAAACCAAAGTTGATTGTCTAAGATTTCTTATCTTCTTTGCTGCTTTCTTGCCTGTAAAGTGATTCTTGTTAGCTTTCGCTCTTTTAATTTTTCCGCTTCCAGTCTTGCTGAATCTCTTAGCGGCTGATCTATTAGTCTTAATTTTAGGCATTATTAATCCTCCTCCTAATATTAAATTTTTGAATTTAAAAACATAACCATTTGACGTCCTTCCATTTTCGGTCTTTTATCAACTACCGAAAATTCAGAAGTGGCTTCAATGAATTTTAACAAAACTTGTCTACCGATATCTGTGTGTCCCAATTGTCTTCCTCTGAATCTTACAACAACCTTGACCCTATCACCTTTTGCCAGAAATTTGTTGGCATTTTTAATCTTTACTTGCAAATCATGCTCATCAATTGTAGGGGTCATTCTTATTTCCTTAACATTGATAACCTTTTGCTTCTTCCTAGATTCTTTTTCTTTTTTCGTTGTATCATATTTGTATTTCCCGTAATCCATTATCTTGCATACAGGCGGTTTCGCATTTGGTGACACTTTTACCAAATCAAGTTTCTTTTCTTCAGCTAACCTCATGGCTTCTCTTGTATCGAGAACTCCAAGTGGACTACCATCCGCATCAATTACTCTGATTTCTCTATCCCTGATTTGATTATTAATATCAAGTTCTTTAATAATTACACCTCCTAATTAAAAAAAGACAGCATTATCCGCTATCTTCAGAAAAAACTAAACATATTAACCATACTGGCTGCACAAATGCGCCGTAAGGTGAGAAGCGGATACTTCTACTTTGTTCTAGTTTATTATAATTAATTGCAGACACTATGTCAAGACAAATTATAAATAAATTCATCAATATATTAATAATTTGATTTTCCAGAATTTCAATCCCGGAAAATCAACTATTAAAACCCATCTAAAAGCCTGAATAATAATCCAAAGGATTGGTATGGGAACCATTTACCCTAACTTCAAAATGAAGGTGAGGTCCCGTTGACATACCCGTTGTACCCGAATATGATACCAACTCTCCTTTTGTTACACTTTGCCCTTCAGATACCAGCACAGACGTATTGTGGGCCATCAAGGTTGATATTCCACCACCATGGTCTATGAGAACTATATTACCATAAGCTCCGTACCATCCTGCATAGGTTATAACTCCCGAGTTTGGAGCAACTATGTTTGAACGCATGGGCACACCTACGTCAACTCCAGTATGCATGCTCCAGTATCCATAAAGTGGATGGGGTCTCATGCCATAAGGAGATGTAATCCTGTAATTTCCGGGAGCAGGCCAAGCCATTTCTCCTCCGGCATATTTCATTTCAAGCTGTTTCTGCTTAATCTTATTCTCGATATCATTGGAAGCATCAATAAGCTTCTGTTCTTCTGCTTTAAGCTCTTCAATATTATCATCAAGATTTGACATATATGTTGCTTTAGCACGACTGGCAATTTCCACATCATTCTTCTTGCTCTGTACATCTTCAAGAGCCATATAGTAATTATTCTGCTCGGACTTAAGCTCCAGCTTTGCTATATTAAGTTCCGTCTGCTGTTCTTCAAGGGTTTCAAGTATTTCAACATCGCTGTTTACCACCCTCTGAACCATGTCAGCCCTAGTCATGAAGTCAACTACATCATCAGCATTAAAAAGAACCTCAAGATATCCTACTGCTCCGTTCTTGTACATGGCTCTCAACCGGTCTTCCAAAAGCTCTGTATTGGAAGAAATATCACTCTTGATTCCTTCAATGTCCTATTCTTTTGCAGCAATATTGTTTTCAAGTTCCGTCACTACATTTGTTAGCCCGTCCTCTTCAGATACAAGAGAACGTATCTGACTGTCAAGTTCTTCAATTTGTTTTTCAACACCGTATTTTTCAGATTTTACATCCTTCAGCTTATCTGTAATGCTGTCAATCTTATTTTCAGTATTCTTCAACTCATTTTCCAGATCGCTGATACTTGATGCCTCAGCAGGTATGGCAGCAATTATCAAGACAACAGCAACAAACAACATAAATACTTTTTTTATCATTTAACCCTCCTAGACACTCAAGAATTTTTTTAAGGAAACTATACTTCCTAGTATTCCTATACCAACACCAATAGTGATAAAAATTATAAGCAAATCAAATGAAATCATACTTGCGGGTATAAGATTTACCGACAACATTGCAAAAAACTTTTCATTTGCTAGAGATACCATATAATCATATCCATTTAATACTATAATAATAGACAATATGGCACCAAGCAAGCCTAAAATTATTCCTTCCAATAGAAAAGGTCCCCTTACATAACCGTTTGAAGCTCCTATATATTGCATTAGCTCTATTTCCCTTTTCCTGGACGCCACGGTGATTTTAATGGTATTTTGAATAATGAATACGCTGACCAAAAGAAGTATAATGATTAAAACCATGCCTGAACTCTTGATAAAACCTGCCATGTTAACAAGTTTTTCAACCAGGTCGTTGTAATATCTCACTTCTTCTATTCCATCGGTCTTTTCAATTTTATTCACTACGGACTTGGAATAAGAAACATCTTCTAACTGTACCACATAAGTATTTGGAAGAGGATTATTTACCAGTCCGTCAAGAAGATATGCATCCTCTCCAAAGTCTTCCTTCATATTTTCCAGTGCATATTCCTTTGACTGGAACACAGCAGTCATGGTTCCCTCTATCTCGTTTATTTCTTCCCCTATTTCCCTAATTCTTTCATTGGATATATTGTCATCCAAATAAACATATATTTCATCGAATTTTTCCTTTGTTGAAAGAGAAAGTGCATTGACATTGAGTATTAGCATAAGAACCAGGCCAAGAATGACAAGAACTGCAGTTATTGAACCGACAGATGCTATACTCATTGTCCTGTTTCTGAATATACCTTGAAAACCCTGTCTGAAAGTATGTTTAAGGATTCTAATAGACATTGTAATATTCCCCCTCTTGAGTATCTCTGATTATCTTCCCGTTTTTCAATTCTATAACCCTTTTCTTCATTGCATCAACTATCATTCTGTCGTGGGTTGCCATAATAAGTGTTGTACCCCTTCTGTTAATTTCCGTGAATATCTTCATTATTTCATATGTTGTCTCAGGATCAAGATTTCCTGTAGGTTCATCTGCAATAATAAGATCAGGCTTGTTGACTACTGCTCTTGCAATTGCAATTCTCTGCTGTTCTCCTCCTGCAAGTTCGTTTGGAAAGTTGTTGGCCTTGTCACTGAGGCCAACCATGCTCAATACCGTAGGAACTTCCCTTCTGATAACCTTAGGTGAATGCCCTACCATTTCCATGGCAAAAGCAATATTTTCATAAACAGTTTTCCTGTTTAGCAATCTGAAATCCTGGAAAATAACCCCTATCTTCCTTCTGTGAACAGGAACCTTCCTGCTGCTCAGATAAGTGATATCCTCACCATCAAAAAACAGTTTCCCTTCAGTGGGATTTATTTCCTTGATCAATAATTTTATTAAAGTTGATTTGCCGGCACCACTTTTCCCAACTATAAAGGAAAAACTTCCTTTTTCTATCTTTAAATCAATATTTTGAACCGCTGTAAACTTATCCTTGTATACCTTTGTAACATTCTCAAATTCTAGCATCATAATATTTCTCCATTTCCCTTACTACTATATATTTTACAGACTTTCTGTGATTTTTCAAATTAATTATTGTTTTTTTACAATATCTTTTGGTCCAAACAGTATTTTCAACATGAAAACAGGCAACAAAATCTGTCTTTTTATCCTTTTAGGATCCGACACAAGCCTGTACAACCATTCAAGACCTAGTTTCTGATAAAACTGTGGCGCCCTCTTGACATTTCCTGATAATACATCTATTGTTCCACCATTGCCTATAACAAGATTTGTATTCAAATTATCTCTATGATAATCAATCCATTTTTCCTGTTTTGGGGACCCCAGACCAACAAATATTATGTCAGGCTTCAATTCGTTGATTCTTTTGATTATTTCCGTTTCCTCATCATGGTCAGCATATCCAATATGCTGACCCTTGAAATATCCGTGCTGGTAACCACCGACTATATCGCCGTATTCTTTGCATATGTTTTCACTTGCCTTTTCCGCAACTCCGGGAGCACCTCCCAGCAAAAATACCTTATATCCTTTTTCAGCTGCAACATTAAGTATTTCAACAGATGTGTCGTACCCCGTCACCCTTTCCTTAAGGGGAAGCTTCCTGATTTTCGAAGCATAAATGAGTCCTATCCCATCAGGAAGAACCAAACTGCCCTTATTTATGATTCTTCTCAAATCACTGTCGTCATTACAAAACATTACGATCTCAGTATTGGGAGTAAAGACTGTAAAAATTTCATCTCCTCCCTTATACAGACGGTCTCTTATTAGTTTACCTGCTTCAGATTTTGTTGTATTATTGATGCCTACACCCATTATAGAAATTTTATTCATACTCTTCCTCAAGCAATTCTCTTATGATTTTTTTATTCTCACCAAGTGTTTCAACAAGTTCATTTCTTTTTTCAATATATCCTATTTCACCTTCAAGCTTTTCAAGTATATCATTGCAAACTTTTTGGGGATCAATATTATCAATACTGCATATTGATTTCATACCCAGACTTTTCATGAAATATTCAACCTTTGGGTCATAGGATATGGCTGAAACCCTTACAAATGATGACACTGCAAATATCAGTGAATGTAGTCTGGCACCCAGTAGAAGATTCATATTGCCAATAAGTCCGTATAATTCCTTTGACGTCATCTTGTCCTTCACTGTTCCCAGTTCAACATTTGTTTTTGCTTCAATTTCTTCAATTATTTCAATATCTTCATTGAAATGAAATGGAATCAAAATAACTTGAATTCCTCTTTCATGAAGCTTCTCGATAATTTCCACAAGAGGAGATACCACATCCACATCCTTCCATTTCCTCACGGATATACCGACAAGGATCATGTCCCGATTTTCATTCTTACTGTCAGGTCCGTAATCTATAACCGGGTCCGCTGAAAAGCCGGCTTTTTCTTCCCTGACTCCAAGTTTCTTTAAAACATTGAAGGAATTGATATCCCTCACTGTAATCTTGTCAACCTTATTCAAGAGTCTTGCCGTAATCCATCTGTTGAATCTGCCCCTAATGGGACCGATTCCCTGGCTCAGCAATATCACTTTTTTTCTAAAGAGTTCTGAAACAAAAATCAAATAAAGGTAGTAGTATATGCTCTTTTTACTTGTTACATCCTGAAGAAGACTGCCTCCGCCAAACACTACAATATCATTCTTCACTATGGCCCTGTTGACCTTAAAAAAATCCTTCCTGTCAACTGATGCCACACTGAAGGTCTCTTCCGTATTACGTGGTTTGCCGGAAAGAACACTGATTTCCACATCATTGGAGCTGTTTCTAATCATTTCAATAAATTTTTCAAGTATAGCCTCATCACCAATATTATTCAATCCATAATAACCTGCAAGTAATATCTTATGCATTCACTTTCTCCTTGTACTTACAGAATATTTTCCAGAAAACCTCTATTAGAAAAACAACCACACATCCGATTACAATTCCAAACAAAAGGGAAAATCCACTTCTCGTAACAGAAAGATAAAGAGGACTTCTTATATGACTAAATGTGTTTACTATTGAAGCAAGTCCTATAACGGC
Organism: uncultured Clostridia bacterium; assembly: GCA_964523535.1. Taxonomy (GTDB): domain Bacteria; phylum Bacillota; class Clostridia; order Tissierellales; family Dethiosulfatibacteraceae; genus Dethiosulfatibacter. The sequence continues at coordinate 5,733 of CAZFYP010000116.1, forward strand.
TCCAACTGACATTATTCCGGCAATAATTTTACAATTCCTGTTCAAGAAGTAAACCATGGCATAAAGCGCAGGAAATGCTATAAGAAATTCCTTTGTCCTCGGCCTTGCCGGAAGGACCCTTTCCAGGAAGTTCCTTGCTATCATCTCAATGTCCGAAGGCTGTACACTTGTTTCATGACCGGTTCTTGATATGTATATATATCCTACATAAGCAAGCACCAGACCAATAAGAACATATACAGTCTTTATATCACTCATGAGAAATCTCTTGCTCATATTCAGTATACTGTCATCCTTTTTCCTGTATACAATTTCAAGATAGAAAACTGCCATTGCCATAATTGGAATTATTTGACTGATCTTGACACCTCTGAAAATATCCATCTCCAGCATGAACCTGGTCTCGGATAAAAACGCTGTAGAATATAGTCCACCCATAAGCACTATTGCCGTACATACTATAAGAATTTTTGTAGCCTTTAATATACATGCAGCAACACCTAAATTCTCATTTACCAATTTCCTTGCTTCCAATGCAAGTACGCTTGCCGATAATGAGGAAAAACATACGGCACCAAGCAAGGCAAAAACCACTTGTGCAAGGTCGTGTTTAACATAGGTCAGCAAAGCGAACAATGCAGATGCAGCAATAAAAAGGACAATGTTGACCTTATTATTTATGGCCACAAGAACATTTAGCAGATAGGTGCCTATCGCTATTATCGCAAAACTCATTACAAATGTATTTAATTTTGAAATATTTATATTTTCCATTGCAGATGGATCGCCAAGGACTATTCCATGAGACTCAAGTCTTTCTTCAAGACCCGCAAAAGAGTTTATATACAGTTGTTCATTGTCAGAATAGTTCATCTCACCATCCATGTAAGGCTTGAAATATATCAATCTGATATTCCTTTCAGTTATAGCCCTGTATAAGGAATTCTCAATTTCTTCAGCTCCCGTATAATTATAATAGCCTACCCTTTCCCTTATGAAGTCCCACATGGTAAAAGCCCTTACTGCTGAATAGTCAAGGGACTCAGCAAGACTGTCTAGACCGCTTTGCACCAGGTGTTCCCTCTGTTCACTGCTTTCTATCATTACCGGTATAATATCCTTGTCTCTCATATATTGTGACAATTTGCCCATTCCAGTCGGATATCCAGCGATTTCCTTTCCATAAAACAATACATACTTTTGATCTTGGTTCAATTTATTTATTGAATCAATGAAGTTATCGGCAATCTTGTCAGAATATTTGCTGTAATTTATTGGTCTGAAAAGTATCTTTAGTCCGCTGTCGGCCAATAGGGAATATTTTTCAGTATCATAGTCTATGCCCACCAATAATAGCTTTGATGAAACGGGATTGTTTACATTTATAAGACCCGTACCATCTATATCCAGATATTTTACAGTAGAGGAAAATATCATATCCTCATATGAACCATCTAGAACAATGTATTTTTCTTCATCTTCATAAAGGGAATAAAAATCTTCATCATATCTGTTTTTCAAGCCATTGTATATGAATTCATAAGTTTCCTCATCAAATATCGTTACTATCAGGTCAAACTTGTCAATACTTCCCTTTTCCAGATCACTTTTAATTGACTCAGGCAAGCCGTCGTATTTTTCAAAGTCTTTTCCCAAATCAGCGGCAAGGTCTGCGGTCAGACTTTTTCCATCTTCAATCATTGAATACAGTGTTTCTTCGTTTAGTGCAACATATCCTGCTCCAAGTTCATGAAAAAAACCAAGCCAGTATTCTAGATCCCTGTCCGAATCATCAGCCAGTTTTTCCATTTCATCCAAATCCAATATGTAATTGTATTCCTTCAATTCATTTTCTATATCAAAACGGTTGATCAATGCCCCGAACGAAAACAACAAACTAACTACAACTGCTAACACCAATATATTTTTAAATTTCATAATTCTGCTCCTATATCTAAAATGTGCTAAATAATTATATCAGAATTGCCATCATCTTTCTATGTAAATATGTGAAATTTGGGAAAATTTAAATATTACAATTAATATATCAAAAGAAAGAGCTTCATGTTACCGGCAACAATATCCAGTTACACGAAACTCTCTTATAGTTGATTTATACGTATTGAATATTGAATTCCTCTAATCATTACTTGTCTCCAACACTGCTGTTAAGGCACCCGGAATAAATTCAATGATATTTACAGCTGACAGTCCATACTCCCCGTACTTGTCCCTTGCCATGTCTCCGGCAAGTCCATGAAGATATACTCCAAGCTTCGCAGCAGCCATCGAATTATAACCTTGTCCAAGAAGCGAACCGATTATCCCAGTAAGCACATCTCCGCTTCCTGCAGTAGCCATGCCCGGATTACCAGTTTCATTGACATAAACTTCAGATTCATCAGCAACAACAGTATTATGCCCCTTCAATATTGTCACAACTCCATACTTCAATGAAAACTCCCCTGCAACAGCAATCCTGTTTTCATTAATATATTCAATGCCATACCCAGTAAGTCTTGCCATCTCTCCAGGATGAGGAGTAACAATCACATTGGATGAAGCCCCTGCAAGAATTTCCAGATTATTCGATATACAGTTCAATCCATCTGCATCAAGTACGACAGGCATTTTTATTTTGCTAATTATTTCGCCGACAAGTTTTGCCGTCGATTCATCTGTCCCAATCCCAGGACCTAGGCATAAGGAATCAAAAGCAGAAACGATTTTTTCAATATTTATAAAATCATCACAATGAAGAAAGTATTTGCTGTGCTGAAGACTCTCAATAATAACTTCATTGAACTTGACAGCAAGTATGTCCTGAATCACCTCAGGCGCAAGTACATATACAAGTCCGCTTCCTGACTTAAGGGCAGATTGCCCAGCCATATATACAGCACCGCTCATTCCCTTTTTGCCGCCTATTATACCTACTCTGCCATAGTCACCCTTATGTGTTTCCTTTCTTCTTTTAGAAAGTCTCACTGGAGGATCAGGTATGTTCAGACCATTAGCTACCGATTTGTTTCCTATTGCCGAAGCAGCTGCATACTCATCGCTGTGTGTTATTGATATTTCAATATCCGATATACCCTTTTCTTTAGCCACTGCAAGGGCTTTTCCCACTAGTTGGACATGGGGTTTACCCAAGGTATCACTACTTATGATAATTTCATCCCAGTTGAATCCTGCTATTCCTGTCCCTATACATTTGCTTACAGCTTCCTTTGCGGAAAAAATACCTGCAGCAGTCGTCGCCTTGAATTTTCTCGATTTGAGATATTCTATTTCCGAACAGGAATAAATCCGTTTTAAAAACTTCTCATTCTTTATCAACTTCTCTATTCTTTTTACTTCTACTATATCTATTCCATTACTTATCATTATCATCACCAAGAAAATTATATAATTAATGAAATAAAATGTAAACATACAATTGACATTATTCAGCCAATGTATATAATATATATTAGTAAATTTGCGAGGTGGACTATGAAAGAGAACGTAACACTGATTAAACATCCCTTGATCCAACATAAATTGACAATGTTAAGAAACA
>CAZFYP010000117.1:0-2074 GCA_964523535.1 uncultured Clostridia bacterium
ATGGAATCAGAAAGGGCAAATATCTTTACATTTTTCATAATTACTCCTTGTTTGGCTTTGCCAATTCCAAAATATACTTTGAAATACTTGTTTTAGAAATTCTGCCTATTACCTTTAGTTTATTATAACCTTCTTCAACTACAATAGGCAGGCAGTCAACATCATATTCTACAATTTTCCTTACTGCTTCTATGAATCTGTCATTCTTATAGCAATATACAATCTTTGCCAGCCTGGTCATGACTACGGACACGGGTATGTTAGCACCTGAATCTCCCGTTAAGGTGGCCTTCAGCAGGTCTTTTCTTGATATGACACCCTTCAACAGGTTGTCTTTTACAACAAATATTGTACCTACATCTTCTAGAAACATAGTTACAGCAGCATCATATACTGTTGTTTCTTCGTCTATTACAACAGGTACCGACTTAACCTTGTCTACTATTATAGACAAGGCTTCATTCAGTTCCGGACCGGATTCTTCGCCCTTATAGAAGTATCCAACCTTGGGCTTGGCTTCCAATATTCCCGACATTGTCAGTATAGACAGATCAGGTCTTATGGTTCCCCGTGAAAGACTTAGAAAATCCCCAATCTGCTCCCCTGTTATTGGTTCTTTTTTTTTGACCAGTTCAACAATCTTGTTTTGTCTGTCCGAAAGTTTGATAATATCACATCCTTAGAATGTTAGGTGTTTAAGTATGTAATGAGTCAATTCTTCAATTTTGATTCTTTTTTGCTCCATTGTGTCTCTGTCTCTAATTGTAACACATTTATCTTCAAGTGAGTCATAATCAAATGTTATACAGAAAGGAGTTCCAATTTCATCATGTCTTCTGTATCTCTTTCCAATACTTCCTGCCTCGTCATAATCAACTGATACGAAAGATGACAGTTCATTGAATATTTCCATTGCAGGCTCTCTTAATTTCTTTGTGAGAGGGAATACAGCTGCCTTGAATGCAGAAAGTGCAGGATGAAGCTTCAAAACAAGTCTTTCACTTCCATCTTCAAGTTTTTCTTCATTGTATGCATCAATAAGGAATGCAAGCATTACCCTGTCTACACCAACAGAAGGCTCTATACAGTAAGGTATGTATTTTTCGTTTGTTAAAGGATCTGTATATTTCATATCTTCACCGGAAACTTCCTGGTGCTGTTTCAAGTCGAAGTCTGTTCTGTCTGCTATACCCCACAGCTCTCCCCATCCAAATGGGAACATGTACTCAATATCTGTGGTTGCATTGCTGTAGTGTGAAAGTTCTTCGTCATCATGATCTCTGAATCTGACATTTCCTTCTGTCATTCCCAATGAAAGAAGCCAGTTCATGCAGTATTCCTTCCAGTAGTTATACCACTCAAGGTCTTCACCAGGCTTGCAGAAAAACTCAAGCTCCATCTGTTCGAACTCTCTTGTTCTGAAAATGAAGTTTCCTGGTGTAATTTCATTTCTGAATGATTTTCCTATCTGTCCTATTCCGAAAGGAACCTTTTTTCTTGATGAACGAACAATATTCTTGAAGTTTACAAATATTCCCTGAGCAGTTTCAGGTCTAAGGAATATTTCAGCCTGTGAATCTTCAGTAACTCCCTGGAATGTCTTAAACATAAGATTGAACTGTCTGATGCTTGTATAGTCTTGCTTTCCGCAGTCAGGACATTTGATTCCCTTTTCTTCTATATACTCTTCCATTTGTTCATTGGACCAGCCATCCACTATTGTATCAAAATCATCCTGCTTCCTTAAATAATCTTCTATAATCTTGTCAGCCCTGAATCTCGACTTACAGCTCTTGCAATCCATTAAAGGATCTGCAAATCCTCCTATATGTCCCGAGGCTTCCCATGTCTTGGGATTCATCAATATTGCAGAATCAAGTCCTACATTATGCTCGTTTGACTGTACGAATTTATTCCACCATGCTTTTTTTACGTTGTTCTTGATTTCCACGCCAACAGGACCATAATCCCATGTATTTGCTAATCCTCCGTATATTTCCGATCCCGGAAATATTATTCCTCTGCTCTTTGATAACGAAACCAGTTTTTCCAATTTACTTTTTTCTTTTTTCTT
>CAZFYP010000117.1:2174-9169 GCA_964523535.1 uncultured Clostridia bacterium
CAAAAAATAAAAAAATCCGTCCCGGTATAGGGACGAAATTAAATTCCGCGGTTCCACCCTACTTGACAAAATTGTCCTCTCAGTAGAATATGCTCAGGAGCTCCTTTCTCTTGATCTTGCAAATTAGGTTCACACCATCCCTAAATCTCTTGATTGCTAAATCAGATACTACCTTCCATCTTAGCACTTTAAATTTAATAATAATTTATCACCATAATGGCCATATGTCAATGTTTTCTTTATTTTTTATTGATATTAAATTCATCTTTGATTTTACTTATGGATTTATCGATTTTATCAATGGACTCTTCAACCTTGCTGTTCAGGTTTATTTTCTTACTGTCTTTTGTGTAAACATCAAATTCATAGTCGCTTATCATTCCGGCGGTAATTCCTGCAACACTGAACAAAGGTGCTAGAACTGCACCTATTACCCCTGCCGAAACTGGAATATTTATTATTATTTCATCACCCTTCTTAACAACAAGTTTGGTTGCATTTGCTTCCTTAATTGCCTTCTTAATTTCATCGATGACACCTTCACTTCTTGCCTTGAACTTTTCTTCTGTTGATTTTTTTCTTTCAACTTCTATTATTGCAGCCAGAAGGTCCCCATCATTATCCACAAGAGCCTCCCTTGCTTCTTCATATCCGCAGTTTGTCCTCTTTATTATTTCATCAATTTTTTTCAAATCATCAAACATTGCCATTACCTCCAAGGAGTTTTAGGGATTTGAAATTATTCTTCCCTATATGATACCTGAAATACAAGCCAGCCAGTTTAAGGATTTTCTTGCTGCAACAATCAATTTTACCCATATCGTCGAATTTGGTCTTGATAAGCATCTTAAGACAGTTGATCTCGCCTTCATTCAAATAAACATAGTTTCGTCCATTTTCTCGGCAACACCTACAAACAAGCCCTCCATCAGAAATGGAAAAAGCAAACTTTCCCTCTTTACTTCCGCAAGATATGCAGGACTCCAGCCAGGGCTTATATCCAAGAAGGCTCACCAGCTTTATTTCATATGCTCCAATGAGAACTTCAATATTCTCAACGGATTCCGACAAAAGGGTAAACAATTTTACAGTCATGTCAAACAGTTTTGAATAATTCTCATTTTCCTGGAGTACATGATTCAGTATCTCAAGTACATAACTGGAATAGACAAAACCATCATAGTTATTCTTCAGGCTGTAGAAACTGTTTAAAACTTCTCCATCGGACAGACTGTACATACCTTTTCCCTTGTACAGGTCTACGGAGATATGACTCAATGTCTGCGTAAGGGACAGATTCCTGCTGTTTGTTTTTCTGGAATTCTTCGCCATTATCTGAATCTTGCCTCTCCTTCTGCTAAAACAGTGGAGTATCTTGTCATTGTCCTTGTACTTGACTTCCTTCAGTATAATGATTTCTTCACTGGCAGCCATTACCCCTTACCAGCTCTTGTATCCAAGTTCCTTAAGCATTCTCTCATTGTCTCTCCAGTCCTTGTTGACCTTTACCCAAAGATTGAGATAAACCTTTGTACCAAGAAGCCTTTCTATATCCAGCCTGGCCTTTCTGCCTATGGTTGACAACTTGCTTCCACCCTTGCCTATTATGATTCCCTTGTGGGATTTCCTCTCACAAAGGATAACAGCATATACATCTATCATGTTCTTGTTCTTTCGCTCTTCTATTTTTTCTATCATTACACCTACACCATGAGGTACTTCGTCTTCAAGGGTAAGCAAGGCTTTTTCTCTTATCAGTTCAGAGATTACAAACCACTCCGGCCTGTCAGTCATATAATCCTCAGGAAAGTACTGGGGTCCCTCATTGATTGTTTCCTTGATAAAGGAAACAATCCTGTCTATATTCTTTCCTGTAGTAGCGGATATCCTGATTACATCACTGAATACATTCATTTCTCTTATTTCTTCCTCTACTGAAAGATTGTCCTTGTACATATCCGATTTATTAACCAGGGCAATTTTAGGTATTGCCATTTCCTTGACCTTTTCTATTATATACTTGTCTCCAGGTCCAAGCTTGTTCTTCTCATCTGTGATGAACAGGAGAACATCCATCTCCTCCAATGCTCCATCTATTTCCGATTTCATGAAGTTGGAAAGTTTGCTTTTCCCCTTATGTATACCGGGAGTATCTATAAATACTATCTGAGCCTCCTTATCGGTGTATACGGCCCTTATCTTGTTTCTGGTAGTCTGAGGCTTATCGGACATTATCATGACCTTCTCACCTACCATATAGTTGATTAAAGTGGATTTACCTACATTGGGTCTTCCCACTACTGTTACAAATCCTGATTTAAACTCACTCATTTTCCAAATCCTCCGGTCCAAAACTTTCAGGGAGTAGTTCCCTGATTGTGTATACCTTGTATTCTTCTGTACTTTTTGCCACAATTATTTTTATATCTTCTCCAAATTCTCTGATGAGCTGTCTGCATACTCCGCATGGATAGGACAGTTTTTCAAGGCTGCCTACTACAACCACAGTATCAATATCCCTGCACCCCTCCGACACTGCCTTGGCAAGAGCAGTCCTTTCAGCACATATGGTAGGAGAATATGAAGCCGATTCTATGTTGCATCCCGTAAATACCCTTCCTTCCCTGGTCAGTATTGCCGCTCCAACCTTGAATCCCGAATATGGGACATAAGCCTTTTCTCTGGCCTCCATAGCCATTTCTATTAATTTTACAACTTCCATTGCCCCTCCTTAGAATTCAACAATTGAATCCTTTGAAATCACCTGTATCCACGTCTGGCCAGGATTCAATGTTATTTCATTACCTTCTGAATCAAGATACATTGTCCTGCTTCTATATGAATCCTTCTTCCATGTAATTTCTATACATTTGCTATCTGTTACAAAATATCCAGTTCCTTCTGAAACTGTATTCAGATGAATCCTTCCATAGTTGTCTACAACTTCCTTGTTGACCTTTTGTATTATTATGTTTGAAGCATTGATTTTCTCTTCGTAATATTCATCTAGCTGTCTTTCTCCGTTGACATAACGCTTATAGTCTCCATCGCTGCTATATTCATAGTCTACAGCATATGATTTGTTGTAGGTAATCTTAAGATTTGTACACTCTACCGCATCTGCATATATGGAGTCCAATCCTATCAATTCTTCATTGAACTTGAATCCTTCAAAATTTCCAGATTTTCTGTATTTGAGGTAGGATTGTGCCGACCTTATGTTTTCCATTGCCGTATACATATTGTTTGGTATGTCTTTTCCAGTCTTGTAGTATCTCCAAAATTCTCCACTAGTAAGACCGTCAAGGTCTGCCATATTGTAATCAACAATGCTTCCAAGCGCCTCCTGGCTTCCACCTACATGGACATACATGGAATCATATTCGAGAGCATATCTTAAATAGTAGGGTCGCGCACTTCGAACAGGTCCAATATGTTCAGGGGACTCACACATAAATACAGCCATGTATCTTGTATAGGGATATTCAACTTCGCATTCATATACAATTTCAGCCTTACATATGCCTGCCTGCCATCTGGCTGAAGGATGATTGTCAAGCATTACACTGACAGGTCTGTTTTCAGTCTGCTCCCTTTCATATAAAATACCACTGAGGGGAGAATAGACTCCATCTATGATAACAGCTTCCCCTTCTGCAGCCGAAGCTTCCTCTCCTTCTCTACCTTGGTTCCCCTGACCAATTTGGTCATCTTCACCCGGAGTGTTTTCAGATTCATCTTCAAGGGCTTCGCTATCACCGCCTGCTTCTTCAGTGTTTTCTATCTCCTGCTTGTCTTCATGTTCACTGTTGTTTTCAGTTTCCTGGTTATTTACAGGCTCTTCCTTTGGGCTGCATGAAGTAAAAGCCAAAGCAATTATCATTAGAATAACAAGTTTTCTAAGCATGGTTTCTCCTTACATCTGTCTAGTCTATTTATATATTTTAAGCTTGTTCATAATCTCTTTTTCTTCTTTTCTCATTTCCAGCTTCTCGTTTTCCTCCATATGGTCGAAGCCAAATAGATGAAGAAGCGAATGTACCAAAAGGTATGACAACTCTCTCTGGAAGGAATGGTTGAATTCCTCAGCCTGTTCCCTGATTTTGTCAACCGATATGACAACATCGCCAAGTATTGTATTTTCAAAATCGAATTCAAATTCCTCTTCCATGGGAAAAGACAATACATCTGTTGCCGAGTCTTTGTTTCTGTATGTTCTGTTGAGTTCCCTTATTTCTTCATTAGTAACAAAGGAAATACTCACCTCATAATTTGTCTTGTCACCCAAGTGATTGAAGGTAGTTTCACATACAATATCTATGAGCTTGCTTTCTTCTTCACTTACTTCCCATCCTTCAGTTCTGTTATCTATTAGAATTTCCATTTTTCCTCTTTGCCTCTCTATCCTTGTTTTTTTCAAATTTTTCATATGCACTTATGATATCCTGAACCAGCTTGTGCCTCACTACATCTTTTTTATCAAAATATATGAATGATATTCCTTTTACATTCTTTAATATTCCTTCAACCTGCTTCAGGCCGGATTTCTTACCTGCAGGCAGGTCTATCTGTGTCACATCACCTGTAACAACCGCCTTTGAACCGTAACCCAGTCTAGTAAGAAACATTTTCATCTGCTCCTTCGTGGTGTTTTGCGCCTCGTCCAATATTATGAAGGACGAATCTATTGTACGCCCCCTCATATATGCAAGAGGTGCAACTTCTATCAATCCCTTTTCAAGGTTTCTCATATAATTTTCAGCACCCATTATTTCAAACAAGGCATCATAGAGAGGTCTCAGATAGGGATCAACCTTATCCTGTAAATCTCCCGGAAGGAATCCAAGCTTTTCACCGGCTTCTACTGCAGGCCTTGTTAGTATGATCCTTTCAACTTCCTTCTTTCTGAATGCATCAACTGCCATTGCCACGGCAAGATATGTCTTTCCAGTACCTGCAGGTCCTATTCCAAAAACGATGTCGTTCTTTCTTATATTGTCTATGTATATCTTCTGACCTATAGTTTTTGGTTTTATCATCTTTCCGTAGGAGGTTACAGTGACTATATCATTAAGATAGTCGCTGACCCTGTCGGTATTGCCTTCAGCATAATGTCTAATTAAATAATTGAATTTATCCTGGGACACCTTCCCATCTTTTTCGATGGTGGATATTATTTCATCCAGCATTTTTGCTACTATTTTAACATCTTCTTCCTTTCCTACAATCTTCAAGTCGTTTTCTCTTACAAGCAAATCTATATTTAAGAGCTCTCTAATCTGTTTGATATTGCTGTCCATCTGTCCAAATAATATTTGAACCGTCTTGCTGTTGTTTATGCTCAACTGTTTTTCAAAATTGTCCATTAATCCTCCTTGGTCATAAAACGTATCTTTATGATAACACAAGTCCTGTGTTTTTTCTACAAGAAAGCGACTGTGTAGCGTAGTCCTTAGAAGCAAAATATCAACATATAAGTGGATTATGCATTTTGGACTTTCACCAATCTATAAATAAGATATATAAACGAATTGTATTTAGCTGTTTTCTCTGATAAAATTGTTCTATAAGGAGGAATGCAAATGACTGTACATATAGGAGCTAAAAAAGGAGACATCGCTGAAACAATACTATTACCAGGAGATCCCTTAAGAGCCAGATTTGTGGCTGAAAAATATCTGAACAATCCGGTTTGCTACAACGAGGTAAGGGGAATGTATGGATACACAGGATACTACAAGGGTAAAAGAATTTCTGTTCAAGGAACGGGAATGGGCATGCCTTCAATAGGAATCTACTCCCACGAACTTATTGTTGATTATGGAGTAAAAAACCTTGTCAGGATAGGGTCCTGCGGTTCTTTCAACAAAAATATCAAGGTAAGGGACGTTTTGCTGGCGATGAGTGCGTCAACAAATTCAAATTTTGCATCTCAGTACGACCTGCCTGGAACCTTTGCACCAACAGCTTCATACAAACTTCTTGAAAAAGCAAAGAAAAATGCAGACGAAAAAGGAATACCCGTGAAGGTTGGAAACATCCTTTCCAGTGATATTTTCTATGATGCCAATCCGGATGCATGGAAGAAATGGGCTGCCATGGGTGTAATGGGAGTTGAAATGGAAGCTGCGGCACTTTACATGAATGCTGCAAAGCTTGGTGCCAATGCACTTGCAATACTCACAGTCAGCGACAGTCTTGTTACACACGAACTTACAACATCTGAGGAAAGAGAAAAAACCCTCACCGACATGATGGAAATAGCGCTGGAACTGGCATAAAAAAAGACAAAAAAAAGACCCTTTACGGGTCTATTTTTTTTAGTTTAACCGAAGTACTTCATAACTATCTGATTAACTTGTTTACCATCTGCACGGCCTTTGATTAGCGGCATAACTTTCCCCATAATCTTGCCCATGTCCTTTTTGGACTGTGCATTGGTATCCTTGATAGCTTGAACAACTATTTCTTCGAGCTCTTCAGCTCCAAGTTGTGGCGGTAAATATTCAGTCAATATGGATATTTCCTCTTCAGTAAGCGCAACCAAATCATCTCTTCCGCCAGCCTTAAAATCTTCGATGCTGTCCTTTCTCTGCTTAACCTGTTTCATGATAATGCTCAAAACATCTTCATCTTCAAGTTCCACTCTGTTGTCAATTTCGGACTGCTTTACAGCTGCTCTAATCATGGTTACGGTATTCTTTCTTACCTTGTCTTTATTTTTCATTGAAGCTTTCAAATCTATCATGAGCTTCTCTTTTAAAGACATAACGTCACCTCAATTATCTACTTTTCTTGTTTCTCTTTCTTTTAGCAGCTTCAGCTTTTTTCTTTCTTTTAACGCTTGGCTTTTCGTAATGCTCTCGTTTTCTTACTTCAGAGAGAACGCCAGTGATAGCACATTGTCTTTTGAATCTCTTTAAAGCATTATCCAAAGATTCATTTTCTCTTACTTTAACTTCTGTCATTTGCGACCCTCCCTTCGTAATTCTATT
>CAZFYP010000118.1:0-9132 GCA_964523535.1 uncultured Clostridia bacterium
GACATCCTTATCAAGGATGCAGGTGTGAATACTGTTGTCAACATGGCTGACTCAGCTGAAGATATTGCCGGCTACAGAGAGGCTGAAGATTTTAACTCACCATACTATGCATCACTTTACGACAATGGTCAGGTGAAGACTTTGAATATGAATCTTGCCTATGGCAGTGACGACTTCAGAGACAATATTGTTCAGGGACTCATATTCATGGGCGAGAACGAAGGTCCCTTCCTTGTACACTGTACAGAAGGAAAAGACAGGGCCGGTTTCATGTCTGCCTTCATAGAAGCTCTAATGGGAGCTACAAAGAATGAAATAGTTGCAGACTATATGCAGAGCTATATCAACTATTACGGCGTTGAAATAGGAACTGAAAAATATGATATCATAACACTTGATGTTCTTGGAATGCTTGGTGTGATTTCTGATGCAGATAATCTGGATACAGCAGATTTGGCGGCAGATGCTGAAGCCTATCTTTTGGCTGGCGGCATGACTGCTGATCAGGTGGCAATGCTGAAAGCTAAACTATCCACTCCTATAGTTGAAGAAGAGATGGTTGTCGAACCTGTACCACCAGTTGTACCTGAGATACCTGCAACTCAACCTATGACATATGTAGTAGTGAGCGGAGATAATTTATGGACTATAGCACAGGAGTATCTTGGAGACGGACATCTATATACTGAGATATATGAACTGAACATGGATACTATCAGCAATCCTGACATGATCTATGTTGGACAGGTTTTGATCATACCTGCAAAATAAGAATGGATTAATTGCTGCTGTGATCCTCAGCCCAATCAAACTGGACATAATTTACTCTATAATCTCCATGCCACATACTTGGTTATTAAATGGAGTTACTGATAATAGAGAGATTAAATATGAATTTTTATGAAGCGAATATGAGTAAAAAGAACGAGGTATCTGTCGGTCAGATATCTCGTTTTATTTGAATGACAAATAATCATATGAACATTATAGCAACTCCAGTAAGGGCAATTATCGTTCCGATTATTTCCTTGGCTGTAACTTTTTCTTTTTTTATAAAGAATGCATATGGTATGAGCATGATGGGAGTTATGGAAATAAGTGTTGATGCCACTCCAGGGTTTATTTTCTGAACTGCATAAAGAGACATTGATATTCCAAGGAAGGGACCGAAAAATGACCCTACAGTAAGGGTCAGCATGGCATCCTTTCTTTTGAAAGATTTAATAAAATTTGGCCAATGGTGTCTGACTGTGAATATGACAATAAAAGCAAGTATGCCTGAAATGAGACGTATCTGGGTTGCAGAAAAAGGGTCGTAGTCTGCGATTCCGTATTTTCCGATTATGTAGCCTGAAGCCTGACCCAAAGCACCACCAAATGCAAAGAGAATCCCTGCAAGAGGATGTGAAAATGCCAGTTTGTTGTTGCCATCAGCCACCAGGATTACCGAGGCTATTCCTGCAAGGGTAACAAACATTCCAAAAATCTGAATTGATGTCATCTTCTCACCCAAAAATATAAGGGCCATGATTCCACTAATGGGGGGAACACTAGCAAATATAAGCATTGAAAGCCTTGCGCCTATTCTCATGAAAGCTTCAACAAGTAACAGATCTCCAATTACAATTCCGACTACACCAGACAGCATCAACCATTTCCAGGTAGAAGGTGAAGCATCTGTAGGTAAGAGCTGTCCCCTTGTTGCATAGGTGAATATGGAAAGGAAAACAAGCCCCAACAAAAGCCTAAGCATGTTCAGGTTGAGTGATCCTATTTTTTTTGCGCTACTTTCAAAAGCTGTTGATGTTATGGCCCAGAAAAGTGCGGTCAATAGTGCAGCTATTTCTCCCAGATGATTATTTATAATAGTCATGTTATTTCTCCAAATTTATTTTTTATAGGTTGGTAAGTTAAAGTCAAACAGAGTATAACATATAAAACATTTAGGGTACAGTAAAATCAAAAAAGCAAAACGAGACACAGGGAGGAGAATCTCTTGTCTCGTTTTTTCAGCTTTTACAAGTATGAAAAGCTTATTGAATCTATCAATAGTATTGGCAATTCTTAATATACGTTGAAAGTGTTAAGAGCATATTAAGAAGATGTAATTTTTTTGTAAGTTTGTGACGGTGTTGATATTACGAACCGGGACACGATAAATGTCACTATAGGTGATATATAGCATAGGATTGCATAGGGTGCACTGTGCAATACTGTAGCTCCGGTGACTATGAATATTATGAGCCCATTAACATTCCATGGCATGAGAGGGGCGATTATGGTTCCCGTATCGGATATGGTTCGTACCAGGATGGTTTTATCCACAGAAAGTTTATCATATCTGTCCTTTAACAGTCTTCCAGGTATTACTATTCCCACTGTCTGGTCGCAGGTGATTACGGTAAGCATGCCGCTTATGATTCCTGTTCTTAAGATTAGATTACCTGGTGTGTTAACAGTTGACATTATATTGTCTATTAAAGGCTTAATTATTCCAGTTCCTTCAAAGAGACTGCTGATAGCTATGGCCCCCATGACTATGAGGATGACTTCGACCATTGATACAACACCTCCGCTTACAAGAATGTCATTGAGTGCGGCAGTTGGTGTCTTGCCCTGATATCCAAGGAATATTGCCTTTAGGATGTCAATGATTCCCATGTCCTGAAGAAATATGCTGACCAGTATTCCACCGGCAAGACCTGCTGAAATGGCCTTAATAGTGTCCACTCCAGAAAATGACAGAACCAGTACTATTACAGGAAGCAGCATCAGATAAGGAGAAATGTAGAATCCTTCCTGGATTGCCTGCTGAAACATTAGCAGGTTTGCATTGTCTGTTGCCACGTCATATCCAGTGCCAAGGAAATAGTAGAATGCTGCAGTGATTATGTATGTGGGGATGAAGGTTACCATCATTTTTCTTACTGCATCCTTGTATTTTGTATCTGTAGTTGTAAGTGTCAAATTCAGCAGTCCCGAAATAGGGGATATCTTGTCTGCTATGAATGCTCCTGATATCAAAACCCCCAACAGGATATGGGCAGGTATTTGAAATCCTTTACCTATTCCCAGGAGAGCAAGACCGATGGTGCTTATGGTTCCTACTGCCGTTCCCATGAAGACTGATATTATTGATGTGATGATGAAGGCTGCAAAGAGGAAGTTGACTCCCTTCATATAGCCAAGACCGTAGTAGATCATGGCAGGTACTGTGCCTGATGACAGCCAAATGGACATGGTTGCACCAATGAGCATGATGAGTAGATAAAGCATCCTGCATTCCCACAGACCGAACTTGATCATATCAATAAGGGAAATTGCAGCAAAGCCTCTTCTTCTGAAAAGATTGCATGAAAATCCTATTGCAATTAGGAAGCCCCAGAAGAGTGAAATATCTGCGACTATGCAGCCGATTATTGATGCAATGGTTATAGTGAATACCATTGCTGTATCCTTTTTATTGTTAGTAGTTTTTTTCAAAATATACCTCTTAATAATGGATGCTGAGACTCTTGTGGTCTCTTGATCCTATAATATTCATTTGTGATTCATAAAAGCTGTTTTTGTGTTTGCACGTGTCTATTTACAGAATAAGGCATATGGGTAATATAATCAATACTTTTCGCGAAAATATTGAAATGATGTTTCAAGAAAGTTTTTTGCAAAGAAAAACCCCATTCCATCAGATTAATTCTTTAGAAACAGGGTCACTGAATTAACAGTAATTTTTTATAGGTATTTTACCAGGTCTAGAAAAACAGATTGAAGACTATGGGTGCCAGAAAGACTGTGATTATTCCTGTAATTGGAATTGCTACGGCGCTCATGGCTCCAATGTCTTCCCCCATAGTGATTGCCTTTGCAGTCCCTATGGCATGAGCCGTTGTACCCAGGGCTATTCCCTTGGCGGTACTGTCACGTATGCCAAGCTTTTCAAGGAGTGCAGGTCCGATTATTACTCCCCATATTCCAGTAAAGAATACCATTACTATTGCAATTGTCACTATGCCTCCCATCTTGTCTGCAAGTTCCATTGCTATTGGTGTTGTAATGTTTCGTCCGGCAGATGAAATCACAATGTCATCAGGAAGATTCATGACTTTTGCCAGTGCAAGTAGTGTCATCAGAGATACTGAAACTCCTGTGGTTATTCCTGTGATTATTGACTTGAAGTTTCTTTTAAGAAGGTCGAAGTTCTTGTAAAGGGGAACGGCCAGTGCTACTGTTGCAGGTTTAATGAAGAAAGTAAGTACCATTCCACCACTTTGATATGATTCCACATCAATATCAAGTATCTTGAGTATGGCTATGATTGCAATTAGTGATACCAGTACTGGATTCAATATTGCCAGTCTGGTTCTTTTTTGTATTGCTGTTGCTATTTCAAATACTATGAATGTAAGTGTTACCCCTAAAAGAGGGTCACTAAGCAGCTTTGCGTCCATAGTCTCTTCCTCCCTTGTTGAGTATTTGTACAAGCCATCCTGTGACGGACATTACTATTACCGGTGATACAGTGATTATTATAAGCAGGGGAACCATGAATTCCCTGAGCAGGTCGCTGTAGAGAATCAGGTTGACTCCAAGGGGTACGAACATGATGGGCATGTGACTCACTAGAACCTGGCTTGTAGCTTCCACTGATTCAAGTTTCAATACCCTTGTCTGCAGCAGGGCAAAAAGGATTATAAATCCCAGTACATTCCCCGGCACAGGCAGGTTAAAGGACTGTGACAGTAGTTCAGATATGTATGAGATGCTGACTATTATACCGAATTGTTTTATAAAATTCATAAGTAACCTCCATTTGGATATTATTTTATAGACTGCATGTGGAGCATTTCTAGGCAGATTTTTTGTGCATTAAAAGATGCATAGTTGCTTTCTCTAATACAGTGATTATTGATGTTGTAAGAGCTTAACATAATGGGTGAATAGGGTGCAAGGCTTTGTCGAGTGTAGATTAATAAAAGTGATAAAGATGTCATTTATTTTACTGTAGAAAAATGGACTTTTCTATTGTAATTTGAGGAATTATGATATAATGGACGGTGAAAAAGGTGGTGAATACATGAAAAAAGAAGAAAAAAATCTGCAAGATAAAATTGTCAAATCCAAGCAGTATCAAAGTCTTGACATTAATGGTGTTAATGATGACCAGGTTATAAGAAAGGATGCTGCATCGGGATATAATTTTTTAAAAGACCTTTATGACCTTGAAGAACATAAAATTTCCGTTATGAGAAATTTATACCATATAGATGTCTTGAATCACAGGCATGATTATTATGAAGTACAGTATGTATATTCGGGTCTTGTGACCCAGAATATAAATGGAAAAAGGTTTGAATTAAAGGATGGAACCGTGACCGTAATGAACATGAATGTTTATCATTCAATAGAAAAAGCCACCAGCCAGGACAGGCTCTTTCATGTATGCTTAAATGAGAGTGTTCTGACCCAGAGTTTCTTCAGCTTTCTGTCTCCGGAGAACAGGGTTGGAAGGTATCTGCAGAGGTCCAAATTCGGTGAGCCATCATATGATGGATATTTAGTCATACCTGCCGGAAAAAATACTGAAGTAAGAAATCTTTTCTTCGCAATGGAAAAGGAGTTTCTGGCAAAGTCACCAGGCTACAGATTCAACCTGAAAGCATTTATGGCCATACTGTTCAACAAGCTGCAGCTGCAGGAGGAGATTGACAGTCCTGAATGGCATGAGGAAGACTCATGGTATATACAGGAAAGAAAGCTTCAGATTGAAAGTTACCTCAACAACCACTATAAGACTGCAACCCTGAAGGACCTTGCTAAGTGGGTTCACGTTCATCCAAACTATCTGTCGAAATTCATAAACAACCATTATGAAAGAAGTTTTTCCCACTTGATAACAGGTATAAGGATGAGAGTGGCTTGTTACATGCTTGTTACAAGCGATTTGAATGTGGATGCAATATCCGATGCAGTTGGATACAAGAATCCCAACTATTTCTACAAGGTATTCAGGAAAAAGTATGACTGTTCACCTAGTGAATACAGAACGAGGAACAGACTGGCAGAATAATAAATAAACGGAGCATAATATGAAAATAATAATCAGTCCAAGTAAAACAATGAATTACCTAGGGTTGACCCCTATAGAAAATATTGACAGCAAAGCCGGTAATGAGCTGACAGGAGAACTTTTGAAAACATTGAAGAGTCTTGATGTGGATGATTTGAAGAAAATGTACAAGGCAAGCGACAAGGTTGTTGGAGAAGCAATGAAGGCAAATTGTCAAGAAAGTATGTTCAAGTCCATAGAGCTATTCAAGGGCCTTGTATTCAAGAATATCGACTATTGTTCAATGAATGATGAGGAAAAAATGTATATTGATGACAGTCTGCTTATATTTTCTGCTCTTTACGGACTTGTATCAGCCGGCCAGGCAATTACACCATACAGGCTTGATCTCAACAATTCCCTTAAGCCCCATATAGTTAATCTTACCAGGCAGTGGAAGCCTTATGTGAATCAATATATTGAAAGCCTGGATACAGATATAGTCATTGATCTTGCATCGACTGAATATAGAAAACTGGTCGATGTGGATGGAATGCAGAAGAACTATATAATGATTGACTTTAAGGATCTTAAGGGGGGCATCTACAAGTCAATGGCAACATTTTCAAAGATGGCAAGGGGACAGTTTGTTCGCCAAATGGCCCTTGGAAATGTTCGGACACTGGAGGGAGTTAAAAAGCTGAAGATCATGAACTACAGTTATGATGAAGAAATGTCTTCGGAAAGAAATCTTGTTTTTACCAGATAGGATTCATTTATTGGAAATGAAGGCTGTATATCTTGTGCCATATGAGAACGACCAGGTCAAGAGGTGGCCTGAAGGATAGATGACAATTATGAATAAGAAAATTATACTAGGAGAAGAATATGACTACGATTATTATTAACGGATCTGAAATGACTTCAAAGGAACGGGCCCATGAATATCTCAAGGATATGCTTGATTTTCCTGAATACTACGGGAATAATCTGGATGCCCTCTGTGACCTTCTAAATGAGAAGACTGAACCTGTGGAAATAAGGCTTATCAACAGCTTGGATATGGTCAAGCTTCTTGGTACTTACGGCAATTCCCTCCTTGATGTTTTCAAGGATGTATCCATAGAAAATGAAAATATAATACTGGATATTTCATAGTTAAGAATTCATAGTAAATGTTAAGAAAACTTAATGAATAAATAAACAAAATTATGGAATTTATTTCATGATGTGTTACAATGTTAGAACGAATAATATACTGAGGAGGCAAATATGCCAAAAAGAGATGATATAAATAAGATTCTAATTATCGGGTCAGGCCCAATAGTTATAGGACAGGCTTGCGAGTTTGATTATTCAGGAACACAAGCATGCAAGGCTTTAAGAAGTCTTGGATATGAGATAGTACTTGTAAACTCCAATCCTGCAACAATAATGACGGATCCTGGGATTGCAGATGTAACATATATAGAGCCCTTGAACGAGAAGAGTATCATAGAGATTCTGGAGAAGGAGAATGTGGATGCAGTCTTGCCGAACCTTGGAGGACAGACAGCTTTGAATTTATGTTCCGACCTTCACAAGCATGGTGTTTTGGACAAGTTCGGTGTTAAGGTAATCGGTGTTCAAATGGATGCCATTGAAAGGGGAGAAGACCGAATAGCCTTCAAGAAAACCATGAAAAGGCTGGGCATAGAAATGCCGAAAAGCGAGGCTGCCTACAGTGTCAAGGATGCAGAAGAGATTGCCAAAGAACTTGGATATCCTGTAGTCATTAGACCTGCCTATACAATGGGTGGTTCTGGCGGAGGTCTTGTTTACAATGTAGATGAGTTGAAAACGGTAGCTTCAAGAGGTATTGCAGCCAGTATGGTAGGTCAGATTCTTATAGAAGAGTCCGTTCTGGGATGGGAAGAGCTTGAACTTGAAGTTGTACGTGATGCCAAGAATCAGATGATAACAGTTTGCTTCATAGAAAACATAGATGCAATAGGTGTTCATACGGGAGATTCCTTCTGCTCTGCACCAATGTTGACAATAAGCGAAGAACTTCAGCAGAGACTTCAGAAGTATTCTTACGATGTAGTCGAAGCAATCGAGGTAATAGGTGGAACAAATGTACAGTTCGCATATGATCCAAAGTCTGACCGTGTAGTAATCATTGAAATAAATCCAAGGACTTCAAGATCTTCGGCTCTTGCGTCAAAGGCTACAGGATTCCCAATAGCTCTTATTTCTGCAATGCTTGCATGCGGATTGACTTTAGATGAGATTCCTTACTGGAGAGATGGAACACTAGATAAGTATACTCCGTCAGGTGACTATGTTGTTATCAAGTTTGCAAGATGGGCATTTGAAAAATTTGCAGGAGCAGAGGACAAGCTTGGAACCCAGATGAGCGCTGTAGGCGAAGTAATGAGCATTGGAAAGAATTATAAGGAAGCAGTTCAAAAATCCATAAGATCTTTGGAAATAGATCGTTACGGTCTTGGTTTTGCCAAGAATTTCAATGAACTTTCATTAGATGAGCTACTGGCCAAACTAACGGAACCTTCAAGTGAGAGACAGTTCATCCTATATGAAGCTATCAGAAAGGGTGCAAACATAGAAAAGCTTTATGAAAAAACATATATAAAACCATATTTCCTTGAGCAGATGAAGGAAATGGTTGACCTGGAAGAAGAAATACTGAAATACAAGGGAAGTAAAGTACCAAACGACCTTCTTGTACAGGCAAAGAAAGACGGATTTGCAGACAGATACCTGGCAAAGCTTCTTGACCTTGCAGAAAAGGATATAAGAGACCAGAGAACTGGGCTGGGCCTAGTAGAAGGATGGGAAGCAGTACCAGTAAGTGGTGTAGAGGATGCGTCATACTATTTTTCGACTTACAATGCTGCCGATACCACGACTGCCAGCGACAAGCCCAAGGTTATGATACTTGGTGGTGGACCAAACAGGATTGGACAGGGAATCGAATTCGACTACTGTTGTGTACACACTGCCTTTGCCCTTAAGAAACTGGGATATGAGACTGTAATGGTCAACTGCAATCCAGAGACTGTATCCACTGATTACGATACATC
>CAZFYP010000119.1:0-9093 GCA_964523535.1 uncultured Clostridia bacterium
TTAACATTGCTGAAGACTATGATAAAGCTTGTAAGATCAGAGCATATGCTTCAGCACTTGAAAGAAACTGTGAAGATAATGAGCTGATTGAATGGACAAAGAAGAAAGCAGATTGGCTTGATCCAACAATAAGAAGAGTTGATGAGATCTTAGGTGAAAGAGAATATGAAGAAAATGAAGAACTTAAGATGCAGAAAAAAGGTTCTTATGGGTGGTAGTATTGAGGAATAGGTATTAACTCAGAAAGGAGCGTCTAATGTTAGAATTGATTTTTTATGAAAATAGTATTAATACGGATAATATAATTGCTAGGTGTAATTCTAATAGAGTCCCGCAAATTGGAGAAATAACGTATATTGATTCAAAATATAGAGTTATTGAAGTAGAAACTGCTTACAAGAGAAAAAAACCAGGAGATTTATTTGTTGAACTTCATTTTACATTTAGAATTGTATTAAAAGAATGTTGATTATTCCGGTGCTGCGAAGCCGCTTGTCCGTTATAGAGTGATCCACCTGTCAGGACAAGACCGAGCCACCCGATATTTAATTTAAAAGTTAGTTATCCAAATAAATTAGATTTGGCTTGCGAACCATTTACATGGAGAAGCCGATAGGGTAATCTGATGAATTGCAGCGCCTATTCGGAGCGCCTTTGGCGAACTACCCATATCAGTAGAGGCTTCATGTTAATGGTAAATCGGCGCTGAACCAGTAAAAAAGCAATAGCTTTTAAACTATGACTTTAATATACATTGATTAAATTTCAGATTGTTTACACCAATTACTTGACAGACTTGAAAATATAAAGGAAGACTCCTTATACACTGAATCCCTTGGATTTATACGCATTGTATGATTTTAATATCTTAGCAATACCATATTTCTTGGAAAAACTTACAGTTGAGTCATTCATCCTCTTATCAATCTGGGAGTCTTGTATTATACTTTACATAGCATGAGCCTCCAGTTAGTAATTTTTTTTTGGTAATTAAATTATATCAAAATCAAAGGGTTCATGCTTTTATTTTATCAAATAATATTGAATTTTCAAAGTTCATATGTACTTATTCAAGGGTGAAGTTTTAGTCATTAACATTTTTTGACTAAGTAGTCCTAGGTGTTAGACTAGTTGTCATGGAAGTGTTTGAAGTGTTATCATTAATAAACTTTCTTGATTAGTATTTATGGTTGGTTTATCTTTTATTTTGCTCTAAGCCATATGGAGTAAAAGAAAGTGTTATTGAAACAATAACTAATGAGTATGTAGCAGGTGGTTTATTGGATATGACAAAGTGTGTATTGTAATCAACGACAGAAATGTTATAGAATTATTATGGACATATTGAAAATGAGGTCAATTTAACTTTAGAAGTTGGCATTAGAATAACCAAGGTTTAGAAGGAGAAAATATGGATAAATCGATAGTCTTTATAATACCAAACAAGAAAATGGTTGCGACAATAAAAAAGGTTTTGGAAGAAACTGGAGAAGATTACTCTGTAGATTACGGATCCACAGAAATTGCATTGCAAATGGCTGAAATAAAGATTAAAGATGGCGCCAAAGTAATTATCAGCATGGGATTAACTGCACAATATCTCAGGGATAATCTAACAGTTCCGGTGTTGGAACTTATTCTTAGTAAGGTGGAATTTATGGATGCTATAAATGAAGCTTTGCGTTATTCTGATAAAATTGCCGTAATAGGATCCATAAACGTATCTTATTTTGCTAAAAAAAGTGTAGAATTGCTTGGTGATAGAGGAAAGGATATAAAGATAGAAAGACTGCAAATTAACAGGCCCATCAGAGATCAGGTTCTAAAAATTATAGATAAAGGTTATGAGGTTATTATTAGTGGTAGTCCCAGTGTCGAAACGGCAATATCATGTGGAAAGATTGGAATATTGTTTGATATTGAAGAGAAGACTATAGAATTTGCATTGGTAAATGCAAAGGCTTTGTCAATGCTTGAAAAGGAAAGAGAAGAAAAGAATTCGATAATAACTACTATGATAAACAAAACAACTGAGGGATTGCTGGTGACAAATAGTGGTCATGAAATATATATACTCAATCCTGAAGCGGAAAGGATCATTGGGAAAAGTGTCGAAGAAATTAATGGGCGGAATATCTATGAGGTCCTGAAGGAAAACAATATTATTAATATGTTGAACAATGAGTCCTTTCATGATTCGAACGATGCCAGTCGTTTCATTGTCATGAACGAAACGTCAATCTTCATAAACAATGAGGTTAATGGATATATATACTCGCTGAGAAGCACGCATGATATAAGAGAATTGAACAGTGCCATAAATCAAGAGCATTTACTTAAGGGTCATGTTGCAAGACATACTATTGAGGATATTATTGGAGAAAGCAAAATAATAAGCGATTCAAAACGAAAAGCAAGACTATATGCATTATATGACAGCACGACAATGATATATGGCGAGACGGGAACCGGAAAAGAGTTGTTTGCTCAGGCGATTCATAATCTTAGTCAAAGAAAAAACAGTGCTTTTGTTGCAGTCAACTGCGCTGCTATACCGGAAAATCTGCTGGAAAGTGAGTTGTATGGATATGTAAAGGGAGCCTTTACAGGAGCTAGAAGCGAAGGTAAAATGGGACTTTTTGAAGTTGCAGATAAAGGAACTATATTTTTGGATGAAATCAGTGAAATTCCAATTCGCATGCAGGCTAGGATGTTAAGAGCGATTCAGGAAAAAGAAATTGTAAGGATAGGCGATAACAAGATTAGAAAAATTGATCTTCGCATAATTACGGCCAGTAATAAAAACCTGATGGAAATGGTTATTAATGGAGAATTTAGAGAAGACCTCTATTATAGGCTTTGTGTGTTAGAACTTAAGCTTCCGTCTTTGAGAGAACGATGTGAAGATATTGAGTTGATTTCAAGAAAAATGATAAATAGAAAAAACAGCAAGTTGAATTTGAACATCTCCAATATTTCAACTGATGCAATAGAAGAAATGAAACGTATGAAATGGAGAGGTAATATTAGGGAATTGGATAATTTTATTGAAAAAGCTATGGTTTTGACACAGGGTGATGTAATCAATAGAGATATATTAAATGAGATTTATTATGAGATCGGGGAAGAGACATTAAGTGCCTTACCGGAGGATGGAGACGATAAAGCATTGAAAAGTCTTCAGGAGATAGAGAAAGATGCGATTTTACATGTATTGGAAGTAACTAAGGGTAACAAATCGGAGGCAGCAAACATTTTAGGTATAAATATTTCGACTTTGTGGAGAAAAATGAAAAATATTGAAAATTGACTCTTGTGTCTTTGCAAAATGCAAACATTAGCTTTGCATTTTGCAAAGAAATGCAAGGGTTTTATATTTATATTAGTGGAGACAATAGCAAGATGATAATGAAATTGGTGTAAATTCATATAAAATCAAACATAAATATAAAATGCTCTAATGATATATAATTGTGTAAAGTGAGATAGTACAGCGGATTTTGGCATGTGAGCAAATGTCTCAAGAATAAAAAATATACATTTTGATCAAAAAATTGAAAATTTGTACTGCTATTGGCACGGTGTTTGCATTATTGTTTAGTGAATACAAAGCGAACAGTTCAATTTGAGTTTTTTAGGAGGAAATATGTATACTGCAGTGATAGTGGATAGGGATTATGGAAGTGTGAGCATCAAGAATCAAGAGTATATCAAAGCTGAATACTTGAAAAGAGGTATCAATCTAAGAATGGAACATTATCTAACGGACGATGAAATTATCGAAGGATGCAAAGATGCTGATGTTATTTTGGGAACGGGTAATCCACCCATAACAGCAAAGGTTTTCAAGGAGTTGCAGAATTTAAAGGCGGTTCAAAGATTTGGCATCGGCGTCAATTCAGTAGACTTGAAATCGGCAACGGAGACCAATACCATTGTTATGAACATGCCAGGATTCTGCATAGATGAATTAGCTAACCATGCGGCTTCTTTGATACTAAGCCTAACAAGAAACACATCATATTATGATAGGAAGATTAGAGTTGGTGAATGGCCAAAAGCTACTTATTATGTACCAAAGAGTTTGGACGAAATGACTTTGGGACTTTACGGATTCGGCGGTTCAGCTAAAGAGTTGTATGAAATATTCAAGAATGGATTCAAGACAAGAGTAATATCTCATGATCCTTATTTTCCTGAAGAAAGTAAAATAGATTATGATGTTGAATTTGTATCTTTCGATGAAATGCTGGAGCAATCGGATATATTATCGATGCATGCACCTTTGAATGACAAGACAAGGCATATATTCAACAAAGACACTTTCGAGAAAATGAAAAGTGATGCCATGATTATTAATATTGCCAGGGGTGGCTTGATTGACGAGGGTGACTTGATTTAAGCACTAAAATCTGGAGAAATCAGATTTGCGGGACTTGACGTATTTGAACAGGAGCCGATAGATACCAATAGTGAATTGTTAAGGATGGACAATGTCGTTCTTACGAGCCATAGTGCTTTTTATGGAGAGAAAGCACAAAAGACCCAAATAAATCTGGCGATAGAACTGGTTGGGAATATGCTTGCAACTGGAAGTGTTCCTTTAAAATATGTAGCAAACAAAGATGTAGTGGAAAAAATTAAAAATATTGATTTTATTTAAGGAGATTATGATGGCGAATATAAATTGTAGAATTGTTAAAGAAATTAACAAACCAAGCGAAGAAATGGTGAATCTATTTAAAGGGTTGCCTGTAGCAAATATTGATGATTGTATGAACAGGATGGCGGCTATAGATTCGGCAATAAGGCCTTATAATAAGGAAAAAATATTGGGACCTGCCTTCACGGTTAAAGTTCCTGTAGGTGACAATTTGATGTTCCACAAAGCTATGGATATGGCTGAACCGGGAGATGTAATAGTAATTGATGCAAAAGGAGGAATTGATAGGGCAATATTTGGTGAAATAATGGTAAAATACTGCAACAAAAGAGGAATAGCAGGTATCATAGTTGACGGTTGCATTAGAGATGTTGATGCTATTTCGCAAATGAATATACCTGTATATGCAAAAGGAGAATCTCCAAACGGACCATATAAGAATGGACCAGGTGAAATCAACACACCAATTGCTTTGGGAGGACAGGTAGTATACCCGGGAGACATCATAGTTGGAGATGAAGATGGTGTTGTAGTCATCAAGCCGGAAGATGCAGAACTGATTGCAGAGAAAACGAGGGAGGTGAATGACAAAGAGGAAAAAATCATGAAAACCATGGATGATGATGGTTCATATTTAAGACCGTGGGTTGATGATAAGCTTAAATCTATTGATTGTGATATAATATAATCTAAGTGAAGTAATTAAGAAAAATAATAATATATAGGAGTGAATGAAATGAAAAAATTAATGTGTATATTGGTAGTTTTAGCAATGCTGACAGTATTTGTGGCGACTGGTTGTACTTCGGAAACTAAGGTTGAGGAGAGTGGTAACGATACAATGGAAGTAACAGAAGCTTTTGATTACCCTTCCAGACCTATAACTTTGTATGTAGGATTTTCTGCAGGTGGAAGTTCTGATCTCTTGTGCCGTATTCTTTCTTCGAAGATGGAAAGTTATATCGGACAGCCTGTAACTGTAGTTAACAAAACCGGAGGCGGTGGATGGGTAGCTTGGAGTGAGATGATTAAGAGTGTAGAACCAGATGGCTATACGTTTGCATTGATCAATACTCCAAATTATACACTTGGAAAGTATGACAAAACAAATCCAAGAGAATATACCTATGATGCAATGGATGTTTTGGCAAACCACGTTACTGACTATAATGTTATTGCAGTAAGAAAAGATGACGACAGGTTTGATGATTTTGAGTCTTTTGTAGAGTATGCTAAAGAAAATGAAATAATTGTTGGTTCTTCAGCTACGGGAATAATGTCTGACGACGGTACAATAGTTGAGAGAATAAATAAGGAATTCGACACTAAAATAACTATAGTTCAGACCGGTGGAGCTAAAGATAATGAAACTTTGCTGCTAAATAAAAGTGCGGACATATTTGTTGCCAACGTATCGGATGTATTGACAGGTAAAGAGAATGGAGACTTCAATGTTTTGGTGGTATTTGCACCAGAAAGAGTAAGCTTGATGGATGATGTACCAACAGTCAGGGAGTTAGGATTTGGTGATATTTATGGAAACTCGTCAAGAGGTTATGCTGTACCAAAGGGAGTTAATTCTGAAATTAAAGCGATTCTTATGGATGCACTTGACAAGACTATAAATGACCCGGAAGTAATCAGCAAACTTGATGAGATGGGAGCACAAACTGAGTATATTGCAGGGGAAGAATATGCGAAATTCCTTGAGGATAATATTAAAACTGCAAAAATGGTTTATAGTGTTGAATAATGGATTACTGGAATTACGATAAAGAGTTTGTTTTAAAAATTAATTGAAATGTTTATCTGAACCTTCTTTGCTACTTCTTTAAACCTAGACAAAAGTTTTCAAATTCATGAGTGAAGAAGGTTCCAAATATTATTAAGGTGAGGTATATGAGTTCTAAAACTAAAGAAACCATTGTTTCAGGAATTATAATTTATGCGGTTTTAGGGTGGGCGTTTTGGCAGACCATGTCTATGTTGCCTACATCCGCATTGTTTCCAAGAGTGATTATTGTTTTAATGACAGTTTTAAATACAATAATGGTAATCAGGTCTTTTGGAATTAGATGGGAATCGGAAATGAATTTAGAAGATTTGAAGATACCGTTTATAGTATTCATGGCAATAACTATATATGTGATTATTTTCAGATATTTGGGATATTTTATAGCAACATCAATTCTATTGGCAAGTTTAATGTTGTTTTTCAAGGTTAGGCCGTTTTATAAAATAATTGCAGTAACTATCGGATATTGTGCGTTTGTATATATCCTGTTCGTATTGCAGTTGAATGTAATGCTATAAGAAGGAGAGATAATTAAAATGATTTTACAAGCTTTACAAATGTTTTTAACTCCTGAGGTTTTGATTGCATGTTTGATTGGAGTTTTTGGGGGTATAACTGTTGGCGCACTGCCGGGGTTAAGTGCAAGTATGGCGGTAGCGCTGTTAATACCAATTACATTTAAGATGAGTGCCGTTGCAGGTCTTGTTCTCCTGGTTTCGGTGTATACTGCAGCAATATATGGAGGATCTATTACTGCAGTATTGATTCATACTCCAGGAACACCATCTTCAGCAGCAACGGCTTTGGATGGATATGAAATGACAAAGCAGGGAAAAGGATTAAAAGCTATCGGAATGGTAACTATTGCATCGATGATCGGTGGTACAATCAGTGCATTTGCATTGCTGCTTATTGCACCGAAGTTGGCTCAGGTTTCTCTGAAATTCAGTTCTCTTGAATATTTTCTCATTGCAGTGTTTGGGCTTACAATCATCGGCAGTCTTGCAGGACAATCTATGATAAAAGGTCTCTTGTCAGGCTTGTTCGGGTTGCTGGTTGGATGTATTGGTCTGGACATAATGAACGGAACCCCTAGATTTACAATGGGAATAATCAATCTCGAATCAGGAATATCATTGGTACCTGCAATGATAGGGATGTTCTCAATTTCACAGGTATTGATTTCAGTAGAGGAAATAGGAAAAGGAAAAACAAAAATACTTGATGAAGGAATAGAAGGGTTGCGTGGTAAAATGCTTCCTACAAAAGGTGAGTTTTTTAAAGTCTTGCCTACAATATTGAGATCTTCAATCCTTGGTATCCTGGTAGGTATACTTCCAGGAGCCGGATCTGATATTGGTTCCTGGGTGTGTTACAACAATGCTAAACAATTCTCGAAAACCCCTGAGGAATTCGGACACGGTTCCATTGAAGGGATTGCAGCATCGGAAGCAGCCAATAATGCAGTAACTGGAGGCGCACTTATTCCACTGCTGACACTGGGGATACCTGGAAGTGGAGTTACAGCAATAATGCTGGGAGGATTGATGATCAAGGGGCTTATACCCGGACATCAGTTGTTTACAACAAATGGTAGTATAACCTATGCAATAATATTTGGATTTTTAGTAGCAAATATATTGATGGGTGGAGTAGGTCTGCTGATAGCAAAACAAGTTGTAAAGGTAAGCATAGTGCCTACTACAATGTTGGCACCAATCATTATCGGATTGTCAACTGTTGGGGCCTATGCAATCAGCAATTCAATATTTGATGTTTACATAATGTTGATAGGAGGAATGGTTGGATATTTTGTAAGGAAACTTGGTTTTGCAACGGCGCCGATTATACTGGGACTGATTCTTGGTCCAATAGGAGAGCAAAATTTGAGACAAGCACTTGTTTTGGCAAGAGGGGACATGGCAGGATACTTTTTATCTAGACCAATTTCCATATTCCTTGTGCTTCTGATAATAGCGTCACTATTTTCGCCAGTATTGATGAAATTCATACAAAGCAAGGCAAAGCAGCCTGCTTTAGTTGTGAATGATGTAGAAAACAGCAATTAATTGAAATTCAACATGCTTTTAGATATATTTGTTCTCCTTCAGATTTCTAAAAGTGCTACTGATGGGACTGTCTATAACGAAAATGTTTAGACAGTCCTAGTTTTGTGTGACCCGCATGGGTGCAATCAAACGGGTGAAAGTTAACGGACACACCTTGGAAGTGGGAAGTATATAGTAAGTGTCCAATAACAAGGTGTACATAATATAGCAAACAAACATACCTACTTGTAAATTTTCTGGATATGTTCATCCCAAGGAAGATATTCTTCAAGGAATTTCGGAGCCAATTCAGGAAGTTCCTTAAGGATGTGATTTAAGGATGTGATTTAAGGATGTGATTTGAATATTTGCATGCAGAAAGAACGTTTGTTATGTATGTCTAGGTTACTGTTGATTAGCTATCTGTTTAACCGTTGAAACACCTCAATCCCAGGTGTGTGCAAACAATTTAGCGTAATTCTAAACCTTTTAGCGTTAATCGAATAACGCTAAATTGTATTAAACTTTGTGTTATTAGACAAAAAACTCTCATAGAGAATGAAATCAACATGCATGTTAATTCACTG
>CAZFYP010000120.1:0-9052 GCA_964523535.1 uncultured Clostridia bacterium
TAACTTTCTCAAGAGAAGACTCCTTGTGAGCCATGCAGATAACCTTTCCTGCAACCCCTGCTCTTTTCTTTGCTTCATATAGGCAAAGCATTCCTGATTTTCCAGCACCTCCAACTACCAATACTGTATCTCCGGGCTTTACAAGCTTTGCTGTCTGTGCAGGAGCGCCTGCAACGTCAAGTACTGAAAGTGCAAGGTTTTCAGGAAGGTCTGAAGGAATCTTTGCATAGATTCCGCTTTCAAACAATATTGCCTGTCCCTTGATGTCAACCTGGTCTATATTGTCTCTTACTTCAAGTATTTCTTCGATTACTAGAGGAGTAAGTGAAAGAGATACCAGAGTAGCTATCTTGTCGCCGATCTGAAGGTCTGTCTTTCCTTCCATAGCAGGTCCGATTTCCTTTACTGTTCCAATAAGCATTCCGCCTGAACCAGTTACAGGGTTTTGATGCTTTCCTCTTTCAGCAACTATTCCCTTCATAATTTCCTTGATCTTTTCAACATCGCCCTCTGCCTGGTCCTTTATCTGTGTAAAGCTTGCAGAGTCAACATTCAAGGTCTGTACGTCTATAAGTATTTCATTGTCGTAAATTTCCATAGTGTTGTCAATCTTTAGTGCCGGTTGTGGTAAAACTCCCTTAGGTTCTATTACCCTGTGTGTTCCGTAAGGATTTCCTTTTTTCAATGTTACTGCCTTCATAATTTTACGCCTCCAAAATTTTTATTATTTTTATTTTTTATTTATTTCCCAGTTTTATTTTCACTGGATATTTAGCTAATGTTGTTTCCATTGCTTCTTTTATTGACTTAAGTGATGATTTAAGGTCTTCATCAGTATGCCTGTGTGCTATGTACCAATGGTGGTAAGGTTGTATGAAAAGACCCTTCCTTATGGTTTCAGTATAGAACATTGTCCTTCTTTCCTTGTAGTGGTCATCCACCTTGTTAAAGGTCACATATGGCATTGGGGGTATTCCCGATACTGTTACAGGAGCCTTAAGGTCGTCCATTATCTTGTTGAGTTCCTCAAGATACCATGTTCCTCTTTCCCACATTAAGTCCGTTACCTTTTCCCTCTCAAGAATTTCAAGGCACTTCAGTGCTGCTGCCATTTCAAGGCTGTTGGGGAAGAATGTTGATGATACGAATACATCCTTTTCCATTGTTTTCATTATTTCGGCTTTTCCTACACAGGCGCTTATTGGGTATCCATTTGCCAGTGCCTTTCCAAATACCGACATATCCGGAGTCACTCCGTATCTTTCCTGTGCTCCACCCATTGCCACTCTGAATCCAGTTCTTATTTCATCAAATATGAGTATTACGCCATACTTGTCTGCCAGGTCTCTAACTCCCTGAAGATATCCATCTGGTGGCGGTATGATTGGTGCCGCTCCGGGATGTCCTACAGGTGTAATTATGATGCATGCCGCATTATCCTTGTTTTCCTCAAGAAGTTTTTCAAGCTCTTCAAGGTTTCCATAGTGGAATTCCTTGGTAAGGTCCTTGACAGCCTTTGGCACTCCACCTGGATGTTCTACACACCAGTCATGCCATCCGTGGTATCCGCATCTCAGTATGGTGTCTTTTCCTGAATGACCTCTTGCTATCCTTGTTGCTATTCCAGTAACGTCGGAACCTGTCTTGGCAAGAACCACCATTTCGGCACTTGGTATCAGTTCTATGAGTTTCTTCTGAAGGTCGTTCTGGATTTCCTGTACAAGACTGAAGCAAAAACCCTTTTCCATCTGCTTGATTGCTTGGTCGTTTATTTCCTTCTCGTCATAACCAAGTATTACAGGTCCGTATGCACAGAGCATGTCAATATAATCATTGCCGTCAACATCCACTATATGTCCGCCGTACCCTCTTTCTATATATATTGGATACTCTCCCTCTACGAAGTTGTAGGGTCTTCTGATTCCCATAACTCCACCTGGTGATAATTTTTTACCTTCTTCGAAAAGCTTAAGTGACTTTTCAAGATTCAACTTCTTGCTCATAACTTCCTCCTTTTATTTATCCTATGAAATTTTCAATGCCTATTTAATCTTTTACCATTAATATTAATCAACGGTCTTTGCCGTTTTAATTTTTATATTTTTAATTCAAGTGATCCTTGTCACCTTTACACCAATATATAATGCAAGTTGCATGCCAAGTTTCAATAAAAATACAAACCGTTGAAAAATGGGGGTTCTTGCTTTTAATGAAAATTTTTCTCCTCCATTTTTATCATTTTTTGCCTAATTTTGGGCATTATACGCCCAATTTTAGGCACACCCTGTGCTTTTCTAGTCACATATGCCTGTCTGATTCATAAAATATTCGGTAATTTATTAAGCTGCCAAGTAAAATATCTATGAAGTCCAAGTCCAAAACTTCAATGGTTTATGGACTTGAAAGACTTGCCGACCTATGAAATATAAGATATATATGATATAATCTACACAAATATTGCTAAAGGAAATTACTATGGATAAAGTTAAAATGAAAATAAGTGGTTCTCAAAGTACTGGAAACAGTGAACCACAGCTTACAGAACTTATGACGGAAGGTGTCTTTGAATTCTCTGGAGACGAATTCTACTATACCTACAATGAATCAGCCATTTCAGGAATGGAAGGCTGCACCACCACCCTGATTACAGATGGAAAGAAAAAAATCGTCCTTAGGAGGTCGGGAGATGCAAATTCCGCCGCCATGGATTTCGTCGAAGGCAAAAACTTCAGAAGCCAGTATATGACGGAATATGGAAACTTCGAACTAGTATTGAAGACCGACATTGTTAAGTGCCATATCAAGGAAGATGGTACGGGAAGGATACATCTTGAATACAGCATGAACTTCGGTAACCAAGAAGAATCAAGGAACAAGATGAATATAACCATTACAAAATAAGCATATGGAAAAGAGCAGTAAAATCTACTGCTCAATTTTCAACAGTCAGTGCCGAATTTTGGGCTGCTATTAGGATGAAACACTAGGAGGAAGTATGGAAAACAAATATTATGAGTCGGTAATTGAAATTTTGGACTATATAGACGAGGGGATTCAGGTCATAGATGAAAAGGGAAAAATAGTCTATTACAACAAGGCTGCCCGAATTTTTGATGGAATAGAAGGACAGACTGCCATAGGCAGACATTTCCTGGAAATCTATCCTTCACTGTCCAATGAGACCAGTACCCTAATCAAGTCCATGGAAACAATGCATGCCATATTCAACGAACAGCAGGATTTCATAAACTACAAGGGAGACAAGATTACAACTATAAACTCGTCCTTTCCCATTAAACATCACGAGAAAATAATCGGTGCCATAGAAGTTTCCAAAAACATAACCCAAGTGAAGGAACTTTCAGAAAAGATAGTCAACCTGCAAAGCGAACTTTACAAGCCGGGGAAAAAGAAAGAAGAGAAAAATGTAAGGCGTAGTGAAAGATACACTCTGGTTGATATCATTGGACAGTCAAAGGAAATGCTAAGGCTAAAGAATCTTGCCTTCAGAGCTTCACAGGCAGATTCCCCTGTACTCATAGGTGGATCCACGGGAACTGGTAAAGAACTCTTTGTACAGGCAATCCACTATGCGAGTAAAAGGAAGAAGAATCCCTTCATAGCACAAAACTGCGCCGCCCTTCCTTCAAACCTTCTGGAAAGCATGCTTTTTGGGTCTGTCAAGGGAAGCTTCACGGGAGCGGAAAACAGGCCGGGCCTTTTCGAACTGGCAGATGGTGGAACACTTTTTCTGGACGAGATAAACTCCATGCCCCTTGAACTTCAGGCAAAGCTTCTGAGAGCCATTCAGAATAACAACATCAGAAGGGTGGGGGCCACAAAAACCACAGATGTCAATGTAAGAATAATAGCAGCCTTCAATGCAGACATTGAAGAAATACTCTCAAGAGGACAGATGAGACGTGACCTTTTCTACAGGCTCAATGTAATAACCCTCATAGTACCAGACCTTAAGGACAGGAAGGAAGACATTCCCCTTCTTGTGGAATATTTCATAGAAAAGTACAACAAGGAAATGAACAAGTTTATAACAAACCTCTCTGCCGAAGTTATGGATATTTTCATGAACTACGACTGGCCAGGAAATGTAAGGGAACTTGAACATGCCATAGAAGGGATAGCAAGTATCTACGACATAGATGTCATAAGGGAGGAACACCTGCCCTTCCAGTTCAAGACAAGAAAAAAAGATGATGACTGCATAAAGATAGAAGAAATAGGTTCCCTTAAGAAAAGCCTTGAGGATACGGAAAAAAAAATGATAGAACTTGCCCTTAAAAAGACCGACGGCAATATCACCAGGTCTGCTGAAATTCTTGACCTACCCAGACAGACCCTTCAATATAGGATAAAAAAGTTGAAAATCATCCTTAGTTGAATATAACAGAAAAGTTTAAACTATAATTAATACCAGTGAAGCAATTATGTATAACAGCGAGATCTCGACCAATAGCTAGCTGTTAAACATAATTGTGAAACGGTGAATACTTACAATTTATTTTTGCATATTAGTATCCCATCTCCCTCAATATGCCGGCAAGTCTGGCAAGCCTTTCGCTTAACATCTCATCATCCTTAGCCAGTACGTCATTGACAAGCTTGATGTCCTCGTCTATCATTTCATTGTCGGTGCATATGTCTACATTCATTGCACCGCCCTGGAGTGGAATCCTGTCAAGGTTTGTGTTTTCTTCATCATAAAGCTTTTCATACTGGTATGCTTCCTTGAAATGCTGCTTTGTTCTGCAGATCAGAATAGCCAGGTCTATAATCCTGTGAAGGGGCATCTCCTCAGACTGTCTAGACCATTTTTCTCCAGTGTATCTCCATATCTTGGCAGATACATCAACCTTTCCCCTGTCATTCCATTGGGCAAGACCTATTGAAAGCCCCTTGGCATCTGATTTTTCTATTCTTCCATCTATCTTGTCGTATTCTTCCGATACAATTACAGGCTTATGCTTAAGTTTAACCGGTATTTTCATTTCATCCTCCTAAATTCAATTCTTGAATCATCCAAGTGTAACTGCTTAATTCAAAATTTCATAATTTTTATTCAGTAGTTTACTAATTTAGTAATTTACTAAATTCAGTATAATTCAATTATTTGCCTCTGTCAAATTTTTGTTGGTCTTTCTAATACATTCACCTTCATTGAACTGTGAACCCGTATCTGCTATACTTATAGTAACAGATAAATAATCCAAGAAAACGTCTTAACCCTCTTTAAATGTACAAGCCATTATTGAGTCTTGGAAAAACGTTTTCTCGAATACATAATACCACAAAATACATACCAAAATGGAGGCAGTCATGAGAATAGATGAACATCCCATATTGAAGTTTGAAAGAGGAAAGAAGCTTAAATTTACATTGGACGGCAAGGAAATGGAAGGTTACCAAGGTGAAACTGTAGCTGCGGCCCTTCACGCAGCAGGTGTGAAAGTGCTGGGTCAAAGCCTGTTCAAGCACAGACCAAGAGGCTTCTACTGCGCAAGCGGCAACTGCTCTTCCTGTCTTATGGTTGTAAACGGAAAATCCAATGTAAAGACATGCGTAACAATGCTGGAAGAAGGAATGATTGTCGAGATACAGAAAGGCAAGGGAGGTCTGGAATGAAAACTACTCATATAGCAATAGTAGGCGGAGGTCCTGCCGGTCTTTGTGCAGCAATAAGCGCAGCTTCTTCCGGAGCCAAGGTAACAGTAATCGAACGTAGCGACAGACTGGGTGGCCAGCTTGTAAAACAGACCCACATGTTTTTCGGTTCTGAAAAGCAGTATGCCTCCACAAGGGGTATCGACATACCGAACATACTCTTGAATGAACTTGAAAAATACAAGAATAATATAGAAATAATAAGGAATACGAATGTTGTAGGTCTATATGAAGACGGCATTTTGACACTTTTAGAAAATGAAGAAAAATACTATAAGATAAAGCCCAGTGCTGTAATAGTAGCCACTGGAGCATCGGAAAAATTCCTTGCCTTTGAAAACAACGACCTTCCTGGCATATATGGAGCAGGTGCTGTACAGACACTCATGAATGTCTACGGCGTAAGACCCGGCAACAAGGTTCTCATGGTAGGTGCAGGAAATATAGGCCTCATAGTATCCTACCAGCTCATGCAGGCAGGTGTCCATGTTGAAGCAATCATTGATGCGGCGCCCAAAATTGGAGGATACCATGTACATGCTTCAAAGATTAGAAGAATGGGAATTCCTATAATGACAAGACATACTGTCATCAAGGCTATAGGCCATGATTTCCTTGAAAAGGCAGTCATCTGTCAGCTTGACGACAAGTGGAATCCAATAAAAGGAAGTGAAAAAGAGCTAGATGTGGATGTAATGTGCATATCCGTAGGTCTCTCTCCTCTCAACGAGCTTCTTGCCATGGCAGGATGCCAAATGAAATATATTCCCAACCTGAGTGGATTCGTCCCTGTGAGATACGACAACTATGAAACCACAGTTAACAATTTATTTACGGCAGGAGACAGCAGCGGTATAGAGGAAGCAAGCTCAGCCATGGTTGAAGGATATCTGGCCGGTCTCTTTGCAGCAAAGAAGATAGGACATGCCCATGAGAATCACGACCAGCTTTTAGCAGACTACAAGGATCAGCTTGACAGCCTGAGAGCAGGACCTGAAGGCAAACATATACGGGACGGGGTTGACCAAATCGAAAGGAGGCGTGACAATGCTTGAAATCAATGGAATAGCTAGTGAAGAACAGATCATGAAAACTTTTCCTTCAATTGAAATCATAAACAAGGGACCAGTTGCAGTCATTGAATGCTTCCAGAAAATCCCTTGCAATCCCTGTGTCACATCATGCCCCTTCAATGCAATAAACATGGGTGATGACATCAATAATCTGCCTCTAGTATCTTATGAAAAATGCATAGGATGCGGTACCTGTCTAGGCAAGTGCCCGGGACTTGCCATAATACTGGTGGATGGTTCAAAATCAGACAAAAATATACACATGACCATACCATATGAAATGCTTCCCCTGCCTGAAAAGGAACAAATGGTCAGAGGCCTTGACAGGGAAGGAAATTTTCTATGCCATGTAAAAGTGGTCAAGGTATTAAATTCCAAGGCTTTCGACAGAACAATCCTGGTAACTCTTGAAGTGCCCAGGGATCTTTTGTACAGATTCAGGAATATCCAAGTGGAGGTTGAGTGATGAATAAGGACCATGTAATTGTTTGCAGATGTTCAGATGTAAGCTTAAAAGAACTTAGGGATCTCATAGATGAAGGATACCATACATTTGAAGAAATAAAGAGAATCACAAGAATAGGAATGGGTCCCTGTCAGGGAAAAACCTGTGGACAGATAGTTCTTAGAGAACTGTCAAAGGCTACAGGAAAACCTATTACAGACCTTGACTTCCAAACAAACAGACCACCTATAGTAGGTGTTAAGCTTAACCTCATTGCAGAGGAGGCCAAAAAAGATGAATAAAAAAGCTCAAGTTGTAATTATAGGTGGAGGTATTTCAGGCTGTTCCATAGCCTACAATCTTGCCAAGAAAGGCGTCAAGGATATTGTTGTAATAGATAAATCCTATATATCAAGCGGGTCTACAGGAAGATGCGGTGCCGGAGTCAGGATGCAGTGGGGAACGAAAATGAACTGCAAACTTGCCAAGCAAAGCATAGATTTCTATGAACACGCCAACGAGATACTTGAATACAATAGGGATGTAACCTTCCATCAAGGAGGATATCTTCTTCTTGCCACAACTGAAAAAGAAATGGACCAGTTCAGGAAAAATGTTAAGCTTCAAAATTCACTGGACATACCTTCAAAGATGGTATCAATAGAAGAAGCAAAGGAAATAGTTCCCCATCTCAACACCGACCAACTGCTGGGGGCGGCCTTCTGTCAAAAAGACGGATTTCTCGATCCCTTCCTCACTACTGATGCCTACTACCAGGCTGCTAAAAGACTTGGTGTGGACTTCATGACATATACTCAGGTTACCGGAATCAAGAGAGAGGGAAATAAGGTGACTGAGCTAGTTACCGACAAGGGTGTCATAAGTGCTGAATCAGTGGTAAATGCTGCAGGAGGATACTCACAGGTAATATGCGACATGGTAGGAATAGATATCCCCATATATTCAGAAAGGCACCAGATCCTGGTTACGGAACCGATTGAACCTGTGCAGGGACCTATGGTAATGTCCTTCTCCAAAAACATATACTGTCAGCAGAATCCAAAAGGCCCCTTCATAATGGGAAGAGGCGACGACAGGGAAGCAAGGGATTTGAGAATCACTTCAAGCTGGCAATTCCTTGAGGAAATGGCAAAGACTGTCACTTCAATTCTTCCCTCAGTAGGTAACCTGAGAGTAATCAGACAGTGGGCAGGTCTTTACAACATGACTCCTGACAAGCAGCCTGTCTACGGTAGGGCAGAAGGGCTAGACAATTTCTACATGGCAGTGGGATTCAGCGGCCACGGTTTCATGTTTGGTCCTCTCACAGGAATAGTCATTTCAGAGATGTTTACAGGAAGTAAGCCTACCATAGATGTAAGCCTACTGGGAATCGACAGGTTTGCAAAAGGAAATCTTATTCTTGAGCCTTCAGTTGTATAGGATGATACTAGAGTAATTGATTCTATAAAATACTTCACAAAAGAGTCCAAAAAACAAAAAGTGTAGAAACTCTGATTTCTACACTTTTTTTATGCTATCTTCATTAATGTCTTGTTGATGGTCTGGCTTATCTCTTGTTTGGACATTCCGGAAAGAGGTGCGGAATAGCTTGCAAACCAAACCTTCAGCTGATTGGTATAAATTTCCTCGGACAAGAACATTACTTCATCTTCCACGAAGTTGACCTTCTCAGTCAGCTTGTCGAGAGCCTTCATAATCCAACTTTCACTATTTCCAAACATAAACCCGCTGCACTCCACTTCATTCAGCTGTCTTAACCCGCTGTTGATACAAACTTTGAATATATGGTCGGGTTTGTGGGATAGTGCATATTTATATATTTTTTTGTATG
>CAZFYP010000121.1:0-8981 GCA_964523535.1 uncultured Clostridia bacterium
TGGCTAAATAATGGAGGAAAAAAATGCCAGTAAATTTAAAAGGAAGAAACTTTATAACACTTAAGGACTTTACGCCAGAAGAAATCAGATTCATGCTAGACCTTTCAATGGATCTTAAGAGAAAGAAAAGAGCAGGAATCAAAAACAACCTTCTTGATGGAAAGAATGTAGTACTTCTTTTCGAAAAGACTTCAACTAGAACCAGATGTGCATTCGAAGTAGCTGCTTTCGACGAAGGCGCAAATGTAACCTTCCTTACTCAGTCTCAAATGGGTAAGAAAGAGACAATCGAAGATACTGCAAAGGTTCTTGGAAGATTCTACGATGGAATTGAGTTCAGAGGATTTAAGCAGGAAACTGTTGATGATCTTGGAGCGCACGCTGGAGTACCTGTATGGAACGGTCTTACTGACCTTTACCACCCGACACAAATCCTTGCAGACTTCTTGACAGTTGAAGAGCATATAGCCAAGCCTCTTAACAAGGTTAAGTTTGTATATGTTGGAGATGCTAGAAACAACATGGGTAACTCCTTGATGATAGGTGCTGCTAAAATGGGTATGCACTTCGTAGGAGTTGCACCTAAGGAGCTTTTCCCTTCAGAAGAACTAGTAGCTGAAATGAGAGAAGTTGCAAAAGAGACTGGAGCAATAATCGAGCTTACTGACAACGTAGAAGAAGGCGTTAAGGATGCTGATGTTATCTACACTGACGTATGGGTATCAATGGGTGAAGAAGACCAGTTTGAAGAAAGAATCAAGCTTCTTGAGCCATACAGAGTAAACATGGACATGGTTAAGGCTACTGGAAATCCTGATATGATATTCCTTCACTGTCTGCCTGCATTCCACGATACAAAGACTACAGTTGGAAAAGAAATGTACGACAAGTTCGGTATCACTGAAATGGAAGTGACCGACGAAGTATTCAGAAGCAAGTACTCAAAAGTATTCGACGAAGCAGAAAACAGAATGCATACAATAAAGGCCGTTATGGTCGCAACTATGGGATAAATTTCCATAAATCAAGGAGCTTTAATATAAGCTTTCTTGAA
Source organism: uncultured Clostridia bacterium (assembly GCA_964523535.1). Classification (GTDB taxonomy): domain Bacteria; phylum Bacillota; class Clostridia; order Tissierellales; family Dethiosulfatibacteraceae; genus Dethiosulfatibacter. The sequence goes on from CAZFYP010000121.1 coordinate 1,055, forward strand.
CTGGAAAAATTTGGAAGTCTTGTGTGACGGCAAAACACACAATATGGCAAAGGGGACCTAAGGCATTTATGCTATGGTCCCCAAATTAAAAAAAGTAAATTTAGGAGGCAATATTATGAATAAATTCCCTAAGGTAGTTATCGCTCTGGGTGGAAATGCACTTCAAGAAAAAGGAAGACCTGCAACTGCAGAAGAGCAATTAAGAGTTGTATCTCAGACTTGTGAAGTACTGGCCGACATAAGCTCACATGGATATGAAATGGCAATAGTACACGGAAACGGACCACAGGTAGGAAGAATCCTTCTTGCACAAGAGGCTGCAAAGGAAGTAACTCCTGCAATGCCTTTTGATGTTTGCGGAGCAATGAGCCAGGGATATATAGGATACCACATCCAGCAATCCCTTAAGAAAGAGTTGAGAAAGAGAGACAGGGACCTTCCTGTAACAACAATGCTTACTCAGGTAGCTGTTGACAAGGATGACGAAGCATTCCAGAATCCAAGGAAACCAATCGGACCTTTCTATACTGAAGAAGAAGCAAAGGCAATAGCTGAAGAAAAAGGTTATACAATGAAGGAAGATGCCGGAAGAGGCTGGAGAAGAGTTGTAGCTTCACCAATGCCACAAAAAATCGTAGAGGTTGACACTCTTGGAAGATTGTGGAACTCGACAATCGTTATCATGTGCGGCGGCGGCGGAATCCCTGTAGTGGATGACGGCCAAGGGGGGTACGAAGGTGTAGCTGCAGTAATCGACAAGGACCTTGCTGCTGAAAAGCTTGCAGAGTCAATTGATGCTGATGTACTTCTTATCCTTACAGAGGTTGAGCAGGTTGCAATCAACTTCAACAAGCCGGACCAGAAAAACCTTGCCAACCTTACTTGTGACCAAGCTAGACAGTATATGGAAGAAGGACACTTTGCTCCTGGATCCATGCTTCCAAAAGTAAAGGCTGCCGTAATGTTTGCAGATTCAAAGCCAGGCAGAAAGTCAGTAATAACTTCTCTTTCACAGGCTGAGAATGCACTTCACGGAAAGACTGGAACTACAATAGTAGCAAAGAAGCTTTCTGAAGTATAAAAACAATAGAATTTAATCCATAAGATATAAACATAGACTAACAATTATAAAAAAAAGCTCCCTTGCGATGTTTAAACCGCTCGGGAGCTTTTTGATTTGCTATGGGTATTGATTAAGATAATCCTATTTCAGTATTTTCAGAGCCTTCTCAAGTTGCAGGTCTTCACTTTCATCAACTCCATAATTCTCAAGGTCTGCAGTCAAACAGTCCTGTGTAGTGAAGTCAAGCACTCCGTAGGGGTAAATACCCTTGTCAGCCTGGTACTGTGCAATCTGTTTCTTCAGGTTCTCATCAAAGATACCGTCTGGACCGCTTACAGGGTATCCCAATATCTTGAGTATCTTTTCTGCAGCAAGTACATCAAGTCCAACTATTCCTACATCAGCTTTCCTGATCTTTGTCAATTCGGGAATATCCGATGTATCTATTTCGGAAAGAGCTTTACTGTTCTCAACAATTATATCGGGTGTTATGCCTATTCCATGTACATGATTTCTTCCTGCTGTAAGATATTCAGCCGTTGTTAGCTTCATTGCAGATCCATCCTTGAGAGGATAAAGAGTCTGTACTACTCCCTTGCCAAAGGTTGTTGTTCCTATTATTGTACCAGCATCCCTGTCCTGTACAGCTCCGGCAAATATTTCTGAAGCACTTGCACTTCCTTCGTTTACAAGTACTGCAAGCTCAAAATTTTGTATAGAAAGGCTGCTTGTATATTCTGTCTCTTCACCATTAGCCTTTATTACATAAGCAAGGGGGCCAGCAGGAACAAAAAGATCCAGAGTATTCAGAACTTCGCTCAAGCTTCCACCAGGATTATTTCTAAGGTCTATTACAAGTTTTTCAACACCTGCATCCATGAAAGGCACCATCTGTTCAGCTATGAGTTCCAGAGTATTTGAATTGAATTGTGTTATTTTAAGGTAACCTATATCGTCATCCATGATTTCTGAAAATACTGAGCTGATAACTATGTGGTCTCTAACTACAGGGAAGTTGATTATTTCATTGTTTCTTTCGATTCCAAGAATAACAGTTGTACCTACAGGACCCTTGATAAGGGTTGCAGCTTCATTTGTAGTGTAACCTGTAATGTCTGTACCATCTACATACTTAATTATGTCCTTGGCTTGAATCCCTGCTTTTTCGGCTGGTGAATCATGTAGTGGAGTTACTACAACTACATAATCATTTTCATTTACTATCTGTATACCAACTCCGGAAAATTCACCGGACATGTCGGAAGAGAAATCTGCATATTCTTCTGCCGAGAAGTAAACACTGTAGTCGTCAAGATTTTCAAACATGCCCTTGTAGAGCCCATCCATAATATCTTCATAAGACACATCATAAAGGTACTTATCCTTTACGAATTCAGCAACCAGCTTCATGAATTCAACATCATCCATGAAGGATTCTTCTTCCGTTTTTTCAATTCCATCTATGGATTCCGTTGCAAAAGCAAAAGTTGAAAACACCATGGAAAAAATCAATATCAAAACTATTAATTTGTTTTTCATATATACCGCCTTTTATATTTATTTGTAATGGAGACATGGAAAATGCCTTCGTATATCATTATATTAGACGGAGGCAGATAAAGCAAAGTTTCATTTAATTATTAACAAATTTTAATTCTTACTATATTTTTATTAACAACTTACTTGATTAATCATCTTATTAGAGTAACTTCCATAACTGCAAATCGTTACATTGTTTACAAGTTTTTATAAGTCAAGGGAGAGTTATATTAAACTAATCAAGTTGCAATTACAGAAGCTACTATGAGCACTATTTAATAATAAGGAATGAACCTTAAAGAAAACTTGAAGGGAAAGGAAAATGGAGAAAGCAAAAAAGGATATCAGTTCATAATATGGAGAACTGATATCCTTAAAATTTTGTTGAAATTTTTCTTAAAGATTAAGCATTATAGTACGCTTGAATTAGGCATCTCAGAATGAACCATTTTCACAATCTTGTTGTCATCATCCATAAGGATAACTTTTGGCTCGAAGTTTTCTCTTTCAGCATCATCAAGCAGACCATAGGCGATTATAATTACAACATCACCAGGTTGTACAAGTCTTGCAGCTGCACCATTTAGACATACATCACCTTTACCGCGCTCACCTTCGATTACATAGGTAGCCAGTCTTGCACCGTTGTTGTTGTTCACTATTTCAACCTTCTGGTTGGCTTCGATTCCAACTGCATCCAAAAGGTCCTTGTCTATTGTTATAGATCCCACATAGGACAGGTTTGCACCTGTTACTGTTGCCCTGTGTATTTTTCCTATCATCATTTCCTTAATCATCTTTTATACCTCCAAAATCCTGTTATCAATTAATCTTGTATTGCCGAACTTTACGGCTATTGCCACGAGTACCTTGTTTTTGATTTCATCAATCTGCTGCATTGTCTCAGAATTTACGATTTCAACATAATCGATTTCAGCAAGATTCTTGCTAGCTATGGTACTTCTTATTCCTTCAATTATTTTTGCAGATTTTCTTTCACCATCTTCTATATTTTTAACAGCCTGGTCAAGAGACTTGTTTAGAATTATTGCCTGGTCTCTTTCATTCTTATTGAGATAGACATTCCTTGAGCTTTTTGCCAGTCCGTCTTTCTCTCTTATTATAGGGCAGCTTTTTAGTGTCAAATCCATATTCAAGTCACTTGCCATTCTTTTCAGTATGAAATACTGCTGTGCATCTTTCTGGCCGAAGTATGCATTGTGTGGAGCTACTATGTTGAACAGTTTGGTAACTATAGTAGTGACTCCCCTGAAGTGAGTTGGTCTGCTTCTTCCACACAGGGTGTTAGTCAATCCTTCAACATAGACATAAGTCTTGTAGTTGTCAGGATAGAGAATATCATCTGTCGGTGTGAAAACTAGATCAACACCTTCCTCTTCAGCTATTTTACAGTCCCTCTCCATATCCCTTGGATAACTCGAAAGATCTTCATTGGGACCAAACTGAGTAGGATTCACATAAATGCTCAGTATCGTTATGTCGTTTTCCCTTGTTGATTCCTTCAGCAGAGATGCATGCCCTTCATGAAGATATCCCATTGTAGGTACGAAACCTACGGAAAGGCCTTCCTTCTTCTTTTCCTTGACGAAGCTTCTTACTTCTTCCATGCTATTTGTAACAATCATTTTATTCTCCTGTAATCATAGTTTAGTAAACTTTTCCTAATTCATTCAATTCTTCAGAGAAGAAACTATACTCTTCAGACGGGAAAGATCCATTCTTCACTTCAGCTATGTATTCGCTTACACATCTCCCTATTTCCTCGCCAACATTTCCGTATTTCTTAACGAACTTAGGTATGAAGTCCGTATTGTAACCTGTAAAGTCGTGGAATACCAATACCTGACCATCGCATTTGCTTCCTGAGCCAATTCCAATTACAGGGATATCTATATTCTTGGAAATATATGCTGCAAGTTCTTCAGGTACACATTCAAGTACAAGAGAGAATGCTCCTGCTTCCTGAAGAAGTTTTGCCTCTTCAAGCATCCTTTCTCCATCATCAACCTTCTTGCCCTGGATGAAGTATCCACCCATGGTATTGATTGATTGAGGTGTAAGTCCCAGGTGTCCTACAACTGGAATTCCCGCATTGACTATGGCCTTTACGGAATCAATAATTTCAGAGCCACCTTCAAGCTTTACAGCTCCTGCATCGCCTTCCTGCATCAGTCTTCCTGCATTTTTTACGGAAGTCTCAAGACCCAGGTGGTAGGATAGGAAAGGCATGTCTGCGACAACCATGGCTCTTTTGGCTCCTCTTGTGACTGCTCTTGTGTGGTGGACAATATCATCTACAGTAACTTTTGTGGTATCCTCGTATCCAAGGATTACCATTCCAAGTGAATCTCCGACAAGAAGCATGTCCACCTTGTTTTCATCCATTATCTTGGCTGTAGGATAATCATATGCTGTTAGCATGGTTATCTTTTCGCCCTTTTCCTTCATTTTTCTTATTGTATGTGTAGTTAATTTTTTCATATTATTCTCCTGGTTTAATAGCTGCTTTGCTAGATCAATAGGCTTTTCAATGCCTCTGAATTTCCACTGTTCTTTTTCGCTGCAATTTCCATTGAAGCCCTGCCCATTGTCTTGTATATTTCAAGCCAGTTGTTATCGTATTTTTTGATACCTGACAAATGCATGGCAACAGTCTTTTCATCATTCCTTGCAATAGGCCCTGTAAGAGCCTTGGTCGGTCCGTAGTCGAAGACGTTGTTGGCAGACTGGAGGACAAGTTCCTTGATTGTGTCAAGGGCCATATCCTTTTCAAAGCCAATTTCCCTCAGCATCTCAACGCTGGTGTTCAGCACTGCCACCAGGTAGTTTGAAGCTACGCAGGCAGATGCATGGTAGATGGTCTTTTGACTGCTTTCAATGACGGAATGACTCAGGTTATTGACAATAAGAATGTCTTTAACAAGCTTAAGCCCTTTCCCCTTTCCTTCCAGGGTGAAATTCGCCTTGTGTATTTCCGAGGCTGATTTCTCTATGTTGGAGAAGGGGTACAAGGGATGGAGGGAACATATTGTTGCTCCTTTTGCATAAAGGCAGTCCATGATTTCGCAGTTAAGTACACCGCTCATGTGTATGAAGACCTTTTCCTTTACATCCACATCCATTTTGCAGATTTCCTTGGCGACAGTTTCGATATTGTCGTCGTTTACAGTGAGAAAAATCATGTCTGATACTTTTACCAGGTCTGTTTTTCTTTCATAGACAGTAGTGTTGGTAAGCTGTGCCGACCTGTCTGCAGAAGCATGTGTTCTGCTGTTGTAGCCTGCAATCTGGTAATGCTCCCGTTTGAGATACATTCCGAAGGCAGTGCCAACCTTACCGGCACCAATGAATCCAATTTTCATTTCATTCTCCTCGTTTTTTACTTAAGTAAAGTAATCTTATCTAAATGCTTTTGGAAATATAATCTGTGAAGCAATTTCGTATAACAGTGAGGTCTCGACCAATAGGTATCAACAATAACATTTAAGTTTGATTAAATTGTTGTACCGGTAGCTAAAACACCAACGCTTCAAGGTGTTTTGTGTCAATGTCTTTCAACAGTATAAAATCAAGAAAGACATAATCGACGGAGTAGGGAACTGTTAGACGTAATTGCGAGACATTTGGATTAACATTCTTAAGTATAAAAAAATACCTTCCAATTGCATGACAATACAATAGAAAGGTATCATATACCTGTTTATTAAGCTTTTCATTTGTACTGTCTCTGTCTGCGACCAGATCAAAGCAGATATCTTTTTATAAAATTTTCAAATAGTTAACATGCTACAATTTATGTGTATGACTCCGTGGATATCATCACCTCTCGCACATGCTAACTAAATACTACTACATTTTCAAACAAATTTCAACAGTTTTATACATTCTGAAAACATCCACAAACGTAGAAAATCGTATAAATGAGAGGTCGTGACCAATAGGTATCAACAATAACATTTAAGTTCAATTAAACTGTTGTACCGGTAGCTAAAACACCAAGGCTTCAAGGTGTTTTGTGTCAAGGTCTTTCAACCCTCGCTTATGATTTCAATGATTTTATCTAAAATTTCACCAGCTACCTGGTCCTTAAGCATTTTTTCATAGTCTGTCTGTACACCATTTTTATCAAGGATGGTAACTATATTGGTATCTGTTCCAAAGCCTGCATCAGTGGTCTTGATATTGTTGATTATAATGAAATCAAGGTTCTTGGATTCAAGCTTTCTTTTTCCATTTTCTATGATATTTTCAGTTTCAGCAGCAAATCCTGCAAGGATTTTGCTTCCCTTGTGCTGTCCGATATATTTAAGTATGTCGGGATTTCTTTCAAGTTCGATGTTGAGATTGCCCTCTTTCTTCTTTATCTTGTTGTCTGCAACACTTATTGGTCTGTAGTCTGCTACTGCAGCAGATTTTATTACTATTTCATTGTTGTCAAGCTGGCTTTTTACAGCCTTAAACATTTCAAGGGCAGATTTGATGCCTATGAACTTGTCAAGTCCTGCTGGCTTTTCTATATTGACAGAGCCTGATATCAGTGTTACCTTTGCACCCAGTTGGACAGCCTTCCTGGCTATTGCATAGCCCATCTTTCCAGTGGAATGGTTTGTCAAATATCTTACAGGGTCAAGGGACTCCTGGGTTGGACCTGCAGTTACCAGGACTGTTTTTCCTTTAAGTGGCTTGTAGGGATTCAATACTTCCTTCAGCTTTTCAATTATGCTTTCATTGTCTGTAAGTCTTCCAGCTCCTACATCACCGCAGGCAAGATAGCCCGAGTCTGGCTCGGCAAAAATATAGCCCATTTCCTTAAGTGCCTTCATGTTGTCCTGGACTATGGGGTTCATATACATGTTGGTATTCATTGCAGGAGCTATGACCTTAGGTGCAGTTGTAGCCATGAAGGTAGTGGTAAGCATGTCGTCTGCTATACCGTGCCTTATCTTTCCTATGACATTTGCCGTTGCAGGTGCTAGGACAAATACATTGGCTGACTTTGCTATTGAAATGTGTTCAACATCCCAGTGGTCCAGGTATTCAAACATTTCCGTATATACCTTTCCTCCGCTGAGAGTCTGAAAAGTAAGGGGGCTTACGAATTCTGTCGCGGACTTGGTCATGATGACCTTTACCCTTGCATTGAGCTTTTTAAGCCTGCTTACAAGGTCGCATACCTTGTATACTGCAATTCCTCCGCTTACTCCTATTACTATGGTTTTATCCTTAAACATTTTATCACCGCGTATACATTAGATTTTTCATACTTATGTCAAGAGACGTGTATGAATGGGTGAGCTTTCCTAC
>CAZFYP010000122.1:0-8922 GCA_964523535.1 uncultured Clostridia bacterium
AAGCCCTTCTGCCAAGATTGGTGAGGGAGTATATATTCAGCCTTCAGTCAGCATATGGACCAAGGTGATAATCGGTGATTTCTCTATAGTAGCACCTATGTCTTCCGTATCACATCATACAATTCTTGGAGAAGGATGTTTCATAACGCCTGGATGTACAATAGGTTCAAAGATTGTTTTTGGCAGCCAGGTGTTTGTAGGTATGGGTGCCACTGTAATGAGCGGTGTGAAAAAAATGGGTGATCATTGCTTTGTTGGAGCAGGCTCCTTGGTAATAAGGGATGTTGAGGAAGGGAAAAAAGTTTTTGGCAGTCCTGCAAAAGAGAGGGAATAAGGAAGCGATATGAATCATATTAAAAGTGAAGGGAATGCATAGCAACAGTTATGTAGAGTGATATATATGAGAAAGTTGATTATAAATCTGGCTCCTACTGGAATGGTGCCAACAAAGGAAATGACAGCCCATGTACCGGTAACTCCAGAAGAAATATTTAATGATATTGACAAATGTGTCCATTTGGGTGTTTCCATGGTTCATCTTCATGCAAGGGATGAAATGACTGGAAAGCCTACATATAAAAAGGATGTATATGAACGAATCATATATGGAATAAGGGAAAAATATCCGGATCTGGTACTTGTTGGGTCAACCAGTGGAAGGAATTTCAATGAGTTTGACAAGAGGTCACAGGTACTTGATATCCAGGGGGACTTGAAGCCTGATATGGCAAGTCTGACCATGGGTTCCATGAACTTCATGAGGGACAGCAGTTTAAACAGTCCTGAAATGATTCAAAAGCTTGCATACAAGATGTTGGAGAATGAAATCAAACCTGAGATTGAGATATTCAGCATAGGCATGCTCAGGTTTACCCAGTATTTGATAAAAAAGGAGTTGCTTAAACCACCCTATTATATCAATGTCCTTGTAGGAAACATAGCAACCATGCAGGATGACCTTCTGGATATTGGTGTTGTAAAGGCAAACCTGCCGGAGGAATCATACTTTTCCATTGCAGGGCTTGGCAAGTGCCAGAAGGATATGAACATACTTGGAATGGCAGTAGCCGACGGAGTGAGAACCGGTGTAGAGGACTATATATGGATGGATTCAAGGAAGAAGGAGCTGGCAACAAACTATAAGCTTGTTAAAAGAATAAAGGATGTTGCTGATATAATGGATATTGAAACCATGACTTCTGATGAACTTAGAGATATTTTGGGTTTGAAAAGAAGGTGTTTGAATGAAAGATGAATTTGAAAATCCTATATATGTAACAAGACCTCTCATGCCGGAATTTGACAATATAAATAAACGTCTAGGTGAAATCTGGGAAACAGGAATAATTACAAATATGGGAGAACAGCACAGAAAACTTGAAGAAAAGCTTTGTGAGTATCTTGGCTGTGAAAACATAACTCTTTTCAACAATGGAACCATTGCCCTTGTTACTGGAATTAAAGCCCTTGATCTAAAAGGGGAGGTTATAACAACTCCTTTCACATTTCCGGCTACTGTACAGGCTTTGGAATGGAACGGATTGAAACCAGTATTCTGTGACATAGATCCGGTATCAATGACTATTGATGTGGAAAAAATCGAAAAATTGATTAATGAAAAAACTTCTGCAATCCTTGGAGTACATGTATTTGACAATATCTGTGATGTAAAGAGGATTAATGAAATCAGCAAGAAATACAATTTGAAGGTTGTTTATGATGCAGCTCATTCCTTTGGTTCTGTATATGAGGGTGTTCCGGTTTGGGAATTTGGTGATTTATCCATGTTTAGCTTTCATGCAACTAAGCTTTTCAACACTATTGAGGGTGGTTGCATTATATCAAAAAAGTCCAGCGTGACAAACCGACTAGAAATCATGAAGGGTTTTGGAAGAGATGATTCAGGTAAGACGATTGACTGGGGAATTAATGGAAAGTTGAACGAGCTACAGGCAGCCATGGGTATTGAGGTATTGAAGCTTGTTGCAGAAGAAAAGAGAAAAAGAATTAATGTGTTTAATCAATACAGTTTATTCTTTAAGAATATTGATGGAATAAGGATTGTCACCGAAGCTGATGTAAATAGAAGCTGCCAATATCTTGTAGTAGAAATTGATGAGGATAGGTTTGGTGAGTCTAGAGACATGGTTTTTGATGCATTGAATTCCAAGAATGTATTTCCCAGGAAATATTTCCATCCCCTTTGTTCGGATGCTGAGTGGTACAGTATGGATTATGGACAGAATGAATTGAAGAATGCAAGGAAGGCAGCGGATAGTGTATTGGCACTTCCTTTTTATGGAAGTCTTTCTGTATATGATGTGGAAAAAATCTGCAGAATCATCCTGAAATGTGGATAACTTTTAAATCGAAGCAAAAATAAATTGTATTGGAAGTGGTTGAATGAAGGGTATCATATTGGCTGGTGGAAATGGAACAAGGCTTCATCCTATTACCAAATCTGTAACAAAACAGCTTTTACCTGTCTACGACAAGCCAATGATATATTATCCTCTGTCTGTCCTAATGTTGGCGGGGATAAGGGAAATATTGATAATAACTAATGAAGATGATCTTCACTCTTTTGAAAAGCTTCTCGGCGATGGCAGTGATATTGGTCTTTCCATAGAATACAGGGTACAGTATAAGCCCAGGGGAATTGCAGAGGCCTTCATAATCGCAGAGGATTTCATTGGGGTAAAAAGTGTGTGCCTTGTTCTGGGAGATAATTTCTTTTACGGAACAGGGCTTGTTGAGTCATTGCAGAGGGCAAGGAGTCTTGATGAAGGGGCTATGATTTTCGGTTGTTTTGTAAGGAATCCCAGTGAATTCGGTGTTGTGGAACTGGATGAAGAGGATAATATATTATCAATTGAGGAAAAACCGGAAAGTCCAAAATCAAATTTTGCAGTTCCCGGTTTGTATTTTTACGACAATCAGGTGGTAGAAATAGCGAAAAACATTAAGCTTTCCAAGAGGGGAGAACTTGAAATTACTGAAGTGAATAACCAATACCTGAAAAGAGGATTTTTGAATATAGAAATTTTCAGCAGGGGAACAGCCTGGATGGATATGGGAAACTCTAAGAGTCTTCTAAATGCTTCTGTATTTGTAGATGCTGTACAGACAAGGCAGGGCCTTTATATTGCCTGCCTTGAGGAGATTGCCTATAGGATGGATTATATTGGCAAGGAGCAGCTAAAGAGTCTGGCTGATAGTATGAGGAATACAGAATATGGCAAGTATCTTCAAATGATTTATGAAACCCAGTGAGGTGAAATATTCGAGTCCAAAAAACCAGACACAATTATTACAAATATTTAACAATTAACTGGTGAAACGGGTTGAATAGAGAATGTATTAATAGTATCATTATTTAAAAGAATAATACATAAATCAGAGGCGCAGTCATATGGTAGTCCAGGATGTCAAGAAGGGAACATTCAATGCCGAAGACGAAGGATATGTCTGCCGAAAGAATACATATGTTCCTGTCTGTATTCTTGGTGAATAAGGGTAGGCCTTTATCACTGCCATATATATGGAGAGCTGTTTATGTAATGGATGATTGTTTTGATTTTTCATTGCAGACGGTTTAATTGATAACTAGCACTGGAAATCATCCGGTGCTTTTTTTGTTATGTTTTGGCAAATAAAAAAATTTAAGAGGAGAAAAAAATGAAATCAACTATTAGAATCAGAATGAGTGCACATGATGCCCACTATGGTGGAGGTCTTGTGGACGGAGCAAGAATGCTTCAACTGTTTGGAGACGTTGCAACTGAGCTTCTTATCAGAAACGATGGAGACGAGGGTCTTTTCAAGGCTTATGACAGCGTGGAATTCATGGCTCCTGTATATGCCGGAGACTATATCGAGGCTACAGGCCAAATAATCAAGACTGGAAACACTTCAAGAAAAATAGTCTTTGAAGCAAGAAAGGTAATAGTACCTAGACCGGACCTTAACGATTCGGCTTGTGATGTATTGGATATACCTGAAATAGTGTGCAAGGCAAGCGGTACCTGTGTTGTTCCCAAGGACAAGCAGAGATCAGTCAAAGAGGAATGCTGCAGCTAAAAACTGCATGAATCAAATATTATTAAAAACAGACACTGGCAAACAGTGCGAAATTAAATATCTAGAGGCAAAAACGGATGAGGTCATGAGACATCATCCGTTTTTAAAATAGGCTTTAATAAAATACAAAACTTTTCTGACGATATATTTTACTAATTAGTTTTAGTTGTGTCAATAGACTTTTTAACGGTATAAATGAGATTCTATTATTCTTTCCATACAGGAGACTAAAAGGTATAATATAGGTATAAGGAAGGTGATTTCATGAAATTTTATAATAGATTTAAAACAAGTGTGGAGGGATTTTCAAAAGCTTTTTCAAGATTTCCTCTGACAGCTCTATTTCTAATTGTATTTACGGTCCTTGATGGAATGATGATAGCTTCAGACCAATTTGAATTTGAAAAATATCTTGCAGCCCTTGCTGTAGGAGTCTTTCTTAGTGCAGTATTCCAGATGGTATATGAGAGGTTTTGTATCAGAAGTATTGCAAGGGTCATGTTAATGGCTCTTGCTGCCATTCTGACCCTGGGATATTATCTGATTATAAGGAATGCACCGGAACTGGGCATGGAAATAGGAATAAAGACAGGTGTAGCCCTCTTCGGACTCCTGATAGGATTTCTATGGATACCTTCAATAAAGAGCAGGATAAGCTTTAATGAAACATCCATGGCAGGCTTCAAGTATTTCTTCATATCATTCTTCTTTTCAGGGGTGCTCATGATGGGATTGTCACTGATATACGGAGCTACAGACCAGCTGCTCTTCGATGTGGATGAAGACATATATGCCCATACTGCAAACATAGTGTTCTTCCTCTTTGCTACAATGTATTTTCTTTCTCTTATACCACGATATCCTGGGATTAGGGAATTGATGAAGGAAGAGGGGGACGGAGACATTGTGAGTGAAGAAATATCAAAGGCCATATATTGCCCCAAGTATCTTGAAATACTGCTATCTTACATAGTGATACCATTATCAATGGTCTTTACATTCATACTTCTAATGTACATAGTCATAAACATAAGGGGTAGCTTCTGGCAGGATGCACTACTGGAGCCCATGCTTGTTTCATATATTGCAGTAGTAATAGTGCTCTATATCCTTACAAGCAATGTTGAAAACCAGCCTGCAAAAGCTTTCAGGAAGATCTTCCCCAAAGTCCTCCTGCCAATAGTCCTCTTCCAGACGGTGAACTCATTTTTGAAGATAGGAGATTTGGGCTTTACCCATGGAAGGTATTATGTAATACTTTTTGGTATATTCGCCTTTATTTCGGGATTGGTATTCAGCTTCAAGCCAGTGGAGAAAAACGGCATTGTTGCCATGGTTTTAATGATATTTATTACGGTTTCAATTCTTCCACCTGTGGATGCCTTTACTTTAAGCAGGGTTAGCCAGACGAGGATGCTTGAGAATATACTTATAAACAAGGGCATGTTGGCAGATGGTGAAATTGTTGCCAAATCGGATATTGAAGAACAGTCGAAGTCCAAGATCACGGAAATGGCAAGGTATCTCCACGAGATGGATTATGACGACAATATTGAATGGATACCTGAAGACTTCGATTTCTACAGTGACTTTGAGGATGTCTTTGGATTTGCTCCTTACAGGGATTATGACAACTATTACAACAGGGACAAGGAGGAATACTACCATGTATATACGGACCTTGACGAAATGATAGAAATAGGAGACTATGACAGATTTATTCAGACTTATATAGGTATGTCAAATGGTCAAATCGAAGGTAACATGGATCATGAATTTGAATACAGGGGAAAAAGTTACAGAATACTGAATGAAGTCATAGATGGAGACTATAGAATGTCTCTCATTGATCATGATGGTTATGTAATAATGACAATACTGGGACAGGAGATAGTTGACAGCTTCAAGGATGAATATGATGCATATGAAGCAATTTCTGTGGAGGATGCTACTGTTATTTATGAAAATGACAAGGCATCTGTAAAGCTTGTAATTCAAAATCTGAGTGTAGATGGAAGTGATGTTGACCACCGATTTGATGCGGAAATATATCTTTTTATCAAAATTAAGTAGACTGAAACAGACGGAGGAAATCTTTGAAAATAGTAGCAGTTACAGCTTGTCAGGCAGGCATAGTACATACATATCTTTGTGCTTAAGCACTGGATGTCGCAGCTGAAGAGATGGGACACGAAATAAAAATAGAAACCATGGGGTCAATAGGAGCCGAAAACATTTTGACGGAAGAGGATATAGCAGAGGCTGACCTTGTATTTCTTGCTATTGAAATAAATGTGCACAAGGATCGTTTTCAGGCACCTTATGTTTAGTCAAGGGCTCATGGCCTTGTCAGAAGGAGGCATAGCAGCTCTTATCATTGGAGCAATTCTTGGCTTTATGATTATGGGTGACTTTGGTGGCATACTCTGCCGTATAAGTTTCGCATTTGCTGTAGCCAGCTTGTCAACAGGAGGACCATCAGTCCGGGGGTTGTAAACAATGCAGGTGGTATGCTCATAGCCATTGCGGCAGGGACTATTTTTGCTAGCTTGTATATGGGGATATTCAAGAAAGAAGTTGAAGGCGACTAGTTTATAAATCAATAGAAAAATTTCATGGGTGGCAGAGGACTTTGGAAGAAGTGGGCAGTTTGCTTCTGTAAAAGGAAGGTCCATAGCAGTCAATAATCGAAACAATGAAAAAGACCGGATAGCAGTTCATGACTTGATTTCCGGTCTTTTAAATGGCTTATGGTTATAATTCGTGTTTACTGTGGTTCTTACCTGTCCTCGAAGGATAGATAAGTCCTGTTGACTAGAACGACAGCTTGTTCACGAGTTGTGTTCTCAAGGGGTTCCATCATTTTCAGGCCTGTTCCGTTTATGATTTCATTATGGTAGCAGAACCTGATTTTGTTGATTGCCCAGTCGGCCATCTCATCAGTATCTCTGAATGGGAAATCTTCAGACATGTCCACTGCCACATCATAATCTGCTGCATCCAGAGTCCTGTAAATCATTACACACATTTCCTGTCTTGTTATGTTTTTTAGAGGAGCAAACTCACTAGTACTGACTCCGTTGACTATGCCGAGTTTATAGGCTTTCAGTATTTCTGGATCGTCTGTATCTACAAATGGGTCCTCTTCCAGTTTAGCCTCGTGTCCTGTGAGTTTCTCATAAAGCAACACGGACAGTGAGCAAAATTCTGCTCTGGTAATATTTCGAGTATAGTTGTTCATGACATCTTCATAGGTTACTTCATTAAGAACAGCATCTAGAAGTTCAGGTTCTGCCCATACGGACTCGCTACCATCAAAGGCGTCATAGGTCCAGTCTTCATCAGTTGTTGCAAATGCAGGAATGCATGAAGTGATGATGACTATTAACAACATAAGTATAATCAGTGTTTTTTTCAATTTAATCCCTCCGCTATGTTTTTGTGACTGCATATTATTCATTATACCCTGAATCAATAAGTTGAATTCATAATATTGCAATAAAAAAGTAAAAATCATATATGTTTATTATTAACACTTTCAATTTTATTAAAAACCATGGTCTATAGAGTTGGATAAGTAGAGATTTTGCAAGGTTGTCTTGCAATTTATTTGATGGTAGAATATAATTCAATGATAAAAAGGATGGTGATTCCATGTTCCATATAATAAAGGGGCAGAGTCTCCAATTTAGAATAAGGAAGTATGGAATAGTATTATGATAAAGAAACTGCGATTGGTTAAACTACTTTTAAAAACAAGGCTAAAATTCAAGATGAACATATACAACTACAGAAAGTATAGAAAAAGCTCAATGGTCTACAGGCTGTCAAGCAGGATAGCCAATGTTTTTTCAATATTCGCGCAGCTTCCTCCCGGTGTCAAGGCCAAGGTTGTTAGGATCAACGGAATAGAGGGAGAATGGATATATAAGGATCAAATAGACAAGAGCAAGGTCATAGTCTACTTCCATGGTGGCGGCTATACCCACGGATCAGAGAAAAAGTACAGGCTTCTTATGGGAGAGACAGTCAAGGAAACCAAGATAAATGCATTTATGTTTGACTATCGTCTTGCTCCTGAACATCCCTATCCTGCAGCCTTTGAAGATGCATTGAAGACCTATGACTACCTTGTTAATGAAGGTGTCAGGGGAAAAGACATGATATTTGTGGGAGATTCGGCAGGGGGAGGTCTCGCGCTGGCTTCAGCCTTGTATCTGAAGGACAAGGGAAGGGAACTTCCCGGAAAGATACTTGCCATGTCACCCTGGACGGACCTTGCCTGTACTGGACAATCAATACAAAAAAACGAAAAGACTGAGCTTTTCGTTCCGGAGAAGCTGCTTATAGAATACAGCCAGGGTTATGTAGGAAGAGAGGATTCAAGGAACCCTTATATATCCCCCCTTTATGGCAACCTGCAAGGACTTCCCGACACCTATATAAATGTAGGAAGGCACGAAACACTACTTGATGATTCAAGCAGATTCCACCAAAAGCTCCTTGAAAGCGGAGTGAAATCGACCCTGACAATAGGCCAAGGGCTTTTCCATTGCTATCCATTGTGGGCCATGGCCCTGGATGAAGCTAGGGAGGAATATGAGAGGATGCATGAATTTATTGTAAGGGATTAAGTGAACTGTAGAAGTTGATTATAGTTAAAAGCACAAAACACCTTGAAGCGTTGGTGTTTAGATTCCGGTAAAATAATCCTTAATATTTTAAAAAAGGAGGATTTTTTATGAATATTTTTAAAAGCACAAAACACCTTGAAGCGTTGGTGTTTTGATTCCGGTAAAACAATCCTTAATATTTTAAAAAAGGAGGATTGTTTTACCTTAG
>CAZFYP010000123.1:0-8596 GCA_964523535.1 uncultured Clostridia bacterium
TCCATTCCACATAGAATCAAATCAAATTTCTTATCATTGTCTTTTTCGATTTTAACTATGGCATCTGCCAAAACACCAGCTGTTGCCATTGCATCCAAGTCCGCATATAAATCATCTTTTGCCAAATATGCATTTTGAGCTCCTACAGACAAGCAGTTTTTCAATGTATTTATTGAATCCTCAGCACCAACATTCAATACACTTACACTTCCTCCATTGGCTTCCACAAAACGAACTGCCATCTCCAATGCATATGTATCAAATGCATTTGCTACCTGACTGACTCCCTTCAAATTTGGCTTCATAGCCTTGTTATCCAAATGTATTTCTATAGAATCATCTGGAACCTGTTTTACACATATTAGAATCTGCATAATTACCTTCTCCTTAATTTTAGTTTTTATACCCTGTTTACTGATATTATTGTCCGACCATTAGTTTTTAATAATTGTATTAGTTTCTATTACTTATCATGAATGTTTCAAGTACTACGGTACGACCAATTCTTCTTATATTCATTGTACTCAACTAGTGTCATATTGACAAGAACGCACTTTTTTGTACTATAGTGTCCTTTTGGATACTGTGGATTAAAGCACGAAAAAGAGCCGCCTCAAATGAGACCGCTCTTTCCTTAAAATCTATTAAATTAGAAATATATCATCAAAGGCACAATCAGAAGCTTCAAGCAATACACAAATTTTCATCCCCATGAATACCCGTGATTACTGCTATGGCAAATGTTGTCGGTAAAACAAATATCTCCATCCCCGAACATACCTGAATTTTACCAGTCCAACAATTGTATTCTTGATTCTTTTTAAGCCTGTTGATATTTACTTGACACCCATCCATCCGGCAATTACCATCATTTGAACCTCTGATGTACCTTCATAGATTTCTGTTATTTTTGCATCACGCATCATTCTTTCAATTGGATAATCACTTGTAAATCCGTAACCACCGAATAACTGCAGACAACGTCTTGTTACATCACTGGCATTGTTTGAAGCAACAAGTTTAGCCATGGCTGCAAGGTGAGAATATCTCTCTCCATCATCCACTGCACATGCAGCCTGGTATACCAATAATTTAGCAGCTTCTGTATTTGCACGCATTTTTGCAAGTTCAAATTGTGTATTTTGGAATTTAGATATTGAACGTCCGAATTGAACACGCTCATTTACATATTTAACAGTTTCTTCTATTGCTCCTTCTGCAATACCAAGAGCCTGTGCAGCAACTCCTATACGTCCTCCGTCAAGAGTTTTCATTGCCATACCAAATCCTTTACCTTCTTTTCCAAGAAGATTTTCCTTAGGAACCTTGCAGTCATCGAATACCAGCTCACATGTAGCTGATGCACGGATTCCCATCTTTATCTCATGAGTACCTACAGAAAAACCCGGGAAGTCTTTTTCTACTATGAATGCAGACATTCCTCTTGTTCCCTGGCTCTTGTCAGTCATTGCAAGAATAACATAAACATCTGCATGTCCTGCATTGGTAATGAATACCTTGCTTCCATTCAATATATAATGGTCTCCATCAAGTACAGCCGTTGTCTTTGCCATAGAAGCATCAGTTCCTGCTGAAGGTTCAGTCAATGCAAATGCACCCAGCATCTCTCCTGAAGCAAGTGCCTTTAAGTATTTTTCCTTTTGCTCTTCTGTTCCATATTGTTGAATTGGAGTAGCACAAAGACTTGTATGAACAGAAACAATAATACCAGTTGATGCACAACACTTTGATAATTCTTCAACACACTGTACATAACTCAATGTGTCCATTCCTGCTCCACCTTCCTCTTCAGAAAAAGGAATTCCAAACAAGCCCATTTCAGCCATTTTTTCTACATTTTCTTTTGGGAAACGCATTGTTTCATCAATTTCCTTTGCAATTGGCTTTACTTCATTCTCTGCAAAATCACGATACATTTCCTGTAATTGTTGATGCTCTTCACTCATTTTAAAATCCATATTAATTACCTTCCTTAATTTATTATATTTTATTTTATTTATTGCAATCTAAATCCAATATTTCACATACCTTGCCTGGATTCATAATACCATTTGGATCAAAAGCTTTTTTTATGCCTTTCATCAAGTTCATATTTATTTCACCGACACTATCTACTAAATAGCAGATCTTTCCACTGCCGATTCCATGCTCTCCTGATACAAGACCACCACACCTAACTGCTTCCGGATAAATAACATCAAAGAATTTCTCTACTCTAGACTTGAATTCTTCCTCTTCCAAGTCATTGCTACACTGGTATATATGAAGATTTCCATCTCCTGCGTGTCCAAAGCTTCTTATAGTCAGTCCATGTTCTTCACCAGCCTTGTTGACAAAATCAAGATATGGAGCAATTTTATTGACAGGAACTACAACGTCACATTCATCCAACAGCTCTGTCTCGGCCATAACCGCTTCCAAGAAGCTTGATCTTGCCCCCCATGCATCTCTCATCTTTGCAGGTGTATCGGCTACAAGCACATCTATTGCGCCTTCTTCCAAAACTACTTCGGCAGCCTGCTCAATAAGGTTATTGAGTACATCTTCGCTGCTGGCATCAATAGTAACAAGCAAGTATGCATTTGCCGCCATACCTTCAAGTTCATGTGGGAATACACTTTTTCCTGTATACCTTTCACTGGCAAGAACAATTTCTTTCTCCATAAATTCCAATGCCTGAGGATCTATATTAGCCATTTTAAGCTTTGGTACAGCTGACATACAGTCTTCCAAATTCTCAAAAGGAATAATCAAGCTGGCAATTTCCTTTGGTGCAGGTATAACTTTAAGAGTAAGTTCAGTTATAACTCCAAGTGTACCTTCCGATCCAACCATTAAATCCACCAGACTGTAACCTGAACTTGTTTTTGAAACTGTAGCTCCAAAGTTTGTAATCTCTCCTGATGGAAGAACAACTGTCATCGCCCTTACGTAGTCACGTGTTGCACCATACTTTACAGCTCTCATTCCGCCTGCATTTGTAGAGACATTTCCACCTAGATAAGCAAACTTTTCACCTGGATCCGGTGCATAGAGCAATCCCTGTTTTGCACAATCCTCTGCAAGGTCATTGAGTGTAACACCGGGTTGTACATGGACTACAAAATTCTCCAAATCATAGGATATTATCTTATTCATCTTTGTAAGGTCAATCAAAACGCCACCAAGGAGTGGAACTGCTCCCCCTACAAGTCCTGTTCCCGCTCCTCTTGGAGTTACGGGTATCTTGTTTTCATTGCATATTTTAACTACAGCTGCAACTTCCTCTGTTGAGTGTGCCACGAAAACAACTTCTGGTGCCGCCTTTCCATAAATAGGCATTTCATCGTGCGAATAATCTTCATTGATATCTTCACCTGTTAAAATATGTCCAGGAGCTGCCCCCTGCAATTCTGCGATTAATTCTTCTGTCAATTTATTGTAATCAGCCATGGTAATCCTCCTTTTCTAACCTTTATATAATCTACTGCGCTTTTACTTTCTTCATTTCTTCTATCATAAGAGGAAGAATATCGCTTACGTTTCCAACAATGCTAAGGTTTGCAAATTCGAATATGGGAGCATCCTCATCTTTGTTAACTGCAACTATATAGCTTGAACCCATCATTCCTGATGTATGTTGTGCAGCTCCTGAAATACCTCAAGCAATATAAAGCTTCGGTGCTACAATCTTTCCTGACTGCCCTACCTGGCGTGCACGGGATATCCATCCATCTTCAATTGGTGGTCTTGTGGCTCCAACTACACCACCTAATACACTGGCAAGTTCCTTTACAAGCTCAAAGTTTTCCGCACTTCCCATACCACGTCCACCAGAAACTATAACTTCAGCTTCTTCCAGGTTAACTGATTCAGTAATTTCCTTTACCGTATCTATAATTTTTGCCTTTACATCATCTTCTGCAATTACTAATTGCTTTTCTATAACATCTGCTGTTGAAGAAGCTTCAGGCTTTTCAAAACTTCCATTTCTTATTGTCAATACTGTAGAACCTTCAACTTCAATATTCTCAAGTATAGTCCCGTTGTATGCCGGTCTTGTATAGATAAGCTTTTCATCTATTTTGTTTATTTGAGTCACATCACTTACACAACCCATATCCATACGTACTGCAATACGCGGCGCAATATCCTTTGACAATGCTGTATTTGCAAGTAGTACAATATCAGGATTCTCTTCTTTTGTAATTTCAGCCAATACTGCCGTCAATGTATCACCATCTGTAGCAGAATCAACAAAAGTAACCGGTATTCCAAGAGCGGCCACGGTATCAGCTGCAAGCCTGTTTCCTGCTACAAGAGCTTTTCCTTCTGCATCCAGTGCCTTTAATGCACTTATCAATTCAAGGCTTCCGCCCAATACTTTTTCTCCATCTGTTTCAATAAACAATAATGCTTTCATACTCTCATTCCTCCCCAATTAGATTGCCTTATCTTTTTTCATTTGTTCCATGGCAGTATTTACAGCCAAGGCAGCATCTTTTTCTTCAATTTTAATTCCAGCCTCTCTCTTAGGAGGTTCTACATATTCTATACAAGATACTTTGGCTTCTTTTACCTGCCCAATTTCTCCTGCAGCGAAAGTAGGTATAACTGCCTTACGGCTTTTCATTTTGGTTTTGATAGTAGGATAACGAGGATCATAATCCGGTTTGCTTACTGTTACAACAGCCGGCAATTCCAGAGAAACAACATTGTAACCTTCGTCAGTTTCCTGATGAACTCCCAATAGATCATCCTTTACACTAAATTCAATTGCACGGCTTATAAAACCTTTTCCCATAGTCTCTGCAAGCATGGCTCCAAGCTGACCGGTAATTTCATCTGTTGATTCCATTCCACATAGAATCAAATCAAATTTCTTATCATTGTCTTTTTCGATTTTAACTATGGCATCTGCCAAAACACCAGCTGTTGCCATTGCATCCAAGTCCGCATATAAATCATCTTTTGCCAAATATGCATTTTGAGCTCCTACAGACAAGCAGTTTTTCAATGTATTTATTGAATCCTCAGCACCAACATTCAATACACTTACACTTCCTCCATTGGCTTCCACAAAACGAACTGCCATCTCCAATGCATATGTATCAAATGCATTTGCTACCTGACTAACTCCTTTTAAGTTCGGTTTTTTTACCTTGTCATCCAAACGAATCTCAATTGAATCATCCGGAACCTGTTTCACACATATTAAAATCTGCATAATCTTTTCTCCTTTGAGTTTTCATTTTTTTCTACAGTTTTGCTTCGTACCCTGTTTATAGGTACTATGGTATGACCTATATTTTTTTAAAGTCTTAATTATCAATTTGTCAGCATACCTTTACTTAATTTAGTTTTTCATAGGTACTATGGTACGACCAATTTCTAATGTAATTATAGCACACATTTAAACCCTTGAAAAGGATTGTTTGTTTTTTAACAATATTAAATGTGTGCCAATAGTCACTTCTGACGTTCTTCCATAGTCCTGTTGATTGTTTCCAGATGGGTTCTCATAGCCTTTGTAGCTTTTTTCGAATCACCTTCCGTTATTGCATCAACAAGGTTCTGATGTTCACTGAACAACTTTTCCTTGTTGTCAAAATCCTGCAGTATCATTCCCCTGGCGCTTTCAATAAAAGTCTCCATCAATGAAGATATGGTGTTAAGAAGCATCATTATAAGATAGTTTCCTGTTATTTCAGATATCTTATAGTGGAGCTGAAGGTCTGCATTACTGCTTTCTTCCTCATTGCTAGCTGCCTTGAGCTTTCGCATGATTTCATTGAGCTCTTTCACCGCCTCTTGGCAATCGCCTTCTTTGACCCTTTTGGCTGCAAGGGATGCCGCCTCAACTTCTATTACCATCCTAAGTTCAAGTATATCTCTGGGATTACCCTTATTCAACATAAACATAACGGACAGTGGCTCAAAGAAATTACCTTTCAAGTTTCCACCAATGAAGTTTCCCTCACCCTGTCTGCTTTCTACCAAACCCACCATCTCAAGTGATCTCAGAGCTTCTCTTATGGAAGTCCTGCTGACACCCAGCTGCTCTGCCAAGTCTCTTTCAGTAGGAAGCTTGTCCCCCTTTTTCAGTTCTCCATTCATTACCATAACCTGGATTTGTTCAACTACATGTTGATATACTTTTTTACTTTTAACCTGTTTAAACATATTACTCTCCTACACTATATATAATAAAAATTATTTATTCATCCAAAAACACATTATTTCGTTAATAAAATAACATTTTTTACTCACTTCATATAAATCATATTATATTATAACATAGGAATATTTAAAAGTAATAAATTTAAATTAACTAATTAAGTTTACTACCTTATCATGATTCTTTAATGAAACATAATCTATAAAAGAGCTGCCTCAAGAGAGACAGCCCTTTCTTTCATTATTACCCAAAAATCTCATTAATTCCAAACAAGAAGTACGTGTCAGTTACAATTTTTCAGATTAATTCAACCCTTTGATATAAGTGAAATTATCTTAAGCTTAACTCTGAAGCATTTCAGTGAAGCTGTTGATTCTTGTTCTAATCTGTTCAAACGATGTTGCTTCCTGATCTATTTCTATATAAAGATTGGCTATGGATGCATCCTGTAGCTGCTTGTAATAAATTGGATAGTCAAATTCTTCAGGGTCACAGAATTTCATCATACATACTATTACTGCATCGGCATTGTTTTTATTGACCATGTCTATAAGCATCTCACCTCTTGGCTTATCAACATTTGTAGCAAGTGAACATCCATCAAAATCCTGCCACCATTTCGCAAGTCTCAGCAAAGGCTCTTGGCCTGCGGGTACATCTATTCTGAACTGTTTTGATTCCTGAGCCAAATCATCGGCTGCTATTGCTATGTCATGCTCCTTGAATATTTCAAGCAGGCCATCCGGCTCAGCTGTTATACCTGTAAGTACAACTTTCTTGCCCTTCCATTCCTTCTTGTCAAGTTTGCTTATTTCTTCATTCAGTTCCTTAACCAATGCAGTATGCTGAGATTTCTCCATGAAGTATCTGGATACTATTACTGCATGTCTAACTACCGGATCAATTACATGAGGGTAATCTGCTGCAATTTTCACAAATTCTCTCATTATACTTCTATTTTCATTGTATACTTGAATACTTTCCTCTATTGCCTGGTCAGTAATTTCTACGCCAAGAATGCTTTCAAGCTTACTTTTTATTATCTTGAATTCCTCAACAAGGAATTTGTTGGCTGCTTCAATCTTTCTATTTTGAGGATGTGTAAAGACAATTGTAGGTGATGTTCCCTTCCATTTCTGACTTATACATTTCAATGTATCGCAAGGTACCGATATTAATACTGCCTTCAAATCATCATATGCACCTTCTATCTGCATTTCCATTACAGACTGCATGATTGAACATGCGAATGGAGGCAGGTATGTTCTAGCTTTCTTTATGCTTTTCTGTCCGCCCCATATACCTACAGGAAGATATCCAGCTGCATGTATCAATTCTTCCGGTGCATATACCGGCATTACACCTACTGCTCCTGTTCCGCTTTTAGCAGTAAACTCCTCTACAGCCTTTGCAGGATTTTTTGATATTTCTGTCAACTCTTTTATTATAGCATCTATTCTGTTCATTATTTTCCCTCCAAAGTCTCATTCATCATTTCATCTAGTGCCTGTATTCTTGTGTCAAACTGCGCCGGTGCAAAGTTTCTAGGATCTGTTTGATCTCCATCAAAACTTACGTAAGGAAGTCCATTTTCATCGTGAAGTCTTTCTGCAGTTTCGTAGTTCAAGAGACTCATCAGCTTGCAGCTTCTGTTCTGGTGATAAAGCACACCATCACACTTTCCATTTGATATTACATCGCCAAGTACCTTGACCTTGTTGTCAATACATGTATTGATGTATATTCTAGTATAGGCTTCAGCCATTGAAGACATGTCTCCAGGTGTATACTCAAGGTTCCACAATCCAGGGTATGCAGATCCAGTCATAAGACTGCCTTGATTTTTAAGACCTTTGAAGGTATGTCCAAGATATGGCCATACTGCTATTCCTTCCCATGTTATTCGAGTTTTTTCATTTCCCTTAAATGCATATAATTCATTCTTAAGGTTTTCTTCCAATTCGTCAGCAAATTTCTTAAATGTCAATTCAGAATAGTCAAGACTTCTTGCACAAACTATTAGGGCCATGAAACTAAAGAGATCAAATCCGTTAAGTGGAGACGGTTTGTGTGAAGCAAGTGCTGCAAGTCTGTTCCATTGAGCAACAGATCTTTGAGTTTGCTTTTGAACTTCCATGAACTTGTCATAGTCGAATTTCTTTCCTGTAGTCTCTTCAAGTATTCTAATAGCCTCTTCAAACTGGTCAGCTATATAATCCTTTGAATACTGAGGTATAGGCATAGTGTGGTTGAAAGGTACATCAATCACTATACAAGGTATGTCAAGCTCTACAGCTATGTTCTCATACCATTTGAGAAGTGTATTGCAAATATTGTTGCAGGTAATCACTATGTCTGGCAATGGAATATCTGCTGCAGGCGAGTTTGCAAGTTTTTCAGGGGTAACTCCCGTACGCG
>CAZFYP010000124.1:0-8524 GCA_964523535.1 uncultured Clostridia bacterium
AGTCACGGAACCGGTAACTCCGTGTAAAGAAAGGAGTAATAAAGTGGAAAATCATAATGGTAGGGATTACCAGATCAACAAGGTTGTTGTAGGTATCTCTGTAGTAATATTTGGAGCAATATTTGTTTTAGGAATAATAAATCCTAATTTATTCACAGAGGTATTAACAGGAGTAGTAAACTTCTTGTGTGACTATCTGGGATGGTTCCTCAATGGAGCAGTCATACTAAGTATAGGAATGAGTTTGTTCTTCCTGGTCAGCAAGTATGGAAAGATAAAGTTTGGCGGCGAGGATGCTCAGCCTGAATTCAGTAAGTTTACATGGTGGGCAATATCACTTTGTGCAGGAATGGGAATGGGAATAGTTTTCTGGCCACCTGCAGAAATTATCGAATATTCAATGAATCCGGCAGTTGGAAGCGGATTGGTTGCAGGAAGCATGGAAGCACTTTCCTGGGCGTTTGAATATACATATCTTCACTGGACAGTTACTCTTTATGGAGTTTATGTAGCTGGAGGTTTGGTAGCTGCATACGTATATCATAATATGAAGCAGCCATACAGCATAACTTCTACATTGTACCCTGTATTTGGTGAAAAGGTTTATAGATACCGTGATGCAATAGACGGACTGGTAACATTTGCAATAATAGGTGGAGTTGCAGGATCCTTTGGATATGGAATACTTCAGGTTTCAGATGGACTTAATCAACTATTTAACATCCCTACAGGACCAATGCTTACTATTGGACTAGCAGCTGTTATAACTGCAGTATATACTCTGTCTAGCGTTACTGGACTCAAGAGCGGTATCCAATGGTTGGGAGACAACAATGCCAAGCTTTTCATAGGACTCTTGTTGTTTGTAACTGTATTCGGACCTACGAAATTCTCTTTGGGCTTGGGGACCCAGGCTACCGGAAGTATGTTCACCAATTTAATGAGTAGATTGACTTTTGTCGAGCCATTTGAATCGGCTGCAAAGTGGTCTGTGTGGTGGAACTGGTTATGGTATCTTGACTTCTTCATCTTTGCTCCTACAACAGCATTGTTCCTTGCGAGACTCAGCAAGGGTAGAACAATGAAGGAATTTGTTACTGTAAATATGCTTGCTCCATGTGGTTTTGCCTGGTTGTGGGTTACAATCTTTGGTGGATTGGCTGCTCATGCACAGTATGTTGATGGACTTGATCTTTACGCCCTTATCCAAACGAGTGGATATGAAGCTGTAATGCTTACCTTGTTTGAAACTTTGCCTATACCAACAATAGTAAAGGTTATAATGCTGGTTATAATTCTTGTCTCATTCATAACACTTGCAAATGCTGTTACTTCAACTATATCTAAGATGAGTGTCAAGACTGGACCTAAATACACCAAGGATGATGCACCTGCTGGAATACAAATATTCTGGGGAGTGTTCATGGCTGCGATTTGTGTAATATTCCTCTTGAATGGTGGACTTGATGGAGCCAAGACTGTTAAAATGCTGGTTGGATTCCCTATAGTTATACTTCAGGTTATAGTTACTGTTGGATTTATAAAAATGTTTGTAACAGGAAAGTATCAGGAAAGAGAAGAGATTGAGGGTATTCCTCAAGCGGGTACAGTGAAAAACTCTGTAGCAAAATAAGTTTGTTCCCCAAAATACCCGAGACAATTAGTTTCGGGTATTTTATTAAGGAAATTAATTTTATAAAATAAAAAAATCGAAGATCTGATGTTCTTCGATTTTGGAGCTAGATTATATTTAAGATGGTTATTTTGGAATCATTTCTGTTCTGTCGCCTTTTGTTGCAAGATAGGTCCAGTAGGAAATACATTCTCCCTTACCAATTTTTTTGAAACTGTGGGCTGATTCGGCTTCAATATAAATGGCGTCGCCTTCTTCTAAGAGGTATTTTGAACCATTAATAGTCATTTCCATTGAGCCCTTTGTAACTATGCCGAATTCATCTGTTCTATGCTTGTATGAAATGTTTTCCTTGGAATTGTCGTCTACTATCATACAGACACCTTCGAGGTTTCTTGCACCTTCTGTTGTCATTTCGTATTTCACTTTGGTTTTGGATTCGAAAATGGTTTTTCTATCATTTTTTTTAACAAGTATCTTATCGTCTTCAAAACTTGATACGAGTTCTGTCATTGTTATGTCCAGTGCACTGCATATTTTTTGAAGATTTGCAATTGTAGGACTGCTAAGATTTCTTTCCAGCTTGCTCAGGTATCCAAGTGAAAGCTCAGTTGCATCTGAAATGTCTTGAAGTGTGAAACCCTTGCTTTTTCTTATACCTTTTATATTTTCACCGATTTTATTTATCATGGTTTTAATTCACGTCCTTAGTAATTTATATAAAATATAATACCATAATTTTTCATACATGTAAATATTTAGGCATATTAGTGGTAAAATGGGTAATAGCACGCAATATTTTTACATACATGAAAAAACTCGATTGACATGCCATTTAAAGAGTGCTATAATAAAATTATAGATTTCACATATATAAAAATATTCAGATTAAAACCTAGGATAAATATCTGAATATGAAAAAATAAGCGAAAATTGTTAAAAGACGAGAATATAATTGGAGGCTGCAAAATGAAAGAAAAATTCACGTCTGTAAAAGCTTTTGTTCCAACAGGGGCTATAGCACAGGTGAGTAAGACAAAAAATATTGCTTTCTTATCAGGACAGGTTTCCATAGATCCTGAAACACAGGAAGTAGTTCAAGGGACAATGGCACAACAGACTAAGAGAGTGCTGGATAATATAAGGAATATCGTTGAAGATATGGGTCTTGGAATGGACAGTGTTATTAAATGCAATGTTTTTATTTCATCCATGGAAAAGTTCGATGAATTCAATAAAGTATATCAAAAGTATTTTGATCCAGATAATCCGCCTGCCAGGCAAACGGTTACAGCTGGTATTTGGGGAGATCTGGATGTAGAAATAAGTGCTGAAGTAGTAGTGGATTAAAGAATAAGGAGATTATAAAAATGGTTAAACTAACACAATATGAGCAGGAAATGCTTAATGGAGATTTTGGAAGATTCAAGCAAAAAGCAATCGACAATATAATCAAATATGCAGAGGCACTTGGTGCCGAGGAGTTATGTGAAGTATCAAAGGCTACAATATATCTTGGAGCTCATCCCTATCTTGAAGCAGCTGATTCAGATGACTACAACAAGATTTTTTCAAAAATGTACATGTGTACAGATGAAGTCATAGAAGTGGAAAAGTTTTCTGAAGGGTGTTTCTGTCAGACTTGTGTGGCACCTTGCTCACAGCATGAATTCGAGCCTCTTGGACTGACTGAGGAATTTTTCGATAAGAACAATGAATTTTTGAACATCACGAAGGAAGCAGGAGTCAGCATTACGGGAACTTGTACCCCATATCTTACTGGATGGATACCTTTAATGGGAGAACATTTTGTAACAACTGAATCAAGCAATGTGCTTTTCAGCAATGCAGTTTTCGGAGCTTGTGGAAACTCTGATGGAATCGAAGCAGCTGCATGGTCTGGCATATGTGGAAGAACTCCAAAATGGGGGAATCACATAATGGAAAACAGGAAGGGAACGCATGTATTTGAGATTAACTGTCAATCTGATACTGCAGTTGATTGGGATGTAATAGGTTATACCGTTGGTAGACTTCTTCCACCTCATGCAATACCTGTAATCAGCGGAAACTTCAAAAGACCTGACTTGATAAGACTTAAGCAGTGTTTTGCTGCACTTGCTACTACCAGTGGTGGAGAAATGTGTCATGTAGTGGGAATTACTCCGGAGGCAGTAACACTTGAAATGGCCCTGGGTGGGAACGAGCCTAAAGAAGTGTTTGATATTAGTCAACAAGAGTATGACAAGTCAATGGAAATGCTTTGTGATAAAGGGAATGGCGATGTTGACTTCATAGTGCTTGGATGTCCTCACTATACATTGGAAGAGCTTAGAGATACAGCTAATTATATCAAGGGCAAGAAGGTTAAGGATGGAGTATTCCTTAATATTTGGACTGATTATTCTACAAAGGCAATGGCGGAAGAAAATGGATATCTTAAGGATATTGAAGATGCAGGTGGACACTTGCTTACAAGTGGATGTCCATTGGTAATAGGACATAAGTGTCATGAAACGGCTACTGGAATGGTAATGGATGGAGCCAAGCAGGCCCATTATATAAGGTCTGAAACTACTGTACCTGTTTATTACGGTGATATTGAAAAATGTATTGACTCTGCAGTTTCTGGAAAATGGGAGGCATAAGAATGGAAAACAATAAAATAGTATTAAAAGGTAGATCTGGAATTAAAGGAATAGCTGAAGGTGAGGCACTTGTATGCAAGGAAAGCATACAGGGATGGGCTGGAGTTGATGATAAGACAGGAGTTATCATCGAAAAAGGGCATTCAGAAGAAGGAAAAAGTATAGATGGTAAAATTCTTATACTTCCTTGCTCCAAGGGATCAAATGGTTGGTCCTGTCACTTCAATTCGGCTCAGGTAAATGGAATAAAACCTGCAGGTTGGATATTTACAAAGCTTGATTCAAGAGCAGGAGTTGCAGCAGTAGTTCTTGATATACCTACCGTATCTGACTTTGATGAAGAGATAGATTTGTTTGACATAATAGAGACAGGTGATCTAATAAAGGTTGATGGAGACACGGGAAATGTTGAAATAACAAAGAAAAAGGCGATGGCGAAAGCGTAAAGTTTGTTAATGGTTTATAAAAAGTGTGGATTTATGAATACCTGTAGCAGGGAGGTGGTTAAATGCCGCAAGTTACATTCAAAGGTATGAGAATTGAAGAAGTTTGCAAGCTTAGTACCGACCTTAAAAACAAAATTGAAGAAACTGTGTGTTGTGAAAGAAAAGATATCAAGTTTGACTTTGTTGAAACAATAAATATCAATGAGGGAACAGTGATAGAATCATTTCCTAAAATCGAAATGCTTTGGCTTCCAAAAACACAGGAAGTGCAGGATAGAACAGCAGAGCTTATAACGGATATTGTTAAAGAATTTGGATACGACCATGTGCAGGTATCCTTCAAGCTTGTACCCGGGGAAAGATTTTATGAGAATGGCAAACATTATTAGAATATAATTTATAATAGTAGATATAGTATTATAGGCATTGTTGTCAAGTAATGGAATGTTAAAGGAGAAAAAATGAAATTTGCAGGAAATATGATAAGTGAAAAAGATATTAAGAATATACATGAACTAAGTATGAGAATACTGGCGGAAGTCGGTGTTGAAATTGAAGATAATGACATAGTTGAACTCTTTAAGCAAAAAGGTGCAAGAACTGAAGGCAATGTAGTATTTATGGATGAGGATATGGTGAATAAAGCTCTTCAAACTGTTCCTTCACAGTTTGAAATATACGGAAGAAAAGGAAATGTAACGGTTGGTGGAGATAACAAGATAATAGCTCCTGTATCTGGACCTATAACAGTAATGGAAGGCGACCAAACAAGACAAAATACGGCTGAGGATTTCATCAAATTCCAGATGCTTCACCAAAGCAGTGATATAATGGATATGCTTAATCCCAATCTTATAGAACCTTCAGACATATCTGCTGAAGATGTAAGAGATTATCAAATGGCAATCTGCCTCAAATATACAGACAAGCCGTTAATAGGATTCACTACAAGTCCAGATGCTTCCCTAAGCAGTATAGAGATGGCTCAGGACTTCTATGGTGTAGGTGATGAGGAGAATGTTGTTCTTGGAATTATCAGTGTTATATCACCGCTTAAGTATGATGAGACAATGCTTGATGCAGTAAAAATTTATGCAGAGAGAAACCAGCCTTTGATGTTTGCATGCTGTTCTCTTCCGGGAGCTACAAGCCCAACTACAATATCAGGAACAATGGCTGTAAACAATGCCGAAGTACTTGGTGGAATAGTTATGTCCCAGATAATCAAGCCCGGACTTCCTGTGATTTATGGAAATACAACAGGATCGTGCGACCTGAGATTTGTATCACCGGCAATAGGATCTGTTGAAACAGGACTTATAATACTTGCTTCAGCAGAACTTGCGAAATTTTATGGAATTCCTTGCAGAACAGGTGGAGCACTTTCTGATGCCAAGGATGTTGACTGGCAGGCAGGAGTTGAATCGACTATTACCATGCTTCCTTCAATAATGTCTACAAGTAATTTTATACTTCAGTCTTGTGGAGTGATGGATTCATTCAATGTTATTAGTTATGAAAAATTCATGCTTGATGAGCAAAATATAAAGATGTTCATGAGAATGAAAAACGGCTTCGCTCTTGAAGATAAGGACGAAGTATTTGAAACAATAAAGAATGTAGGAGTAGGCGGACAATATCTTCAGGAAATGCATACAGCCATGAATTTCAGAAAAGAACACTTCAATGCTAAATTGTTTAACAAGGAAGGACTAGAAATCTGGGAGAAGAACGGCAGTAAATCTGTAAAGGAAAAAGCTGCAGATGCGTACAAGAATAGACTTGTAGAACACAAATATGTAGAGAATACAGATGAACAGAAGCAAGTTCTTGCCCAATACCTGAAGGATTATATGCAGAACTTGCCTGAAAAGGAAGAAATGACAGTATAGTCGTCGATATAAGCTTAAACAATAATACTTAAAGTGACCTCCTTGTGTGCATTTCACAAAACATGTGCCTGGGAGGTTTATCATTGAATCGATGCGATAAATTTATTTTATGAATAAACTAAACTATGCTTTTGTTTAAACTAGGAGATTTAGAATGGAAAATAATTTACATAGAAACATAGACTGGAAGCAGGGTCTTTCAATAGCATTAGGGGTGCCCCTACTTATAATGCCGTCGATTTCATACTTTGCATCATACATGTATGCGTTCTCTATACTTGTATGGGCCATATCGGTAGGGCAAGGGTTCTTTCAGAATCTTGCCTATGCTGAAATGGCGGTGGATTTTCCTGATGCATCTGGACTTCCGGGATATTCCCAGGAGATACTAAAGAGCAAGGGAAATAAGTATTCCGACTTCATAGGAGGATTCAGTGCTTGGAGTTACTGGTTTGCATGGAGTCCCATACTTGCAATATTCACCTTGTCTATTAAGGATTTTATGGTTGGTGTCATGCCTTTTCTTGGAATTTATCCTGATAAGCTTATAACTTTAATAATTGGAACGCTAATATTCTGGGGAATGTATCTTACCAACAGAAAGGGACTTGAAAGCAGAGCAATAGTGGGATACATACTAAATATTATATCCTTGCTTCCTCTTATAGTGCTGGCTGTGGCACCATTTGCACTTGGAAGGGTTGATATGACAAATATTACAAACAACTGGCTGCCTGCAGACTTTAATTTTGAAATAAAGAATATTCTTGTTACTTTCGGTATTTTCGGCATGGCCCAGTGGAGTGCCTGTGCATGGGAGACTGCTGCAGTATATGGACCTGAGTACAAGGATCCCAAGAAAGATGTTGTTAAGGCTCTCTTCAGTTGTGGGGCAATATGTCTTCTTATCTTCGTTCTTGTACAGACTGCCTGTATAGGACTTTTGGGAGTTGATGGAGTAATAAACAGCAAGGAGCCTCCTATTCTTACAATTGCAAAGATGACCTTTGGTAGCGTTGGAGGGACAATAAGTTCAGTAATGCTTGTTGCTGCTATGCTCATGATAATACAAACGGGATTTCTGGGTGCATCAAGGGCCATGTATTCAATGGCGACCTCGGACAATCTTCCAAGGATTTTCGGAAAGACTAATGAACATGGAGTTCCTGTAAATGCAATGATCTCTATAATAATATTGAATTATGGACTGATCATGCTTAAATCTCCTTCGGCCATACTGGCTGCATCATCTCTGGGATATGCTTTGGCAAATGGAATAAGTCTTTACTCCTATGTCAAGTACAAGATGGAAAAGAACAAAAATAGTACAAAATCAAATCAAGAAAGTACAAAAGGATTAAGTGTCCCCAAGATGTGGTACAAGGTAATATTGGTCTTTGCTTTTGTAAATATTCCACTATTCCTTGTAGGACTTGTATACCTTAACAGCCTCGACCTTGGGTGGTCGTCTACAATAGTAGGGATTGGTGTCCTTGTTGTATATGTTCCACTTTATAAATATTCTGAAAAAGAAAAAAATATAACAAATATGACAAAAACAGGGTAAATGAAAAATATTTACAAAAAAACGAAAAGAATTAATTTGAGAAAACGTTAATTTACCACTATAAATTACAAAAATTCGGTATATTAAAGCAAGAATTCAACTTTGCTTTATAATAAAATAGAGATAACAATATTTGGAGGTTATGAGATGAGTTTTGAAAAAATTGCAGAATGCGTAATAGCCGGTAATGAGCCGGGAGCAGTAGAGGGAGTTCAGGGTCAAATAGATGCTGGAACGGATCCACTATCAATCATTAATGATGGATTAATGCCTGGTATGATGGTCGTAGGAGAAAGATTCAAGGCTGGAGATATGTTTGTACCTGAGGTATTGATGGC
>CAZFYP010000125.1:0-8488 GCA_964523535.1 uncultured Clostridia bacterium
CAAAAACAGCAATAAGTCATATTGCAAGGACTGCAGTTGCAGCATCGATTGCAAACATGAGCTTCAAGTGGTTTGCAAAGAGCCTTCCGGCAAAGAGCATTGCTACTGCAAAGCCAAGATTGAATCCCAGATATAAAAGGGAATAGGCTCCCTGTCTTTCTTCATCTGTTGTTAGGTCTGCAACCATGGCGTCATGGGATGGTCCTGCTATTCCAAAGAAGAAGCTGGCGCTCATAAGTATATATACCATTGTCATGCTGGGTTTCAGGAAGAGACATATTATAAAACTGGACATACCCAGTGTTTCGAATATCACCAGAAGCTTCTTACGCCCTATTGCATCGGACATTTTGCCCCCTATGAGACTTGCGGGTGCATAAACCAGCCCGCAAAGTGCCGAATATAAGCCTACTTCAGTTTCGCTTAGCCCTATCTTGTCCTTGAGAAGCAGGGTCATAAAAGGAAATATAAAGGCTCCCAGTGCGTTCACAACCCTTGAGATGAAGAGTATGTATATTTCACTTTTAAGACCTATGTAGGGCTCGAAAATTTTTTTAAATGATTTCATAAATTCCTCCGCTTGTTTGAGTGATGAATGTAGCCTGTGTATCGGTAAACAAGTTAACGGCTTTACTGCTGGGCTGCTGGACAGCAGCTTACTATAAAAAAGCCATGTCTTAGACACGGCTTTTGTTCGAAATTGATTCCTTGGAAGTGGTTCCGAACATAAAAAAGCCGTAAACAATAACCTTGTTTACGGCAGCTATTCAAATATGGCTGTCTTATACACAGGTTACCTTAATATTGATTATTCCATTGTATCCATTTACTATGTCTAATATTTCTCTTCTCAACATGAAAGCAACCTCCTCTTATTATTTGTGTATTTTGAAGCTGGGTTTACTTCAAATTTATTTTATACATTTATAGTATAGAACCATGAAATATGAATGTCAATATTGTTAAGAATTCATAATCATTGTTAAGATAACTTCACAATAATTGAGTGTTATTGCTTGATATAATTGATATGGAATAGAAAATATTGAGCTTGGGAAAGTTAATATATGTAAGGAAGTTTTAAGTATTGGTGTTTAAAGGTTTCAGGAGGTGTGGTGATTGAAATTCAGCATAAAAAAAGCTTTGGAGTCTGTAAGAATAAATTACGGAGGTCTTCCCAGAAGTATTTATGTATTATTCATAGCAAGGATTATAAACAGGCTGGGAGGTTTTGTATATGCCTTTCTGGCACTGTATTTGAAAACAAAGCTGGGAATGAGCGAATGGGAGATAGCTAATTACGTTCTTATCAACGGTGCCGTATCGATGCTGTCTCCCTTTATAGGGGGATTTGTGGCAGACAAGAAGGGAAGAAAAATAATCTTTGTTGCGGTACAGTTTCTTGGTTCTCTGTTTTTTGTTGCATGTGGACTGTTGACAGACACAAGGCCAGAGCTTATACCTGTTCTTCTGATAATAGCATCTTTCCTCTATAACATGGTGGGACCCATAAACAATGCAATGGTGGCTGATATTACCAAAAACCAGGATGATAGAAGACGATCATACTCCCTTATTTATCTGGGGATAAACATAGGAGTTGCAATAGGACCCATACTTGGAGGTTTCCTCCTGGCAAATTATGTAAAATGGTTCTTCCTGGGAGATGCAATAACTACCATGATCAGTGTTGTTCTTGTAGCCTTGTTTGTTGAGGAGACAATGCTTTCCAGTAAAGAAATGGAAGAGGCAGAAGGTGGAGAAAAAATGGAAAGTGGTGTTACAGCCCTCATTTTCATAAAGAAGCCGATTCTTTTCATGTATACCATGTTTGCAATACTCAATTCGGCTGTATATGCACAGATGGGATTCGGTCTTTCTCTCCACATGAACCATGTGTTTGGAGTTGAATATGGAGCGGAATACTATGGTATGCTCTTAAGTTTCAATGCAGTTGTGGTGTTGGCATTGACAATACTACTCATGGAATTGCTGAAAAGATTTAGACCCGTATACAATGTGGCATTGGCATCGCTTCTTAATACCATTGGTTTTGGCATGATAGCATTTATTGGATCGAGACTTCCTTTGTTTTTCGCATCGGTTTTTATATGGACAGTTGCAGAAATAGTGATGGTTACAAACTCAAATGTTTTCATCATGTCACATACTCCTGTCAACTACAGGGGAAGGTTCAGTGCCATAATAGAGTTTCTTATGGGAGTCGGATTTGTAGTAAGTCCAAGAATTATGAGTCATATGATGGTGAACTACAGCTATGAAACGGCATGGAAGGGAATAGGGGTCATATCTATGGTTGCCTTTCTGGGATTCATCGCTACGGCTTATATGGATAAAAGAATTAATGGAAGAGGAAACAGGAATGGAGCATCAACTAACTCTTAATAGCTCTCTGAAAGTGAATGGTTTTATGGAGAATATGGATATTTAAGTCGAATTTAAGGGGAAATTTTAGAAAATAAAAATGAAGATTAAATTTTTATTAAAAAAGTTTAAGTTTTTTTATAAAAATAGTTAAGTATTTAACATACTTAAAATAGATAAGAATTTAACAATTAGGCAAAATGAATAAATGGGCATATACCGTTAATTTATTCACATTGTTGCCATGCTAATTGTGTTAAATATTTAACTAAACGTTGATATTACAACGAAGAAAACGTTTGCATTAAAACAGAAAGAGAGTTATAATTAATTAAGAAGAAAAATATAAAACAAAAAAACAATATATATCAGGAGGGAATTTATGAAATATCAATGTAAAATAATCGATGAAAAGGTAACTCACCACGTATTGGTAATCAAGAGAACAACTAGTATCGAAGCCATGCCAAAAGTATTGAGTGAATGCTATAGCAGGATTAAAGGATATTTAAATGGAATAGGCGAAATTCCCGTTGGAGCACCATTTGTTGCTTTCCACAATGATGATACTGAAAATCTTGAAATTGAAGTCGGATTGACAGTAAGAAAGCCTATCAAGAGTTACAAGGACATAATAGCAAGAGATATTCCTGGTGGAAAAAAAGTTTCATGTGTTCATGTAGGAACATATGAAGAGATAGAGCCAAACCATGATACCATAAAAAGGTGGATGGAAGAGCACAACTACAAGCCTAAGGGAGTGGCATACGAGTTTTATGTTGATGATCCTTTGGAAACTGTGGAAGGAGAAATGCAGACCAAGGTTGTATTCCCATTGGCTCAGGAAAACTAATATTAAGAAGGTAAAAAAAATTATAAACAAAAAAACGAAAAGAGTGCTGAGGAGCAGTCTTTTCGTTTTTTGCTTACGGATTTAAAGCGGCAAAGCCGCTTTTTGGACTAAAATTGCAACTGCTTATTGATGACAGGTTCAATGCATTTAGGAGAATTGTTGCTCCACTTGTTAACAAATGATGAAACCTCGTGGATATCTAGCCTGTTGGAGTCAACAGCTTTTAAAAGTTCCATATTTTCGTAGTTTTCTGAAAGCCAAATTTTTTCCAGGTCATCATTGAAAATTACAGGCATCCTATGGTGGATTTTTTTCATTGCATCAGTGGATGCTCTTGTTAGTATGGTACACTCCCGTTTCATCATTCCTTTGTCTTCATAATATCCCCACAAACCTGCATATGAAAACAGGACCCCATCTTTGATGGTAATATAGTAAGGCGTTTTTTTACCGTTCCTTTTCCATTCATAGAAACCGTTTGTAAGGATAAGACATCTTCTGTTTTTG
Source organism: uncultured Clostridia bacterium (assembly GCA_964523535.1). Classification (GTDB taxonomy): domain Bacteria; phylum Bacillota; class Clostridia; order Tissierellales; family Dethiosulfatibacteraceae; genus Dethiosulfatibacter. The sequence continues at coordinate 3,746 of CAZFYP010000125.1, forward strand.
TATGAATCCTTGAAGGTGGGTTTTTCTCCGACGGTTTCACTTCTTGCATTTATTAGAAGTTTGGAATTATTCCCGGACCAGGATGATTCCATACCCCATCTGAATGACCCGGCTGCTATCTTGTTGCCTTCTTGATAAAGTGCAATTATTTTCTGCCCCGGGACAATATTGTAGCTTGGTTGGTAATAATCTATATTGCCTTGTCCTATATTCCATCTGTCCTCAAGAATCTTTATTAGGTCCTCAAGGTCGTAAGATAATAGATATCTTCCACACATGATTTCACATCCTTTTTTATAATTTTACTATAAAATCATGGAAAACAATAATGAAGAATGAAACTTTATTTAAAAAGTTAATTTTAGTAATAAAATCAACAAAGAAAAGATTTGTAAAAACTTGTAAAGTAAAACAAAATAAGTGGAAATGAATAAAAATAGAGTGCCCCAGGCACTCGTTTTTTATTTCATGTTTGTAGTCTAGTTCATCATTTTCGGAAGTTTTCTTTCCATTGTTGAGTTTCTTCTTTCAATTATATTATTTGATTTTGAAATGATATTGAATGCATATTCTACTTCCTTGAATATTTTCATAAGGTCAGGGTCAAAATGTGAACCTGTATCCTTTATCATTATTTCCATTGCTTCGGCATGACTGAATATTTCCTTGTAGGGACGTTTTGTCGTCAGGGCGTCATATACGTCCGCTATGGCAAGAATTCTTGCAGACAAGGGTATGTCGAGGCCTGAAAGGCCATCAGGATAACCTGAGCCGTCAAACTTCTCATGGTGGTGTCTTGTGATTTCAAGTCCCATGTTTACAAATACATTGTTTGGATATTTCTTTTTCAGTGTAATCAGTGTATCGCTGCCAATTATGGTGTGCATCTTGATTCTGGCAAATTCTTCCTTGGTGAGAGGTCCTGGTTTAAGAAGTATCCTATCTTCAATTCCAACTTTTCCTATATCGTGAAGGGCACTTGCCATTTCAATGGTGTCTATAAATTTGTTCTTCTGTATGTCAAGTTTTGAGTAAACCGTCCAGTCTATCTTTTCTGCAATAAGCTTGCAGTATTTTCCCACTCTCTCTATATGTACGCCGGTTTCCCTGTCCCTTGATTCTGCAAGTTTTGCCAGGGCGTAGATTGTAGCCGACTGCTGATCCGTAATTTCCTTTACCTGCAATGCAACCCTTTCTTCAAGGTTGTGGTTGTCGCTTTCTATCTTTATACTTTGAAGGTAGTTTTTCCTTGAATAGTATTCCAGGAAATATCCTCCCATCATGCCTATGATGTTTGAACCCATCATGAAGATGAATATTATAAAGGTTTCAAGGTCTATGTTTGATCCCTGTGTTATGGAAACAAAGAGATAAAAGAAAAGTATAGTCCATCCTATAGCCGTTGAATACTTATACCTGAGATTTAATACGAAGTATGCCGAATAGGTTATCAGGAAAATTGCACCATAGTAACCAAGATTTCCTTTGGATTGAAGAAGCATCATTGAAAAACCGCTTCCTGCAATTATAAGTGTAACAGACAGTATAATATGGTTGAAATTCTTGAAAAATTTTGAAAAAGACAAAGCAAAGGCTGCAATGAACATAGGCAACACTATGAAGACCTTGACTCGTATAATCATACCGTTTGGATCATTAAAGAGATGAGCATCATAAAATGAAAAGATTCCAAACATTATAACCATTAGACCAAGTACTATTCTTATCTGCTTCAAGTTTTCACTGTATTTAAAATCACAATATTCTTTTTCCAGAATCGTATCAAATTTTAAATTGATATTCATTGCATTGGAAGTTTTCAAGTTATCACCTCGCTTAAATCGAATACATAATACATATACCTAAAATAAAGGAAAATATTCATTTAATTATAATATACTGACAAGACACTGTAAAGACAATAGATTCATTATAGTTGATATTTTTCCACGCCATATAGTGAATATACCCAGCTTGTTGTGATATAATAAATCAATCGGGTTGATTGATTTTAATAATTATTGGAGAATGGTTTTAAATGAATATAGGAATATTTTATGAATCGGAAGAATGGTCAAACTATGAACTGAAAAGAGTACTTGAAGGCTTTGGAGAAAATGTTGAAATGATAAACATCACTGAAGTGGAAAATGTTGATGAAATAGATATGAATGGAATGGATTTTGCGGTTAACAGAATCTTTCCAAGCGGACTACAAAGAGGAATTGTGCTTTCTACAGACAGGGGTTTTAATATCGTTGGAAGACTAAGGAAATGTGGAATTAGGGCGGTTAATCCACATGAATCCTTTAAGTATGATTTCAGCAAGCTGCTCACCTATGAAAAGCTGGAAAAAGAGGGAGTAATGGTGCCTGTTGAATATGGAAGAATTGATGAAAGAGGAAAGATGTTGGTCAATGAAAATTTCGGATATCCACTTTTAATGAAGCCTGATTGTGGAGGTAGGTCTCAGAATACATATATAATAAGGGATGAGGAAAGTTTCCGTGAAACTGTTAAAAAACTGCCAGAAGTTGAGTTTATTATTCAGGAGTATATAGAACCTGTAAAGGGATATCTGACAAGGGTGGAGATGGTAGGAGGCCTTGCCATGGTTGTTCTCAAGCGTACTGTGGGAAGAGACGGACTTTCTTCATATCACTCTGGTTCAAGGTATTTCATGTACAATGACTGCCGAGAAGAGATATTGTCAGTGTCAAGAAAGTCACTTGATGCCTTGAATATTGAAATGGGAAGTCTGGATATCATTGAAAAGGAAAATGGTGACTGCATAGTCATTGATGTGAATTCCACTTCCAATTTTTCTCAGGACAATATAGAATTTCTCGGTTTTAACCCTATGGAAAAAATGGCCGAATATATTTATGGCAGGATAAAGGAAGAAAGGGCAAAAAATAAAAATTCAAATCAGGGTGAATTTATATGAAAAGCATTGTAGACATAGATGAGTTCAATATGTTTTTGGAGGAAAACAAGTCCGTTCTCCTGGTCATTTCTTCAGGTGACTGAAGCGTTTGTGATTCTGTAGTTGACAGAATAGACAGACAAGTTAAGCTGGACAATGTCAAAAAGGCCTTTGTGAAGGTAGAAGACATGCCCCAGTTGCAGGGAAGATTTCTTGCGTTTTCAGCTCCCCTTGTTTTGCTGTTGAAGAATGGAAGGGAGTTTTCAAGACAGGCTAGATTTATAGATTTTGATATATTGAAAAGGGATATTGAATATTTGAATGACGATTGGAAAAGTTAATGGATTTTTAGACTATAGATAATAAAATTATACTTGGGGAGGCATTATATGAATGATAAGATCATTTTTGGAAAGGGAGAAAAACATGTTTATCTTTTGTCTGAAATGGCAAACCGTCACGGTCTCATAGCAGGAGCGACAGGGACAGGAAAAACAGTGTCACTTAAGGTTCTTGCAGAATCCTTCAGTGACATGGGTGTGCCTGTATTTCTTGCAGATGTAAAGGGTGACCTTTCGGGACTTGCAACTGAGGGAAAACCCCATCCCAAAATTCAGGAAAGGGTTGACTATATAGGGCTGGAACCCTTTGAACTATATAAGTATCCTGTGGAGTTCTGGGATGTTTTCGGTCAAAAGGGACTTCCTGTAAGGACTACAGTCAGCGATATGGGGCCTCTTCTTCTATCCAGACTGATGGAGCTTAATGAAACGCAGTCAAGTATCCTCAATATTGCATTCAAGATAGCGGATGATATGGGTATGCTTATACTTGACTTGAAGGATCTTAAGGCTGTATTGACATTCATAGGAGACAATTCCAAAGAACTGAGAAAAGAATATGGAAACATGTCCTCCCAGAGCATTGGAGCAATACAAAGAAGACTTGTTGTATTGGAACAGCAGGGTGGTGAGATGTTCTTCGGAGAGACGGCCCTTGATATTAATGACTTCATGGCAAAGGACAGGGACGGAAAAGGAATAATAAATATTCTGGCTTCAGATGAACTCTTCAACTATCCCCAGCTTTATTCTACATTTCTTTTATGGCTTCTTGCCGAACTTTTCGAAGAACTGCCTGAAGCTGGAGATGTAGAAAAGCCAAAGCTTGTATTCTTTTTTGATGAAGCACATATACTTTTTGACCATGCACCAAAGGCTCTTCTTCAGAAGATAGAGCAGGTTGTTAAGTTGATAAGATCAAAGGGAGTTGGAGTGTATTTCATAACACAGAATCCTCTTGATATTCCTGATGATGTTCTTGGTCAGCTGGGCAATAGGATACAGCATGCTCTGAGAGCCTTCACACCTAAAGATCAAAAAGCTGTAAAGGCTGCAGCACAGACATTCAGGCAAAATCCTAAGCTTGATACAATGGAGACCATTACACAGCTGGGAGTAGGAGAGGCTCTGGTGTCCTTCCTTGATGAGGACGGAGCTCCCACCATTGTTGAAAAAACCCTTGTATGCCCGCCACACAGTCTCATAGGAACTCTTGACGAGGAAAAGAAAAAGAAACTCATTGAGTATTCTCCTCTTTCAGGAAAGTACAAGGAAAACATAGACAGGGAATCCGCCTATGAAATACTTCTCAAGAGGGCTGAAAAGACTGAGGAGGAAGCAGAGAAGAAGAGTAAGGAGGAAGAAGCTGAAAAGAAGGCTGCAGAAAAGGAAAAGAGCAGGAAGAAAACAAAGAAATCCGGTTATCAGAGACAGTCGGTATTTGAAAAGACTGCCAAGTCAATGATGACACAGATA
>CAZFYP010000126.1:0-8429 GCA_964523535.1 uncultured Clostridia bacterium
ACCCCCGGCACATGCCTTAGGAGGGCACTGCTCTATCCGTCTGAGCTACAGGTGCAAGGTTTGTTACTCTATGAATTTTACACGAGTGAAAGCCTTTTGTCAACCTGTTAATTCTTAGGATTTAACCCTTTTTTCTTTCTATAATGAGTATTGGATGATCTTCCAACCTTCTCAAGGATGTCGTTGCCGACCATTTCATTTAAAACATACCTTGCCCTGCGTTCTTTTACTTGTAAAATACTCGTTACTTCCCTTGTAGTAATCTTTCCGTTGCCGCTTTTCAAGTATTCAATTATTTCCTCTTCTTGCACAGTATATTCCGTTTTCATTTCTGTCTTAGGGTCATAGAAGTTCTTCCTGAAGAGATTGATACTGATGAAATCACCTGTTTCTTCGATTTGAGGTTCTTTGAGGCCTGCATCCTGGCAGGAGGATCTTATTCGTCTTATGCCCGTACCCCATTGTTCTATATAGTTCAATTCTTTAAAAACCCTTGCTATTACCTTGTTGCGGATTTCGGATCTCCCTTCGAGGATATCCTCCTTTGTTATAGTATTAGGAAATCCACCAGGTGAAACTATGTTGAGAATATCGTCATATATTCCCACCTTTATATCCCTTCCCATATTTACATAGTCCCTGTGTACAGCTGCATTAACAAGACTTTCCCGGATTGCTTCAATTGGAATTTCATAGGAATCCTTTCTTTGTAGCCCCTTTATTTCACCGCTCAATGATATATGGTTTTTTATAAAATTTTCTGCATTTTCAAGCTGAGTAAAGACATCTCCATCATATTCCTTTCTGTCTATGAAAATATCCATGGTGGTTCCCTTGAACCTGCTGCATTTGATCTTGCAGTTTTCGAACATTCCCAGTAATATGAGTAGTCCGTTTGTAGGATACAATATTCCGTGCTCTTCCCTGATTAGTTTCAAGTTTTTCATTGCTTTAAGGTCAAGGTCTTTTCCATAAATATTAAATCTATTTTTCAAAGGTGATAGATCGATGGATTCAAGTTCAACCTCATAGTTTATCTCCTGGTCAAAGCTTGAATTGTTTTTTTGCCTTTCCAAATCAACAATATTGTCAAAACTAGCTTTTCTGTTGGTGGCACCTATACGAATGTATACACCTTCATTCTTACCGTGTTTTTTCAAATAGTAAGGCAAGAGGTTGCCTCTGAAGACTTCCACTATGAGAACAAGCTTATCATTGATGGAGCTTGTGTATATTTCGGGAATTATATTTGGATAGCAATAGTCGTATATAATTGATGCTATTTTATCTTGAAGCTCAAAGATATCTGTATTTTCTTCAAGACCTGTGATATCACGACTGTCATTTACACCTAACACAAGTTTTCCACCACTTGTGTTGGAAAAGGCAACAACAGTCTTTGCAATCGATTCATTGCTCGGGAACTTCTCCTTGAATTCAAGGACCTTGCTTTCTCCACTTTTAATCTCTTTCAAAATACCCATGGCTTCTCCTTTTCATGGCTTGTTGACCATTTTGATAGTTTACCGGCATTGAAATGCATGTTTCGGCAGTTCGCGGCACTATGAGGCATTCTCCGGCATTAATTTCATTTTAATACATTTTCCATGGCATGTCAAATGATGTCACGGGATTATCTAATCACTTCTGTTTTACAAAAACGTAAAGGTATATATCCATTTATTTGTGATATGATATAAGTATTGATAAGGGAGGTATATATGGATAAGAAATTAATAGAAAAATATGCGGAACTAATTGTTAAGACAGGTGTCAATTTGCAGAAGAACAAGATTCTAATAGTGACTGCTCTTGTAGAAAACTATGAGTTCGTGGAAATGATAACTGAGATAGCATATAAAGAAGGAGCTAGGGAAGTAATACCTAACTGGATTGACGAAAAGATAGATAGGATGAAATACACATATGCTCCCGATGACCTCTTTGACGAACTACCTGAATACAGGAAGATGTTCTATCTTGAAAATGTAAGAAAGGATGCCTGCTATATTAGGCTTACAGGGGAAGATCCCGATGCACTGAAAGGAATTGACCAGGATAAGATAATGAGATACAAGAGGGTTCTGGGACAAGGTGTGAAGGAATACAGGGAAAGGTTAATGTCCCACAAGAACATATGGTGTGTCGCTTCAGCTCCTACTAAAGCCTGGGCCAAGAAGATGTTCCCGGATTTGTCTGTAGAGGAAGCCATAGAGAAATTGTGGCAAGCAATACTGAAAACAAACAGGATGGATGAAGAAGATCCATTAGCTGCCTTGGAAATACACAAGAAAAACCTTAAAAACAGGACAAAGTTCATGAATGACAATTGTTTTAAGTTCCTTAGATATACAAATGAACTGGGTACAAATCTGACGGTAGAACTGCCGGAGAAGCATGTATGGCTAGGTGGATCTGATAAGACCGATGGTATCGAGTATATGGCTAACCTGCCAACGGAAGAAATATTTACCCTGCCGAAGAAGGATGGAGTAAATGGAGTCGTACACAGTACAAAGCCTCTTGTTTACAACGGTGTCCTCATAGACGACTTCTGGATTAGATTTGAATCAGGAAAGGCAGTAGAATATGATGCCAAGGCTGGACTTGAAGCCTTGAAGAGCCTGGTTGAACTGGACCAAGGTTCCTGCTATCTTGGAGAAGTTGCATTAGTACCCTACCATTCTCCAATATCTGAAATGGACATACTTTTCTACAATACGCTCTTTGATGAGAATGCATCTTGTCACCTGGCTCTGGGTGAAGCATATCCTGTCTGTATAAAGGGTGGAGAGAACATGTCTAAGAAAGAACTTGAAAAGAATGGTGTAAACAGTTCATTGGCCCATGAGGATTTCATGGTTGGTTCTGCCGACATGAAGATAGTTGGTGTCAAGGATTCAGGACAAGAAGTAATAGTATTTGAAAATGGTGATTTCGCCTTCGAGAAAAAATAAAAGAAATAGTTCAAGCAGTCTTCTGTTATAAGGAGACCGCTTTATAATAATTGAATACAAGCATTATAATAGAACAGCAGCAACCGGAAGTAAGCACATCTGCCGGTTGTTGCTGTTTTTGAGTCTGTCAGCTCATATTCATGATGCTTTTGGTCAACTCATTGATGCTCTCAGTCAACAGAGTTAGCTTCCCCTCTACCCGTACCAGCAGATATGTTGCTACGGCTATTGGAAAGCCTACGTTCGCGATCTGGTCATATAGATTTTCCATAAGATCCTCCTTTAGAATAAAAAAAGGAGAAGGCCAGGCCCTCTCCTTAGTTGTAGCTTAAGAAATCTAAAAATGTGTAATCCCTTGAAGCTTTGGTATTGCACTTAGCGCAGCTGCTTTCTTGTCCTAGATAAGCTCGTTTACTGTAGTTGTTGTTACTTTTGCTCCAGAAACACTTACAAGGTCTCCGCCGGAAGTGTTGAAGATATTCTTTGCAAGCATATCATCCATCACCGCCTGTACTTCAACATCTGTAACGTCCGCCCTAGGATCGTCTACAGAATAGCTTGTTGTGTTGTCAGCAGCATTCTTAAAGCTCATAGTCAGCTTAGTAGCCATTTTATCACCTCCTCATCATGGATTTGTTATTTATTACGCCTGGTCTACAAGATCATACTCTTCGCTTTTCCTTACAGCGATTACAGATTTTTCCTGAAGAGATGCCATTCCAGATGCTACGGAATAGATGTCTTCATCTGCTGCTGCAGGCTTAAGTTTTGAGAATGACTTGTTTTTTGAAAGGGTGTTGCCGTCTCCGTCAACGCCGTTATTCAGTACAAGTGTTACCTTGCCTTCAAGTTCAGTAGAAACTATTGCCATGTTCTCACCTCCTTTCACTATCTATATGTGAAAATAGAAAAAAGTTACTATGACAAATTTGAATTAATTTCCCTGAAAGCTCTTTAAATGCTGATGGTATCGGAAAAACATTGATATTTGACCGCAAAAATGATATGCTACCTAGAGAACTAAGAACTGCACGATAATTGATTGTAAATTACAATTGTAAAGATTATGTATTGAGGAGCTTATTTTTATAGGCTCTTTTTATATGGCGAGATAGTTAGTGTAAAAAAGAAAGAGGTAAAAAATGTTAAAGATAGAAAACTTGTCCTATTCATTTCCGCAAAAGGACCTGTACAATGAGATTTCATTCACGTTGGAAGATGGTCAACACTGCGCATTTATAGGGACAAGCGGCAGTGGTAAAAGTACATTGGTTGATATGATAATGGATCCGGAAAAATACATGTTTGACGGTATTCTGGATATTGATTCAAACTGCAGGATGGGATATGTGAGCCAGTTCTCCCAGCTTGACAAAACGGAGAATGTGACCGTGTTTGAATACATAGCTCAGGAATTCAACATCATACAGAGTGAAATAGCATCCATCTGTAGTGAAATGGAAACGGCGCTAGAAATCGAGCCCTTGCTTGAAAAGTATCAGGAGGCACTGGATGCATTTGATACTATTGGGGGAGACGATTTCGAAAGCAATATAGAAAAGAAGCTTAACCTGGCAAATATGAACAGACATAAGGACCTTAAGATATCAGAAATCAGTGGAGGAGAATTCAAGCTTGTTCAGGTAATCAAGGAAATGATGGCCAGTCCCACTCTTATGATTATGGACGAGCCTGATGTGTTTTTGGATTTTGAGAACCTGATTTCCCTTAAAAATTTAATTAATGACTATAAGGGAATGGTACTTGTAATCACCCATAGCAGATATCTGCTCAACCACTGTTTCAACAAGATAGTACATCTTGAAAACAGGGAACTCCAGGAGTTTGATGGAAGATATGTTGACTACAACCTGTCTCTTCTTCAGACCAAGATAGAGCTTCAGGAATTGGCCATAGCCGATAATGAGGAAATAGCAAGAAATGAAGTACTTATAGACAGGATGAGATTAATGGCAACTGAAATTGATGATTCATCCCTTGGTAAATCATTGAATGCAAGGGTCAAGCTCCAGGAAAGACTTATATCCAGAAGAATCAAAACTCCTTTTGTAGAGATAAAGCAGCCTGATATCAAACTTGCTACGAACAATGAATTAGAAGATATTACTGCCCTTAAGGTGGAAGGATTCAATCTTTCCTTTGACCAAGTGCTTTTTGAAGATATGGGTTTTGAGATCAAGTCTAAGGATAAGGTAGCTCTCATAGGTTCAAACGGTACTGGAAAGACAACCTTGTTGAGGGAAATCTTCAGAAATGAAAGTGATGAAATAGAACTAGATGATAATATAGAAATGGCTTATTTGTCCCAGATTCAGGGAGAGATACTCGATGAATCCAATACAATAGTCGATGAATTCTTCGATGCCGGATTCAAGACTTTGACTGACATAAGGACATATCTTTTAAAGTACGGCTTCGATGAGGAATTCATAGAGCAGAAGATAGAATCCCTGTCAGGTGGAGAAAAGAACATACTTCAACTTGCAAAAATTTCAGCCGGCAAGGCAAATATGCTTCTTCTCGATGAGCCAACAAGCCATCTTGACACTTATTCACAGATTGCCCTTGAAGAGGCCATAGAAAACTACAATGGTGCAATACTCATGGTGTCCCATGACTACTATACCATAATGAACTGTATGGACTATGTTCTCATCATTGAAGACAAGAAGATTAGGAAGATGAGCATGAGAAAGTTCCGCAAGATGATTTATAAGAACCACTTCAACAAAGATTATGTTGCTCTTGAACGAAAGAAGAAAACCGTTGAGACAGGAATAGCAGTTGCCTTGAGGGATACGGATTTTGAAAAGGCAAGGGTCTTGTCGGAAGAGCTAGAAGAACTTGTAAAGGCTATATAGACATAAATTAAATGATGAAATTACAAAGGCGCAGTATAAGCTGATTGATTTTCAGTTTATGCTGCGCCTTTTTTTGTATTTGAATGGCTAAAAAAATCTTTTGTCCTTATGCCGTGGTTAACATTTTGATTGTAACTATTGCATCTTTTCTACTGTTTTTGTCACTACTATGTCAACACCTAGGTTCAATACATCCTTTTCAGCTATGAAGCCAGCCATAACAGGAGCAGGAAGCTTAATGGATTTTATTATCTTCATTAGTTCAAATATCTTGTCCTTGGGAATTGGACCGCTTGTCTTGATACTTGCTAGAGGAAGTTGGCCGTCAATTACAAGAATCGATGACTGTATTGTCCTAAGTGGGTTCAGCAGCTCCTGGCTAATGTAGATATTGCCTCTTTTACAGCTGGCTCCTGTAATATTTTCGATTTTTCCTGATTCCTCATCATATTTTGCCTCTATTGAACATCCAAGGGGACAAATTATACAGGTTTTTTTGATTTTCATATGAACTTCACCTCCAGGGGCAATGAATCTTTTATTATATCTTTATTTATACTTAGTTTGACCATTTCAGCAGGAATGGCCTTTTTTATTTTCTTTCCCATTATTTTGATTTGGCCTTGATATATGGACAATTCCATGTTTTCCATAGGGCGGTTTACCCTGAAATACAGAGTGAAGTCTTTTGTACCGCTTATTTTTTGGGGTACTGTGTAGATGATATTGCTGTCTGTCTTTATTTCCAAGGGGCAGGCTTCCTGGCTCTTGTCCTCTGTCAGATAATTCTTTACGGAGACTGCCAGACTTTCAGCTTCCATTGAAACAAAATCAACTAAATCGTGAACATGCAAGGAGTTTCCTGCCGAGAAAATTCCAGCTACTGATGTTTGATAGTTTTCATCAACAATGGGACCATTAGTTCTATGATCAAGTTCCACAGTGGCATCAAGGGACAATTCATTTTCCGGTATGAGTCCTACGGACAGAACCAAGGTATCAGTTTCTATATATTTTTCTGTGCCGGCAATTAGCTTCTTGTTTTCATCAACTTCTGCCACGGTAACTCCCTTCAGCCTCCTGTTTCCATGTATGTTTACAACAGTATGGCTCAGGTGGAGAGGAATATTATAGTCATTTAGGCATTGTTCTATATTTCTGTTAAGACCGCTTGGATAGCTTTGTATTTCATATACCCCCAGAACATTGGCTCCTTCAAGTGTGAGACGTCTTGCCATTATAAGGCCTATATCGCCTGACCCCAGTATGATTATGTTTTTGCCCACCATGGTATTGTAAAGGTTGGTGTAGGCCTGGGCTACACCTGCAGTATAGACTCCTGCTGGACGTTCTCCAGGTATGGCAAGGGCTCCTCTTGTTCTTTCGCGGCATCCTGTTGTAATGATAACGGCTTTGGCATTTATTTCCAGTAGCCCTTGACGGCAAGCAGCCTGTATTTTTCTGTCCTTTGAAATGGACAATACTGAAGTATCCGTCATGTAGGAAATATTCGATTCTATAATTTCATCGATGAAAATTTGTGCATATTCAGGTCCGCTCAACGATTCACTGAATCTTGTGAGACCGAAACCGTCGTGGATGCACTGTCTCAATATGCCTCCCAGATGCTTTTCCCTTTCAAGTATTAGAATGTTTTTTATTCCCTGCTTATGTAATTCAAGAGCAGCTGCAAGTCCTGCGGGGCCACCGCCTATTATTGCTGCATCAACTTTTCTTTCAATCATTTTCTCACCTTCCCTGTAAACATTTGTGAAGACTGTCTCGAGTAGACAACTTCATCTACAGTCTTGTCCTTCTCATCCTGTATAAGCTTCGTGATTCTCATCTGACAGTAGCCACCTTGGCATCTACCCATCATTGCACGTGTTCTGTACTTGATGCCTGTTACAGTATCCACTCCCAGAGGATTGTGAATTGCCTCAAGAATTTCAGCCTTGGTAACTTTCTCGCATCTGCAGATGACTTCTCCATAATCGGGATTTTCTTCTATAAGTGCAGCCTGCTTGTCAGGATTTTTTTCTGAGAATTTTACTATGCCTTCTCTTTTTGGATTGAAGTTTTCATCAGGGATCAATTCTTCATTGTCAAGTATGAGTGAGACAACATATCGTGCTATTGGTAGGGCTGATGTCAGACCCGGGGATTCCATGGCTACAAGATTTACTGTGTTGGGGATATCTTTTCTGGCTTCAATTACATAGTCCTTGATTATACCTTCCTTGTCCTTCCATGTAGGTTGTATGCCCGAATAGTTTCTTATATAGTCCTTTTTGTGAATATGGGGCCACAGCTTTGAGGCGTCTTGGGCCAGAAAATCCATTGCATCCTTTGATACTCCGTAATCGGAATAGTCTGTAGCGGAATTTGCATTCGGTCCTACTGTTACGTTGCCGTCTATAGTAGGAGTTACATGAATGCCCATATATGTAGTTGAAGGAACAGGGTAGACCGGCATTGGTAGAAGATGGCCCACCTTCTGGTCAAGGATTATGTAATCTCCCTTGGTTCCGCCTACTTCATAACCTGTAATACCAAGCATGTCGCTGATTTTCGTGCAGTTGTTTCCTGC
>CAZFYP010000127.1:0-8370 GCA_964523535.1 uncultured Clostridia bacterium
CGTTTCTAATTTTGTGTATCTCATCTTTAGCTTCAAGCAAAGATTCCTTTTTCTTTGTTTCAGCTGATTTAATACTGTCTTCAATTATTCTTCTTGCTTCTGCCTCGGCACTTGTTATTTTCCTTTCAGCCACCATTTTTCTTATGATTAAACCGATAGGAATTCCAACAACGGCGCCAGCTAAAGCAAATAATACATTTTGTAACATTGGGTCACCTCCTGTTATTCAGTTATCAAGATTCAAATTTATTGATTTTACCAAACTATAACTTATCATTTGAGAAACTATTATAATTTTATAGTTTTTTTACCAATGTGTCAAGATAATTGAACTAAAAAAAGAGCATTACTGCTCTTCTTCTTTTTCTTCTTCTGTACTTTCCTTCACAAGATCGTATTTTACCCTTAATTTCGTTTCAATTTCGTTACACAATTCCTTATTCAATTCAAGAAATTCCTTGGAATTTTCTCTTCCCTGACCTAATCTTGTTTCATTGTAGCTGTACCACGCACCTGCTTTTTTTACAATGTCGTTTTCTACTCCAAGATCAAGAATACATCCCTCATTGGAAATTCCCTTTCCGTAAATAATATCAAACTCAGCAATTTTAAATGGAGGAGCAACCTTGTTTTTAACAACTTTTACTTTTGTTCTGTTACCTACCATGTCGGTACCTTTTTTTAATGTTTCAATTCTTCTTACATCAAGTCTGACAGAGGCATAAAACTTAAGCGCCCTTCCTCCAGTAGTCGTTTCAGGATTCCCGAACATGACACCGATTTTTTCTCTCAACTGATTTATAAATATAACTATTGTATTTGATTTTTTTATTGCTCCAGCCAACTTTCTTAAAGCCTGGGACATCAATCTTGCTTGTAGTCCAACGTGACTGTCTCCCATTTCGCCTTCAAGTTCAGCTTTTGGAACAAGGGCAGCTACAGAGTCCACTACAATTATATCAACGGCATTACTTCGTACAAGAGCTTCTGCAATTTCTAGTGCCTGTTCACCGGTATCAGGCTGTGAAACAATCAAACCTTCAGTGTTTACACCCAATTTCTTGGCATACAATGGATCCAGAGCATGCTCCGCATCTATAAAGGCTGCAATTCCACCATTTTTTTGTGCTTCGGATACTGCATGAAGAGCTACTGTTGTCTTACCTGAAGATTCAGGTCCATATATTTCTACTATTCTTCCTTTAGGAAGTCCACCTATTCCCAAGGCAATATCAAGAGGCAGAGCACCTGTTGAAATGGATTCAACATTCAGCTTGCTGTCTTCTCCCAATCTCATTATTGATCCTTTGCCAAATTGTCTTTCAATCTGATTAATTGCCAGTTCTAATGCTTTATCTTTTTCCATATCGTATCACCCCGTAGTTTTTAGAACATTTGTTCTAATTGAATTATAGAACAAACTTTCGATTATGTCAAGTTTTATTTTAGTACCGTTTTGTTTTGAATGATGTAAATCAATCCTGAAAGTATTGTTAATAAGACCGTAAGAGCTACCAATGGCAAGACAAGTATATCCAGGAACATCAGTAACCCTGCATGGATTGCCAATATCAGTATTATTGTAGTCATCTGGCAAATGGTTTTAAGCTTTCCCCAGATGTTTGCAGCCAGAGTTATGCCTTTGTTTGCAGCCAAGGTTCTGAAACCCGTTATGGCAAGTTCCCTTGTTATTATTATCATTACTACCCATGAATTCAATAGATTTATTTCAACAAAACAAACCAGTGAAGAAATAACCAATAGTTTATCTGCCAAAGGATCCATAAATTTACCGAAATCCGTTACCAGGTTGTGTTTTCTGGCTATATGGCCGTCTACACTGTCTGTTATTGAAGCTGCAACATATATAATCAATGCAACCAGTTCAGTATATGCAAAGAAATCCGTAAGAATAAAAAACATAAAAAACGGTATAAGACAAATCCTCAATATGGTAAGTTTATTTGGCAAGTTCATTATATTCTCCTATTAAATCGTATTCCAGAGATTCAGTAATTTTTACATCAACAATATCTCCGGGTTTTAATTCACTAATGCTGTCTACATATACTACACCATCAATATCCGGTGAATCCATATATGTTCTTCCAATATATCTGTTTTCTTCAAGATACGAATCAATTATAACATTAAATTTTTTATTAATAAATCCCCTATTTTTTTCAATAGAAATATTCATTTGCTTTTCCATCAAAATATTTCTTCTTTCTTCTCTTATCCCTTCGTCTATACTGCCTTTCATTCTTGCAGCAGGAGTACCTTCCTCCTCAGAATATGCAAATACACCAAGTCTGTCAAATTTGAATGCTTCAATAAATTTTTCAAGTTCTTCAAACTGCTCCTGGGTTTCACCTGGGAATCCAACTATGAAGGTTGTTCTTATTGCAGCGTGGGGAATCCTGTTTCTAATATTACTCAATAGAGAATCAATACTCTTCCTGTCAGTTTTCCTGTTCATTCTTTTTAATACTTCATCGTTAACATGCTGAAGTGGAATTTCAAAATAATTGAGAAGCTTGTCATTACTTGCAAATGTTTCAAGGAGTTCATCATAAAAATCTTCAGGATAAATATAATGGACTCTGACCCATTCAACACCTTCAACTTTAGAAATCCTGTCCAGAAGCTCATGTAGCTTCTTTTCTCCATATAAATCCATTCCATATTTGCTCGTATCCTGAGCTATTATAATGATTTCCTTTATACCTTTTTCTGCCAGAATTCCAATTTCTTCAACAACATCTTCCATTTTTCTGCTTCGGTATTTTCCTCTCAATTGGGGAATGATACAATAGGTACAAAGATTGTCGCATCCTTCGGCAATTTTCACATATGCATAGTGACTGCTTTCCGTAAGAACTCTAGGAAGCTTATCGGGAATGATTCTTGACGGATTTTCAATAACCGCTCCGGATTTTGATTCCTTCAATATATTAAATATTTCATCATAATTTGATGTACCTATGAAAAGGTCTATTTCAGGTATTTCCTTCAATAACTCTTCATAATATCTTTGTGACAGGCATCCTGCAACTATGATTTTTTTGACGATTCCATCATTTTTTAGATTAACAACATCAAATATTGCATTTATTGATTCCTCTTTTGCATCCTGTATAAATGCACAGGTATTAATAATCACTATATCGCTTTCTTCAACATTTGAAGTAAGTTCATATCCTTCTTTTAATATACCAAGCATATATTCCGAATCTACTGTATTCTTGGAACATCCCAGTGTTATTATATGTATCTTTTCCATTTATTCACCTGCTAAAAATTAATTTCTTCCAGTTCTTCAGCATTTATCAATACCTTTCTAGGTTTGCTTCCTTCATGAGGACCTACAACACCCATTTCCTCCAACTGGTCGATTATTCTTGCAGCCCTTGAGTATCCAAGCTTGAGCTTCCTCTGCAGATATGAGACAGATGCCTGTCCTTCAATCACTACCAGCTCAGCTGCATTTTGTATCAACTCGTCATAATCCTTATCCTTGTCAAGTTGTACATTGTTGATTTCTTCTTCAATTTTTTCCATGCTTGATATTATACTCTGATTCTTTATGAATTCAATAACATCTTTCACTTCATCATCACTTACAAAGGTTCCCTGTATTCTCTGCGGTTTACTCATGCCAACGGGATGGTATAAAAGATCTCCTTTTCCCAACAGCTTTTCAGCACCTCCGACATCAAGTATTGTTCTTGAATCGATATGGGAAGAAACTGCAAATGCTATCCTAGAAGGAATATTTGCCTTTATTGTTCCCGTTATGACATCTACAGACGGTCTCTGTGTAGCTATTACAAGATGTATTCCTGCAGCTCTTGCCAGTTGGGCCAGCCTTGTTATACTGTCTTCAACTTCGCCGGCAGCCACCATCATAAGATCCGCAAGCTCGTCAATTATTATTACAATCTTTGGAATGACATCATTTTCATTTTCTTTTTTCATCTTTGCATTGTATGAATTTATATCCCTTACACTGTTCTTTGCGAACAACTCATATCTGTTTGTCATTTCCTGTACAGCCCAGTTAAGAGCATTGGCAGCTTTTCTTGGATCTGTAACAACAGGTATTAACAAATGGGGAATTCCATTATATACATTAAGTTCCACAACTTTAGGATCCACCAGTATAAGCTTTACATCATTTGGTTTTGCATTATAAAGTATGCTGATTAGAAGAGAGTTTATACATACACTTTTTCCAGAACCTGTTGCACCTGCTATCAATAAATGAGGCATTGAAGTTATATCTGCTATCACATTCTTACCGGCAATATCCTTTCCTACTGTAAAAGGTATTGACTTGTCCTTTTCCCTATATTCATCAGAATCAATGAGTTCCTTAAGGAATACATTTGACTTGTTTGAATTCGGGACCTCAATCCCTATGGCAGCTTTTCCCGGTATTGGTGCTTCTATCCTCAAGTCAGATGTTGCAAGACTAAGGGCTATATCCTTGGACAGATTGGTTATTTTACTTACCTTGACTCCAGGCGCAGGCTGAAGTTCATATCTTGTTATGGTGGGGCCTCTGTTAATCTGAACAAGCTTGCAGTCTATGCCGAAATTGTTCAAGGTATTAAGAAGTATGTCTGCACTTTCTATAGCTTCCCGCTTTTCATTTTTAATGTTGTTTCTTTCGTTTTCCATAAGAAAATCTAATGGTGGAAGCTTATATTCGACGCCTTGGGCCGTACCAACTTCAAGACTGTCGTTGTATTTGCTTTCAATATCTTCATTACTATTTTCTATTTCTGCAGACTTTTTATTTTCTTCTTTAACAGCTTGCTTTGAGCCCTTAGCTTTTCTTTTTGCTTTCTTTGTTTCCGTTTTTTCTACAGCCTTAAACTCTCCACCTATTTCATTGCTGAAGTCAAGCTGTTTAACATCCACTTCATCTATGCCAAGATTCATGACCTTCTTCATGTCTGCTTCATGCTTGTGGTTATAATCCTTATATGAATAATTCTTGTCATATTCCTTCTTAGCGGCATCTTTTGATTTTTCATTTTTCCTTGACTCTTTTATTTCTTTTTTTATTTCCTTCTTTTCTTTCTTCCTGGCAGCCTTTTCTTCCTCAATGAAGATGAATTCATAAATTGAAAGACCTATGTTTTTAATCACCTTAGCAAGTGCTTTCAATACTTTTTCCATTGTCATGAAAACACTTCTATTCAATATAAGGATTAAGGAAATCACAATCAGTGCAATAAAGATAACCTTTGAGCCGGTTATGCCAAATAGAATAACCATAAGGTATGAAATCATACCGCCAATTATTCCTCCACCTCTTGAATTATCCCTTAAACCACCATCGATAAAATATTCTGCAACATCAGATATTCCCATATTATTTGCACCTGCGTCAAATATTTCGGAATCACAAATAACATGATCCCAAACCGTCATCAGACAGATTATTGAAATAAATATCACAAGAGCGAAGAAAACATTTCTATTATTCTTTTCCTTAATCATATTTGCAAAATACAATATTCCTATAAGCGCAAGAAACCAGGGTACAAACACGTACCCCTTGCCTGCAATAATCTTAAGGAAATTAACTAGATACTTGAATACAATTCCATCCTCGTATTTTTGTGAAACGAAGAATAAAATGGCTATAACAAGATATATTATTCCTTTTATTTCATTTTTCAATCTGGAATCCACAGTGCTTTTTTTATCTTTTACACTTGTTTTTTTAGTCCTGATTGTTTTTTTCTTTTTATTTTTTATAGAATTGCTCTTTTTATTATTCAAAATTTCACCTTCTTAGAAAAACAATATTATTGAAAGTGCTACTATAAATACATATACCGCAAAATAGTATAACTTGCCTTTTTTTATAATGTTCATAAGAACGCTTATTGAAAACATTCCCGATACAAAAGAAACAACCATGCCAATAAAAAGATTTGCATTTATAGCTAATTCGACAGTATTTATTGAAAACACTTCAAGAATTGTTGCTCCAAGTATTGCCGGTATTGCCAGCAAAAATGAAAACCTTGCCGCCTCTTCCTTATCCAGTCCTATAAACAGTGACCCTACTATTGTGGAACCAGATCTAGATACACCTGGTACTATGGCCATTCCCTGAAATATTCCAACAAGTATTACCTTGTAAAAAGGAACATCGTCTATGTCGTATCTCGGTCTGTTGAGTTTCTCTGAAACAAGTAAAAGAATCCCGGTAAAGAAAAGAGCTACTCCTACAGGTCTTATACTGTCGCTTGCATATAATGCTTCAAAAAAATCTCCAAATGCCAATCCGATTATTACTGTGGGTATTGTGGCAACAATGAGTAGCAGAAGTATGCGTTCATACTTGCTCAACTTATTATCATTATTACTCTTTCCAATCCTGCCAATGAGTCTGAAAAACGCAAAGAACAATCCTTTGACTTCTTCCCTGAAATATATAAGTACAGCCACCAAACTGCTGAAGTGAAGCATTACACTGTAAAACAGATTTCCTTCATTAATCTTGAACAATGCACTGAACAGAGCAAGATGCCCTGAACTGCTGACGGGTAAAAATTCGGTGATCCCCTGGACCAATCCTAATACTATGCCTTCCAATAATGTCATAACACCCTCCAAATGCCTGTGTATATGTTATTTGATTCCTGTATGACCAAATCCGCCGGATCCTCTGGCAGTTTCATCAACAATTTCAACTTCTTCAATTTCTGCTATTTCAACCTTGGCAAATATCATCTGTGCTATCCTGTCGCCTCTGCTGATTGTAAAATCTTCTCCACCCAGATTGATCAGAATTACCTTTATTTCACCTCTGTAATCGCTGTCAATTGTACCTATGCCGTTAACAAGGCTTATACCGTTTTTAATTGCCAAACCGCTTCTAGCCCTTATTTGCGCTTCATAGCCAATAGGAATTTCTATAAATATGCCTGTAGGTACAAGATATCTCTCCATAGGTTTGAGTACTATTGGATCATCAATGTCCGCACTAAGGTCCATACCTGATGATCCTTCTGTTTTATACTGAGGCATTTTAAAATCATTTGTTTTTTTAATTTTTACTATCATCATTGTCCTCCTATTAGAAATCAAAAAGTTTGATTATATCCTTCTTCTTTTCTACATTACCAGTCAGAGCTATATTGTAATTTTCGCAGTCAAAAAGATCTCTCGACACTTCGACAATATCGTCGTAATCAACATTTTTTATGGTATTTACTATATCTTCCGGATGTATCGTTTCATTGTAGAAGAGTTCTCTTCTGCCTAGGACCGTCATCCTGTTTGAAGTGTTTTCAAGACTTAGAATATAGTTTCCTTGAATCTGAGATTTTGATCTTTCAAATTCATGCTTTGAAATATTCCCCTTCTTCAAGCTGTCAAGCTCTATTTTCACCCTGCTAACAACTTCGTTTATACTTTCTTCCTTGAGGGCCGAGTATATTCCAAAAAGGCCCGCTGACCGGTAACTGGAATTAAAGGAATATATGGTATATACAAGACCACTTTTTTCCCTGATATTCTGGAACAACCTCGAACTCATACTTCCACCAATTATATTATTGAGAATATTTGAAGCATAATACTTTTCATTGTTTCTTTCATAACCCTCTACACCGATGCAAAAATGATATTGTTCAATGCTTTTGTGAACACTTTCACTGTTGTTTTTATATCTATAACTGCTGTCATTAAGGGTTTCAGCCTTGCTTTTCTTGAACTGACCAAAATATTGAGAACATAAGGCCTTTACTTCATCAGGAGAAACATTTCCCACAATTGAAACAACAATGTTGTCGGAAGTGTAATTATTGCGCATGTAGCTTTTTATGTCTTCGACTCCAATGTTTCTTACTGTATCAGAATCTCCAAGAATCGGGTATGCAATTGAATTTCCTTTAAAAGAGATCTTGGTCAAGAGTTCATGGACATAATCCTCTGGAGAATCATCATACATGAGAATTTCTTCAAAGATTACCTTCTTTTCCTTTTCAAGCTCTTCTTCATCGAAAACCGAATTAAATATCATGTCCGATAAAACATCAAGCGATGTTTCAAAATTGTAAGAAGTAACTTTTGTATAGAAACAGGTACATTCTTTTGTAGTAAAGGCGTTTAATTGTCCTCCCATACTATCCATCTCTTCGGCAATATCTGCAGAAGTTCTTTTTTCAGTACCTTTGAACAACATATGTTCTATTAAATGTGATATTCCATTGTTCTCATTATTTTCATTTATGGAACCTGCCCCTACCCATATGCCCGTAGTGACTGAATTCACATAATCAACCTGTTCAAAAACTATTCTCAAACCGTTGTCCAAAACTATTTTGTGAATCATGTTTCCTC
>CAZFYP010000128.1:0-8345 GCA_964523535.1 uncultured Clostridia bacterium
TTATAATATTCTTTGTAGTAAATAATATTTGGAGGAAAATCATGTCAGTAAAGATTAACAGTGATAATGGAAATATAAATATTGATGAGCAAGTTGTTGCAACATTGTCAGGATTGGCTGCCATAGAATGTTATGGTATTGTAGGCATGGCTGCAAAAAGTGCAACAGAAGGGTTCTTTGAACTGGCAAGGAAGGAACAGCTGACCAAGGGTGTCAAGGTTACACTTAAGGAGAACAGTGTTATTATAGATTTATTTGTTATAGTGCAATATGGAGTAAGAATTTCTACAGTTGCAGAAAATATTATTGCTAAAGTAAAATACAATATAGAAAAATATACGGGTTTGGCGGTTAAGAGTGTCAATGTGCATGTTCAGGGAGTACGGGTACAGTAGAATCATAGGAGGACAAAATGAAGATTAACAACATTAATAGTGAGGCTATCAGAGGGATTATTTTAAGCATGGCAGCCAATCTGGAGAAGAATAAAAATATGGTGGATGCTTTAAACGTATTTCCCGTACCTGACGGGGACACGGGTACAAATATGCATCTTACTATTCAATCAGCAGTAAAAGAAGCTACGGAATATGAGTACACAGATGCAAGGAAAGCCGCTAAGGCGGCTGCCAACGGATCTCTTATGGGAGCAAGAGGGAATTCAGGCGTTATACTGTCACAGCTTCTAAGAGGTTTTTCGGAGGGTCTCAGGGATAAAGAGGAAATAAGTACAAGAGTGATTGCAGAAGCCTTGAAATCGGCCTCTGATACGGCATACAATGCTGTCATGAAACCTGTTGAAGGGACAATACTGACTGTAGCAAGAGAATCATCGGAAAAGGCAATAGAAATGTATGCAAACTATGATAACCTCGTAGAGTTTTTGGAAATTGTTGTGGACCATGCGAAGGATGCATTGAAAAGAACGCCTGATATGCTTGATGTCTTGAAACAGGCTGGAGTGGTAGATGCAGGAGGACAAGGGCTTGTATTCCTCATGGAAGGAGCACTATTTTATCTAAAGGGTGAGAAAATTGAGACAATTGATGTTGAAAATGTAGAAATAAAGCAAACAGAAGATGAACTTGTAGCTTTCATTAATGAGGAAGATATAAAGTTTGCATATTGTACAGAGTTTATTATTAATAACGCATCAGTGGAAAGGGAAAAATTTCTTGAAATAATCAAGAACAAGGGTGATTCAATAGTATGTATCAAGAATGAAGATATAATAAAAGTCCATATTCATACTAATGAGCCTGGATATGTCTTGGAAAGGGCAGGAAGGTATGGAGAACTCATAAACATTAAAATAGACAACATGAGAAAGCAGTTCAGAGACAAAAACAAGGCTGCAAAACCTATGGAAAAGAAAAAGGATGCATTTATTTCTATAGGGATGGGAAATGGTGTTAAAAAAGTTTTTGAAGAACTTGGTGTGGATGTATTCATATCCGGCGGTCAAACTATGAATCCAAGTACTGAAGACATCATGAAAGCAGTGAATTCTGTTAATTCGGATAATATTTTTATTTTGCCTAACAACAGTAATATAATTCTGGCTGCAAACCAGGCAAAGGAAATTTCCGATAAAAACATTTATGTAATTCCGACCAAGACCATTCCTCAGGGAATTGCTTCCATGATTGCTTATAATCCAGAGCTGGATGAAAAAGGCAATGAGTCAGAGATGCTGGAAGCTTTGGAAAATGTGAAGACAGGTCAGGTTACGTATGCAGTAAGGGATACGGTTGTAAATGATATTGATATAAAGAAAGATAATATAATAACAATACATGATGGAAAAATAATATCAAATGGCGAAAATATCAAGGAAGAAACACTGAGGCTGCTAAAGGAAATGGTTGATCAGGACAGCTATCTCATAACCTTGATTTATGGAGAAGATGTCAAGATTGAAGAAGCTGAGGAAATTGCAGCTGAAATCGAGGAGTTTGCTGAAGATTGTGATGTGGAAGTGATTGCAGGTAATCAACCTCTATATTATTATATAGTATCAGTAGAGTAAGAAATAGCATTATGCTTATTGCCGTAAAATTTACGACTTTGGGTGTAATGCTATTGGATTTAGAGGTGAATATGAAGGTGATCCTTAATGATATTCCTGGTATAGGAGTAAAAAGTGTTGAAAAATTAAACAGACTTGGGATTTTTTCCGTAGATGATTTGGTGGGATATTACCCGCACAGATATGAAGACAGGACTGTAATCAGCCAGGTATGTCAACTGGCTGACGGAGAAAAAGCATTGATTTCAATAAGGTTTTCATCAAGACCAAAGAGTAAAAAAACAAGGAACAGGAAAAGCATTGTTGAAGTGGATTGCTCAGATGAAACTGGTGTTATAAGAGCCATATGGTTTAATCAGCCCTATATTGTAAACAAGGTTAGTGAACTAAAAAAAGTTTGTCTTTATGGCAAGGTACAAAAATTCAACGGCAGATTTCATATAGTGAATCCAGAGATTGAAAGTATTGAAAATGCATATAAGATCATGGGTATAATGCCGATTTACAGACTAAGCAAGGGGATAATGAATTATGAAGTGAAAAAGTCTGTCACAGGATTGTTCAATAAATACGGCAACAGTATAAAAAATATAATTCCTGACTACCTTGTGAATAAATACAAGTTGCTGAACCGGAGAGATGCTTTAAGGTGCATACATTTTCCTCCTGACAGGAAGTCTTATCTCAAGGCTAAAACAACACTGGCATTTGAGGAACTTCTAATACTTCAGCTTGGCTTGGCAGCCATTAAGGCAAAAGCCGTAATCAACAAAGGAATTATTCATAGCTATAATGATGAAATAAATGAATTCAACAAATATTTGAAGTTTGAACTCACTGGAGCCCAGAAACGGGTAATAGAGGAAATCAGGAGAGATATGTCCTCGGATAGAATAATGAACAGGCTTGTGCAGGGAGATGTTGGTAGCGGTAAAACCGTTGTTTCTTTTTTTTCAATATTTCTTGCTTATAGAAACGGATTTCAAAGTGCCCTTATGGCGCCTACTGAAGTACTTGCAAGACAACACTACGAAGGCTTTTGTGAACTTTTTTCAAGTAGGGGAATAAGAACGAGATTGCTGCTGGGAAGTCAGAAGAAGAAAGAAAAGGAAGAAATAAAGAGGAAACTCAAAAATCATGAAATTGATTTGATCATTGGTACACATTCACTTATACAGGATGATGTTGAATTTGAAAATCTTGGTCTTGTAGTGACTGACGAGCAACACCGATTTGGTGTCAAGCAAAGATCATCAATCTCGGAAAAGGGCAATAATCCTGATGTCCTTGTAATGAGCGCTACGCCAATACCACGTACATTGTCGCTTATAATATATGGAGACCTTGATGTATCAATAATTGATGAGCTTCCACCTGGAAGACAAAAGATAGAAACCTTTATAACGAGAGAAAATAAATATAATAGACTACTGAAATTTGTAAGAGACGAATTGGATAAGGGAAGACAGATATATTTTGTAGCCCCTTCCATTATGGAAAATGAAAACGACATTGTTTCAGTTGAGGTGATATATGAAAAGCTTGCTCAAGTTTTTGTGGATTATAAAATATCTTGTATCCACGGCAAACTGAAAAACGAACTTAAGGAAGAGGTTTTCGAGGAATTTAACCAAGGTGAAATTGACATATTGGTGGCTACAACTGTTGTAGAGGTAGGTGTAAACGTACCTAATGCTACAATTATGGTCATTGAAGGAGCAGAGAGGTTTGGTCTTTCTCAGCTCCATCAGTTGAGAGGAAGAGTTGGCAGGGGAAGGGAAAAATCATACTGCTTTCTGGTTACAGGGTCAAAGAATCCAAGCACCATGGAGAGGCTGAAGGTAATAGAAAAATCCAATGACGGTTTTTTCATAGCAGGAGAAGACTTGAAACTTAGAGGACCTGGGGAATTTCTCGGTGTCAGGCAGCATGGAATTGTTGAACTTAAATTTGCATCTTCATATGACTATTCAAAGATGATAGAAGTTATTCATGAAGAGTCAAAAGAAATAATTAAAGACAAATTACTGGACAAGGATGGGTTCAATGAAATCAAGAACAGCGTACATAAATACTATAAAGATAAAAAAATTATTTTAAATTAGCTGTTTATATTATATAATTATGATTGGAGATATTAAATATGAGAGTTGTTTCAGGCAAGGCAAGAGGTACTAAGCTGTTTTCACCGAAAGATGATTCTGTTAGGCCTACAACGGACCGTATAAAGGAATCCCTATTTAATGTCATTCAGCCTATTAAGAGGGAGTCTATTGTATTGGATCTTTTTGCAGGAGCTGGAGGCATAGGAATTGAGTTTATCAGCAGAGGTTCTTCAAAGGTATATTTTGTTGATAAAAGCAGAGACAGTATAAGTATTATAAAAAAAAATATTGAAAAATGCAGATTTGAGGAATTTGCTCAAATAATGCATTCGGATTTTGAAATGGCCATTGAGGAAATAGGAAGAAATTCGTATAAGGTTGATTATGTTTTCATAGATCCTCCCTATGGAGTATATGATTTAGGAATCATAGTAAAATCTATATTTAATGCGGATATTCTTTCAGCAGAGGGAATGATTATTGTTGAATGTGATAAGGATGACAACATTTCATGTGATGACTGTGGATTCAATTTGTTAAAAGAAAAAATATATGGCAGAACAAAACTGACAATAATAACAGAGGTATAGGATGAAAGTAATGTATTCGGGGAGTTTTGACCCGGTGACTAAAGGACATTTGGATATAATATACAGATGTTCAAAAAAATTCGATGAAGTGTTGGTTGTTGTATTTGATAACAATTCAAAAAATCATCTTTTCACTGCAGAAGAAAGAAAAGAACTGGTAGAAAAGGTTACATACAATCTTGATAATGTTTGTGTGGATCTTGCTGAGGGCATGCTTGTTGACTATGCAAGAGATAACAAAATAGATGTGGTAATAAGAGGTTTGAGAGCGGTTTCTGATTATGAATATGAAATGACTGTTGCATCCATGAACAATCTGCTGTACAGTGGTCTGGAAACGCTATTCATGTTGTCGTCGCCGAATTATTCA
Source organism: uncultured Clostridia bacterium (assembly GCA_964523535.1). Classification (GTDB taxonomy): domain Bacteria; phylum Bacillota; class Clostridia; order Tissierellales; family Dethiosulfatibacteraceae; genus Dethiosulfatibacter. The sequence goes on from CAZFYP010000128.1 coordinate 5,095, forward strand.
TTTATAAGTTCCAGTATAGTCAAGGAAATAGCAAAACTTAAAGGTGATATAAGTCAACTTGTTCCTAAAGTTGCAGAAGAAGCTTTAATCAATAAATTTGAGGAGGAAGAGAATGGAAATAATTAATCTGTTGGAAAAACTAGAGGATATAATTGAAGAATCATCGAAGTTCCCCATGTCCAATAAAGTGATTATTGACAAGGAAGAAGTTCTTGAAATAATTACAGATATGAGAATTAAATTGCCTGACGAAATAAAACAGGCTTCCTGGATAAAGGAAGAAAGGCAGAGAATCCTTTCTGAAACTCAAAGCGAGGCTACCAATATGATTAGTGATGCCAAAAGCCTTCAGGAAACTCTTATTGACGATCATGAGCTGACAAAACTTGCAGAGCAGAATGCAAAAGGAATAGAGGAAAGCGCAAGAAAGACAGCCTTTGAAATAAAAAGTGAAACTCAGGATTATTGTGATAAGCTTCTTGCCAAAACCCAGGAAAGCTTTGAACAAATGCTTGCAACAATAATTGAAAACAGAGAAGAAATAGATAGTATGTAAAGATGGCTTAAAAGCCATCTTTTTTATTTTTATATATTATTGAAGGATTTGTGATGAATTCGCTGTTCAATGTTTTTGAATCAAGGGAGAAATTGTATATTTGTGAAGAATTATTTGTTGCATCAAATATTTTTCTGTCAGTAAGGCTTGATTTGTTATAGTTGAAATCGGATTTTTTTGTAATGAAAGTTATTCTTTTTTTATTATTCTTCATGAAGTTTTGTCCTTTTTCATCAAAGGATAGTACTTTAACACAATTGATATTTTTGATTTTAAGTGATTGATAGAAATCATTTGTAAGATTCAGCAAAGTACTCAACAATATTCTTTGTATTCTTGAATAAGTGAATCTTTTTGATTTCACGGTTTTTATGAATTCATCAAGATTGCTATGAAGTCCTATGTTTTTTACCAACCTGTTTTCAATACCTTCCTTCATATCGTATATATTCAAAAGATCGTTGTGGCTAGATGTAAGTATTTTATATTGAACAAGTCTGTAACAGTTTTCAAGAGAGTTAAACTTACCATGGATATTAAGAAAAGACATTATTTCATCGTATGAATAGGATGGAACACTGTTTGAAATATCACTATTGTTGTTGTCATGGATTGTTTTTCTTATGGCGCTTGCACTTGAATATGTTCCTTCCATAATATTTGTGTTGTATGAACTGCCAACCCTTTGTATGTTGAGAGCTTGTATCTTGTAGTTGTTCTTTATTATTGTCTTTACATATTCTATTCCTAGAATATTGTTGGGGGTAAACATTTCTTCTATATCCTTATCTAAAGCCAATGAAAGGGACTTGGGATAAGAATAGCCCATATTCAGATTTTTTTTCAGCATTGATTTAAATTCGAGGGTTTCATTTGAAAGAATTTCAGATATTTTTATAATGTCATCAAGGTTTTCGCTTTCCGTACCAAAACAAATGCTGTCTACATCCATCTTGGAAAGAATCCCTAGGGCGCCTTGGGCAAACATTTCTGCATTTTGAACAGCATAAGGAAGAGGAAGTTCCAGAACGATGTTTCCTCCACCTTTAATGGCTGCTTGAGCACGTCGCCATTTGTCTATTGCAGCCAAGTCTCCACGCTGTACAAAATTGCCACTCATTATAATTACTATACAGTCGGGCTTGTATTTTTCCCTTACTTTTTTCAACAGATATTCATGACCCCTGTGAAAGGGATTGAATTCAGATATTATTCCAATATTATTCATTATTATCACCAAAGACAGTATATAATAAAAACAGTCAATCGTCTATCATCTAGTGAAAAAAACAGGATTCATTTTTTATTAAAAACCTTAAGCCCTTTGGAAAACCTTGTCCTGACGGACGTTTTAAGTTAAATAAAGCAAATTTGCCAAATAAGTTGGTATATGTTTAAAAAACTTTAAAGGCAGAAGCTAAAAATATTGATTTATTAGAAGATTTGTATTAATATATATAAGTCAGTTATATATAATTTAGGAGGATTCAAATGAATATTTTAGTAATCAATTGCGGTAGTTCTTCGCTCAAGTATCAATTGCTTGACATGGACAATGAAAATGTTTTGGCAATAGGTCTTACAGAGAGAATTGGAATAGAAGGCAGCAGAGTTAAGCATGAAACTATCGGTAAAGAAAAGGTCGTTTTGGAACAACCTTTGGAGAGCCACAAGGAAGCTATTCAGCTTGTTCTTGATACTCTTGTGAACCCTGAGTATGGTGTGATTGCATCTCTTGAGGAAATCGATGCTGTTGGACACAGAGTTGTTCATGGTGGAGAGAAATTTGCGGGTTCAGAGCTTATCACTGAAGAGGTAATAGCTGCCATGGAAGAGTGTATAGACCTTGCACCTCTTCACAATCCGCCCAACATAATAGGAATAAGAGCATGTCAGGAATTGATGCCTGGAGTACCTATGGTTGGAGTATTTGATACTGCATTCCATCAGACAATGCCTGCATATTCATACATATATCCGCTCCCATATGAGCTTTATAAGGAGCTTGGAATCAGAAAGTATGGTTTCCACGGCACTTCACACAAGTATGTATCTTTAAAAGCAGCGGAAATGATGAATGAAGATATGAAAAATCTTAAGATTATAACTTGTCATCTTGGCAACGGTGCAAGTGTTACTGCAATCAAGGATGGAATATCTGTTGATACGAGTATGGGACTTACTCCACTTGAAGGACTTGCAATGGGTACTAGATGTGGTAACATAGATCCTGCGATAATTACATTCCTCATGGATAAGAAAAATCTTTCTATAGACGAAGTTAATCATATAATCAACAAGGAATCAGGAGTTCTTGGAATATCAGGAGTAAGCAGTGACTTCAGGGATATTGAAGGAGCGGCGGAAGAAGGAAACGAAAGAGCTCAACTTGCCCTTGACATATTCCATTATCTTGTTAAAAAGAATATCGGAAGCTATGCTGCAGCCATGGGCGGAGTTGACGTATTGGTATTCACTGCAGGACTTGGTGAGAATTCCATAAGCTCAAGAGAAGCGATTTGTCATGGTCTTGAATTCATGGGAATTGAAATTGACCATGAAAAGAATAATGTAAGAGGAAAAGAGACTCTTGTTTCAAAAGATGGAGCTAAAGTTAAGACATTTGTTATTCCTACAAATGAAGAACTTATGATTGCAAGAGACACAAAAACATTAGTTTCAAAAAACTTGGTTA
>CAZFYP010000129.1:0-8243 GCA_964523535.1 uncultured Clostridia bacterium
TAATAAGGAAAAAAGTTGACACACAAACAAATCGTATATATGAAAAGGTTGTAAATTCAATCAATGAAAGAATTGTTGCCTCGGACAAGGATGGAAATGTCCTGCTATTCAACAAGGCAAGTGAAAACTATGAAAAGATGAACGGAAATGAAATTGTAGGAAGAAACATTACCGAACTTTATAATTTAACAGATGAATCAAGTCTATTAAAGAGAGTCATACGTTCAGGAGAGCCCCTTTTAAATGTCCATCAGAATTCCATCAACAATATGGGACTTATGATAGATGACATGGTGGATACCTGGCCTATTTTCGACCAAGGTGAATTATTTGGCGCCGTTTCAATAATGACTGACTATACCAAAATTGAATCCCTTTCAAAACAAATCATAGACCTGCAAAGTAAATTGATTAAGATGGATGAAAGTAATGATGACCAGTCTCCCTTGTCAGCAAAATACTCATTCAATGATATAATATGTTCAAGCGCCAATATGACCGGCATCATATCAGTTGCAAAAAGAGCTGCAAAATCAACTTCTCCAGTACTGATTCACGGCGAAACAGGTACAGGCAAGGAACTTTTTGCACAGTCCATACACAACTACAGCAAAAATTCAAAGGGACCATTTGTGGCCATAAACTGTGCAGCCATTCCCGATAATCTTTTGGAAGGACTTCTCTTTGGAACAGTAAAAGGAGCCTTCTCAGATGCCATAGACAGGCCCGGACTCTTTGAACAGGCTGAAAACGGAACAATCCTTCTGGACGAACTGAACTCCATGAGTTTAAACCTGCAGTCAAAACTTCTAAGGGTATTACAGGAAAACAAGACAAGACGGGTTGGCGGGTCCAAGGAAATCAACATAAACACAAGGGTCATTACTGCAATGAATGAAAATCCTATAAGGGCAGTAAAAGAAAACAAAATCAGGCAAGACCTGTTTTACAGGATAGGTGTTGTACTCATAGAGGTCCCTCCACTTAGAAACAGGAAGGAAGACATTCCTCTTCTTTCTAAAAACTTCATTCTTAAATTCAACCGTAAGTTAGACAGACAAATCACAAAACTGTCTGCAGATGTCTTTGATTCCTTCGCCAAATACGACTGGCCAGGCAATGTAAGAGAATTGCAGCATACCATAGAATATGCCATGAATATTGCACATGAAAACGAAAGGATAATAGAATTAAGCCATCTTCCACTACATATATCTGAATCATATGAAATACCGGCGGAAAAAGAAGGTCCTTGGCAAACGCTTGAAAAAAGGCTAAATGTTGAAGAAATAAAAATACTGGAAAATGAATTGATAAAAAACGACTGGAAAATTGCACAGACAGCAAAGAAACTTGGTCTAAAGAGACAAAGCCTCCAGTACAGAATAAAAAAATACTCCTTAAAAAAATAATTAAATAATGTCACAGCAACTACAAAGATAATAAACAAACAATGCACCAATTCTCATATAGGTAAAAACAATTAATTTCCAACGATTTATAGAAACTGAATCTCTATTGAAAACAGGAAAGTATTCAAAAAATATAAAACCAGCTATATTTTAATGAACTAAATCTATAGCTGGTTTCTTTTCAAATTTCACGAACTATTTCTAAATCATAAATATAAAAAATCTATATCTCAAGGGATATCTGATATACCTCATTTTTATGTAGATTATAGTCCTTTGATATCTTCTTCACCGCATCCTTCTTTGTGTAACCTTCATCAAGAAGCTCAAGAAGTTTTTCCCTAACATCGATTTCCTCTTCCACTTCTTCTTCCGAAGAACCTTCCACAACTATGACAAACTCCCCCTTCACATCCTTCGCTTCGAAATGTTCAAGACAGAATGATACAGGACCCCTGACTGTTTCCTCGAATTTCTTTGTTATTTCCCTGCTTATGGAGATATTCCTGTCACCCAGGACTTTTCCCATAATCTTAAGGGTTTCCTTTAGACGATGGGGAGATTCATAAAAAATCATTGTTCTTTTTTCAAATTTAAGCTTTTCCAGCTCCTTGGTCCTTTCACTTTTCTTATGCCCAAGAAACCCTTCAAAAACAAATTTGCGTGTATTTAGACCTGAAATCACAAGGGCCGAAGCAAAGGCTGTAGGTCCGGGAAGAATAACCACTTCCACATTCCTTTTAATTGCTTCCCTTATAAGTATTTCACCTGGGTCCGATATACCAGGCATACCAGCATCTGACACTAGAGCACAGCTTTCCCCTGCTATTACCCTGCTTATGATTCCTGCGCTTCTGGACATTTCATTATGCTCATGGCAGCTTACCATTTTTTTCTTGATATCAAAATGGTTGAGGAGCTTCAAAGTATGCCTTGTATCTTCGGCAGCAATAAAATCAACTTCCTTCAATGTATCAAGTACCCTGATTGTAATATCTCCAAGGTTTCCAATAGGTGTTGCACATATATACAGCTTACCTTCCATCTTCTCTCTCCATTCCGTAGATTTCATATATTTCGTCAGTGTAGCTTTCCTTGTCCCTGTATACATAAAGAGGCGGTTCAACCTTCATTTCAGGATTTCCTCCCTTTACACCCTTTATGAGAATCATGTTGGGATTTGTTCCCTGTCTAGGATATACAAGCCTCATCCTTTTTGGCTCAAGCTTATGTTTTCTCATAAGCTCAATGATGTCCGTCATCCTGTAAGGTCTGTGCACCATGTAGAACCTGCCGTGATGCTTAAGCAGTCTTGCAGATGTCCTTATTACATCCTCCAGGCTGCAAGAAATCTCATGTCTCGACAGAGCCTTCTTGTCCTCGGGATTAACTATGCCGCCCTTACTCTCCACATAGGGTGGATTTGTCACTACGGCATCAATTGAATTGTTTTTTATATAATTTTCAACTTCCTTCATATCTATATTAAGTATTTCTATTTTTTCATGGAGGTCATTCATGACTATGGACCTTTTAGCCATTTCAGCAACCTCGTCCTGTATTTCAATACCATAAATCTTTTCAGGTTCCTTCTTTCCCCACAAAAGCAGAGGTATTATTCCTGTTCCCGTTCCAAGATCAACTACAGTAGACTTCTTCTTAATGTCTGCAAAATCCGACAGCAGGACCGAATCCATTCCAAAGCAGAACCATTTCTTGTTCTGTATGATTTTAAGACCCTTCAACTGAAGGTCTTCAATTTTCTCGCCGTCATTAAGCATCATCTGTTTCTCCAATCAATATTCATCTTTATCATCATTATCTCTGTATTCATTCAAATCGTCAACTTCCTCATATTCATATACGTCGATGATTTCATCATTTTCATTAAAATTGCCGAAGTCGCTAACATTGTCATGATTGCTGTATACACCGTTTCCATTTTGGTCCTTGGATTCCTTGTAGTATAAGTTGAGCTTCCTCAGATTTGTCCTCCACAGATAAATTACATATGGGAAGAATATGAGCATAAGGAATGAATTTCCAGACATTAATATAAAGTCGAATATACCATGTAACATCAAGGGAGTGGTTAAGGACCTGGCATAATAATACTTCTTCCTCACAGGATCGTTACAAAACTTGGCCATAGACAGGAAATATCCCATGGTTATTGCAAACAGCATATGAGCGGGAACAGATAAAAATGCCCTGTATAATCCAACGCTTTCTACATCTGCAAATCTGAAAACCACATACATCACATTTTCAACAGTTGCAAATCCCAGGGATGCCATTACACAATATACTATCCCGTCAATCTTCTCATCATAAGCCGGATCATCATAATCCATTCTCATTACTACAAACCTTTTGAAAAACTCTTCTGAAAAGCCAGCTACAACAAAGGCTGTATAGGCAGCGCCAAGAAGTCCACCGAAAATATTGAACATGGATAAAAAAGATTCCAAAAGAACTGTAGGAAACACAATTAGAGCTCCTCCAATAAAGGTCTTAACCAATAGCTTTAAAGGCTCTCTGTCATATCTGTCCACAAAATATATAATCAAAGCAAAAGCAATACCCGGTGTTACTGCAGTTATAAGCAAGTTTAAATCCAAAAAATCACCTCATTATTATAATTGTAAGTAAGCAAAAGTAAAATATATACATCGGTTTATATGTTTTATCTTCATATAAAATAAAACATATGCTATAATACCTTATCAATTGATGTATATCAATAAATTTGTATAATTTAATGAAAAATAGTAACACATATCTAATTATACAGGAGGATCAATAAGTGAACAACAAAAAAAGAAGTGCCTATGCCGCAATTCTCTTCACTATTCTGGTATGGGGAATTTCACTGATAAATACTAAAATTGCAATGGAGTACTACAATTCAATATCCATATCATTCTGGAGGGCAGTCATTGCATCAGCAGTACTCTTCATACTGAAAAAAATAAGCTATCCCACAGTTAAGATGAGGATAGAAGACAGAAAAACATTCCTGATTGCAGGAGCCTCCGGTGTATTCTTCTACTTTATATTCCAGAATACAGGACTTAAATATATATCTGCATCCTTGACTTCAATTCTGCTGGGTCTTGTACCCATACTGACCATGGTAGTGGAAGCAATACTGTCAAGACAAAAGCTGAGCCTGGTAAAGGTTGTATCGGTTTTCATATCTCTGGCAGGAGTGTGTTTGATAGTAGGATTCGATACAGGAACAGACATAAGAAATATAATAATAGGGTCATCACTCATTCTCATGTCTGTATTTTCATGGGTAACCTATACCTTTACTACAAAATCTCTGTCAAAGAACTATTCACCGGTTACAATACTCTTCTATCAGACAGTCATAGGTACAGTGCTTTTGGGACTGCTAATTCCTTTCAACTGGACCAATCCTCTTGAAGCATCACTGGTGACCAATTTAAACCTGGCCTATCTTGGTATAATATGCTCGGCCATTGCATACTCATTGTTCAACTATTCTCTTGAGCACTTGAACCCTACTGTATGCACCATATTCATAAATCTACTGCCGGCCGTATCCATAGTAACAGGAGTGATTGTACTGGATGAAACAATCACTGCAATACAGATGTTGGGAACAGCTCTCATACTCTTTTCCATATATCTCATCACCAAGGATTCAGAAAAAACAAGTTCAAACAATAAAGTAAAGGTTGTGTGATATCACACAACCTTTTGTGTATATTAATTTATTTAATTTTTTTTAACTTGTTAATCAAAGTGATGATAAAACTCAAAGTATAGAAGTCTCTGTCTATGTGTGCTTCCAAGTTATTCAATCCTTTAATCAAGCTTTCTTCGTCAAAGTGTTCCAATAGAATCATCAGGCTCAAGTGATTTATTTCACCTTTCCTTGTATCCAGTACACGAGCTTTTTTCACAAATTTATTTACCATTGCAGTTTCAAGTGCAGTTCTTAAGTCTTCACTTATTTCTATAACCGGCATTTCTTCATATACTTTGATGTTTTTATCATTCAGATCCAAATTCTTTGCACCTTGGACATCTGTTGATAAAAACACTGTATTCACAAATGTTGCACCCTTAAAATTAACATCTACCAATTTAACCGATTCAAAAACAACATTTTCAAACCTTGCATTTGAAAAATTACTTTCCTTAAGATTCGTCCCAACAAACTCTGCACTTTTAAAGGAGCAGCCAGAAAACTTACAAGACTTCATGCTGGCACCCCTGAAACTGACATAATCAAAATTCGAATCACTAAAATCACAATTATAGCATTTTGCTTGAGTCAAATTTTTATACATATAGTTTTTCTTTTTTCTTTCGGCATTTGTTAGGTTGAAAAGGACATTTGTTCGTTTCCTTTTAGATCTGTTTTTCGATACAGATTTTGACTTGCTTTCTTCTTTGGGCTTGTATTTATTCTGACCCTTTGATTTAGGTCTTGACTTCGAATTGCTTTGAAGCTTTTTATCCTTGCTATTATTCATGAATCCTCCATTTTTGTATCAGTTCATTTCAGTATTTACATTACTATCTCTGTCATTATATAGCATTTCATCAAATTAAGCGAATGATCTATCTCAAAAGCTATGACTAACCGATAATTTTTGCATCAGGCAAACAATTTCGAGATATTTTGACAAATAGTGATTGATTAATTCACAAAAACAGCTACACTATATATGTGCCAATTAATAAAACTATAATGCGAGGTCATATGAATAGAAAAGATATACTTGAATTAAAGAGACGCTTTAAAAAAGATCAGTGCACATTTACAAAACTATGTGGCTGTTACGTAGATGGTGAGAAGAATACACAAGTGGAGTTTAAAGAAACATTTTTGAATCTGCCGGAAGAAGAATTCTACAAATACTTGGAAATAAGCAAGAAAGTCCTGTCAGGTACCATCGATAACAATCTGCTGGAACTGAACTTACCCTTAGATGAAAACTTTAACAACGAAAAACAAGATTTTCTAATGCGGCTAAAGAAAAGCGGATTGAAAGATGATACTTTGCTAAGGAAATTCTATAACTCAATAATAGACAGTTTTGATTATGCCGGTAACTTTTTAATACTGGTTTTTCATGATGTCTATGATGTCATGACTAAAACCACCGATAATATCAAACTTGATGAATCAGAAGAAATCTATGAATACATAATGTGCGCCATCTGTCCTGTATCACTATCCAAACCAGGTCTTGGATATTTTGAGTCAAAACGTGAAATCAAGGCTAGAATCAGAGATTGGGTTGTTGAAGTTCCAGCTCTAGGATTTGTCTTTCCAGGCTTCATAGATCGAAGTTCTGATGTCAATACCATTATGTACTACACTAAGAATGCCAAAGATCCTCATTCAGAAGTGATGGAAAATACATTGGGCTGCTTACCAAAACAAACAGCAACCATTCAAAAGGAAACTTTTTAATAAATAATAAAAAACACAGTAAGTCCAGATGACGCAGTCTCTATAAAGGTTTTTGCAGATATCCAGGAAAATCTTAATACTATGATTGAAGAATACAATGAAGTCTATGAGGATACAGATGCCGATCCTATCACTTTGTCAAAGGATAAAGTAAAAAAACTTCTGATAGACAGCGGAGTCTCTGAAGAAGTGACTGAAAAAATCGAAGCATCCTATACGGAGAATTTTGGTCAAGACCTTCCTCTCGCCGAAAGTCTGGTTGATTCAAAACTACTTAAAGCCAATGCTCAAAAGAAAAAAGAAGAAAAATTGATGAAAGAAGTTGAAAAGCTTGAAAACAAACTTGAAGAAGTGACAAATAGTAGTGAACCCATAGATAATTCGCAATCCGAGGATGAACATGAGGCTATAGTTGCAGATGAAACCGAGAACTCAAGAGCAAACACATCAGTAGATGCCCAACCATCTGACTATGATGTAGTCCTCCATGTTAAACCTAATAAACTCCCTACCATCAAGACAGAATTCATTGATGGTAAGCGTTGCATAGTTGTTCCCATGGATGATGATGAACAGGTCACAATCAACGGAATGAAAGATATGTTTTAGTGGAATTTTCCTCAACTAATGACTAATAAAACTCATCTGATTTGCAACACTATAAAACTTGACAGAATATACATTCCATCTCTTTATTCCACCTGCTGACATAACATTTGAACTTCAAGAACGGTAAAACATCATGAAAAAAAGACCATCTATAAAGGGTGGTCTTGTTCATTTTTCATAAATCCTACTTATTAGCTTCAATAATTTCTTTTACTTTAATATGACGATTTATATATCTGTTGCCGTTAACTTCACCTTTTATATGTATAGCTTTTGCAGGACAATTATGTAGACATGCGAAACAGGCAAAGCACTTGTCTTTCAGATCTATCTTTCTATTTTCTTTATCCACCTCGATGTTATCAACGGGACATACGCTGGCACAAAGTCCACACCCTGTACAAGTATCATCTAAATACATGTAGTTTTCAATACCTTCACCATAAACATGAACCTTTAATGTTTTTTTGCTGAACGGCTTATATGCCCTCTTACTCATAAGATTAAAGGTGGTTTTACGCATAATTGATCCTTTGATTATCCATTTTTTAGAAGCCTCAATATCAGACTTAATAACTTGTAAATGCTTCTCTATCTCTTTTTTCACTTCATTTTTAGCTTCTTTTTCCATATCAAAGGTCGGTATATAGTTATCCACCATTTTAATAGCATTAATATAAGAAAAGCTATATCCCGCTTCATTTGCAACATCTGTTAAATGCTTAGCCACTGCCCCGGAATAAATACCAAAGGTTGTAACTGCG
>CAZFYP010000130.1:0-8142 GCA_964523535.1 uncultured Clostridia bacterium
TACTTTTGCAAGATTCTCTCTGTGAGGAGCTGATGCAGACTTCTCGTAAAGGAAGAAAGGGAGTCCAAATTTTTCTGATGCTTCCTTTGCAGTTTCTTTTGCAAGGGTATCAGCTTCTTCAACTGTTACATTCTTGATAGGAATAAAAGGTATAACATCAACAGCTCCCATTCTTGGGTGTTGTCCTTCATGCTTGGTAAGGTCAATAAGTTCAACTGCCTTTCCTATTGCTTCAATCATTGCAGCCTTAAGAGGTTCGGGCTCTCCAACAACAGTAACAACACATCTGTTGTGAGACTCGTCGTTACTGTAATCAAGAAGCTTGACTCCTTTTTTTGCTCTGAAAGATTCTACAATTTTTTCTATTTTCTCAAGGTCCCTGCCTTCACTGAAATTCGGGACACACTCTATAATTCTATTCATTGTATTCTCCTAAAAATTTAAATTTATTTTTTTAACTCATATATTTTCAACGCTTGTACAGTGTCTGAACAATTTGTGCAAACACTGTACAAAACATGTTAAATCATCTTTACTTCTTGTAATTGTTGAATGTTTTTTCAATCAAGTCGTCGCTGGCAATATATGGCACTGTAATATGGTCTTCAGTCTTGAACTGCTTGTTGTATTCAACTGCTGTTTCCACTGAATTTTCATTTCTTGCCCAACTTCTTCTTGATACTCCAACCATTGTGTCCCACGGAATACTCTTCATCAGTATCTCGTCAACTCTTTCACTTCCATCAAGAACCATACCGAATCCACCGTTGATAGACTTGCTTATTCCAACTCCTCCACCATTGTGAAGAGCTACCAGACTCATTCCTCTGGCTGCATTACCCGCGAAACACTGTACTGCCATATCTGCAGTTATGTTAGAACCATCTTTAATGTTTGATGTCTCTCTGTAAGGTGAATCAGTTCCACCAGTATCGTGATGATCTCTTCCAAGCATTACAGGTCCGATTTCTCCATCTCTTACCATTTTGTTAAATTTAAGTGCTATATCTCTTCTTCCAAGAGCATCCTGATAAAGGATTCTAGCCTGAGTACCCACTACAAGTTGATTCTTCTCAGCATCTCTTATCCATACCCAGTTATCTCTGTCCTGACCCCTTCTGTTAGGATCTATTACAGACATTGCAGCCTTGTCAGTCTTAACCAAATCATCATGCTTTCCGCTTAGACATACCCATCTGAATGGTCCATAACCATAGTCAAAAAGTTCAGGTCCCAAGATATCCTCTACATATGAAGGAAATATGAATCCTTCACTTGTATCAAGACCATTTTTAGCTATATCTTTGGCTCCTGCATCATAAACAGCTCTCATGAATGCATTCCCATAGTCAAAGAAGTAAGTTCCTCTTTCTACAAGAGTCTTAACCAGGTGATAGTGTTTAACCAATGACTCGTCAACAAGCTTTGTAAATGCAGCCTTGTCATTTTTTATCATTTCAGTTCTTTCATCAAATGTGATTCCTTGTGGACAGTATCCTCCATCATAAGGTACGTGACAAGAAGTCTGGTCTGAAAGAAGTTCAATATTTTCATCGTTATCTACTGCATATTGAAGAAGGTCAACAATATTTCCATGATATGCTATTGAAATTGTTTCTTTCTTTTCCATATATTCATGAGCCATTTCAAATGCTTCCTTCAAGTCTGAAGTAGCTTTTGAAACCCAACCCTGGTCAAGTCTTGTCTGGATTCTTGAGAAGTCAACCTCTGCTATGATACCTACACCATTGGCAATCTCAATAGCCTTAGGTTGAGCACCACTCATACCACCAAGTCCTGATGTTACAAACATGTGTCCACTAAGGTCTCCATCAGCAGGTACTCCCAGCTTCATTCTTCCTGCTATAAGAAGAGTATTGAAAGTACCGTGAACGATTCCCTGTGGTCCTATGTACATCCATCCACCTGCAGTCATCTGTCCGTAGCTTGATACTCCCATTGCTGTAGCTTTTGACCAATCTTCAGGATTGTCAAACATACCTATCATAAGACCGTTTGTAAGCAATACTCTAGGACTTGTCTTATGGGACTTGAATAATCCAACGGGATGTCCGGAAAAAAGAACCAAAGTTTGCTCGTCTGTAAGTTCTTCAAGATATTTCATTATCAATCTGTACTGCATCCAGTTCTGACAAACCTGTCCAGTCTCTCCATATGTAACAAGTTCATAAGGATAAAGACAAATTTCAAAGTCAAGATTGTTGTCGATCATTACTTGGAATGCCTTACCTTCTGTACAGTTCCCTTTATACTCATCTATTGACTTTCCATATAATTTTCCAACTGGTCTGTATCTGTAACCGTAAATTCTACCGTAAGTCATTAGCTCGTCTAAAAATTCAGGAGCTACTACTTCATGATGTTCTTCAGGAATATATCTCAAAGCATTTTTTAAAGCAAGTTTTATCTCCCTGTCAGTCAGGGTAAGTTCTCTTTTGGGAGCTCTTCTATATTGTGGATCAAACTCCGGATACGCTGGCAATTCTGCATCTAATTTGATTGTCATTGATTGTGCAATGTCTAAATTGTTTAACATTTTACTTCCTCCTAATATTACTGACCGAATAAGTCTATTAATTTGTTTTTAGTTTATATTACAAGCGTCTATAATTCGTCTACAGAGAAAAATAAAATGATTTTTTCGACATATGTTCTGATTTTAGCTAGTATACGATAATAAGTCAGCATGTTCCCTACTCCCTCGGCACGATAATCTCTATATAATAAGGAAGATTTTCGAATGATATCATTAAAAAGGCGCCGACATTTGTCGACGCCTCATAAATAACATTATCCAGTTTTATTCAACTACAGCCACAAGCTCTCCTGCCTCTAGCTGTTGTCCTTCTTTTACATGCATATCTACAACAACTCCTGCTACAGGAGACAAAATATTTGTTTCCATCTTCATTGCTTCTATTATTGCTACAGGAGTTTTGGCATCTACCTGATCTCCTTCATTCACAAGAACCTTGATTATGGTTCCCGGTATGTTGGCTCCTATTTCTCCAGGTATGGACTCATCAGCCATAAGTTTTGAAGCTCCATTGGCTACAGTTTTTGCACTTTCATCCTTAACATTGATTACCCTTCTGTTTCCATTAAGCTCAAATACTATATCTCTGAATCCATCATCACTTATTTTTCTAACTTCAATAAGCTTGATTACAAGGATTTTACCTTCATCGATTTTGACCTCGCATGTTTCTCCTTCAGTCAATCCATGGAAATAAATATCACTACCCATATGGGTGAATTCTCCCGTTTCTTCCAAGTACTTGAGATAGTCTTCATACACCTTTGGATAAAGGGCATAACTTAAAACATCCTTCTCATCACTATCCATATCGAACTTTTCATCCAGGTGAGCTTTAATCTTGTCAAAATCCTCAGCAGGAAGCAATTCCCCAGGTCTTTTATAGATTGTTTCCTTTCCTTTAAGAACCAGTGATCTTAGGTCCTCTGGGAATCCGCCCATAGGCTGTCCCATCATACCCTGGAAATACGCTACCGAAGAATCAGGGAAGTCCATGTCTTTAGCCTTATCATAAATATTTTCCGGATTCAGATCATTCTGAATCATGAATATAGCCAGGTCTCCTACAGCTTTTGAAGATGGTGTAACCTTTACAATATCTCCAAACATTTCATTAACAGATTTGTACATTTCCTTAACTTCCTGAAACTTGTGTCCAAGACCAAAACTCTCAACCTGAGGTTTTAAGTTCGAATACTGTCCTCCAGGAATTTCATATTTGTAAATCTCTGCCGTACCGGACTTCAGACCCGATTCAAAGTTACCATAAACAGGTCTTACTGCATCCCAATAATCAGATATACCTTGAAGATCATCAAGCTTTAATCCAGTGTCTCTGCCAGTATTTTCCATTGCTGCCACTACAGAGTTTAGGGCCGGCTGACTTGTGAGACCTGACATACTGTTGAATGCAGCATCTACTATATCTACATCTGCTATAGCCGCCATAAGTACAGTCGCTATACCATTCCCACTTGTATCATGGGTATGAAGATGAATAGGAAGCCCAACTTCGTTCTTAAGAGCCTTAACAAGCTTATTTGCTGCCATGGGCTTAAGAAGACCCGACATATCCTTTATTGCAAGAATATGAGCGCCTGCTTTTTCAAGTTCCCTTGCCATATCCACATAATACTTCAATGTATACTTGTCCTTTGATTCGTCAAGTATATCTCCAGTATAACAAATACTTGCTTCAACCACCTTGCCCTGGTTTAGAACTTCATCTATGGCAATTTCCATTCCCTTAACCCAGTTTAGTGAGTCGAATATCCTGAAAACATCTATTCCAGATTTTGTAGACTGTTTAACGAACTTCCTTATTACATTGTCAGGATAATTCTTGTATCCTACTGCATTGGATCCTCTTAGAAGCATCTGGAACATTACATTCGGAACTTTCTTCCTTAACTCTTCCAATCTTTCCCATGGTGATTCCTTCAGGAATCTGTAGGCAACATCGAAAGTAGCTCCTCCCCACAGTTCCAAGGAAAACAGGTCTTTACCTATATTGGAAATCGCAGGTGCAATCTTAAGCATGTCCACAGTTCTCATTCTTGTAGCCATCAACGACTGGTGGGCATCCCTCATAGTAGTATCAGTCAAAAGTAGTCGTTTCTCATTCCTTATCCAGTCAGCAAGACCTTCCGGTCCCTTACTATCTAGAATCTGCTTTGTTCCTGAAAGTGTTCCAACATTTTCATATTCCGGTATTCTAGGAACATCAAATTGAGGTTTTTCTCCCCTAGCTTCATTGACAATCAGGTTTCCTATGTATTTGAGAACCCTCAACTCTTCATCGGCACCACCTCTAATATCCAGAAGCTCCGGATTTTCTGCAATGAATCCAGTATCACAATTTCCAGCTTTGAATGTTTCGTGATTCAAAACATTAAGAAGGAATCCAATATTCGTCTTAACACCTCTGATTTTAAATTCCTTAAGGGCTCTTGTAGATTTCCTTATTGCATCGTTGAATGTTCTTGCATGAGAAGTAACCTTAACAAGCAAACTGTCATAATATGGACTGATTACAGCACCTGTAAATCCATTACCTCCATCCAGTCTTATTCCAAGCCCTGAACTCGAACGGTATACGTCAATTATTCCTGTATCCGGAGCAAAATTGTTTGTAGGATCTTCAGTTGTAACACGACATTGAATAGCAAATCCATTGACCTTAACATCATCCTGGGACTTGATTCCAATTTCATCCGAATCAAGGGCATAACCTTCGGCTACCATTATTTGGGCCTGTACTATATCAATAGCAGTTACCATTTCTGAAACTGTATGTTCAACCTGGATTCTCGGGTTCATTTCTATGAAATAATGATCACCATTTGAATCAACCAAAAATTCCACAGTACCGGCATTTCTATAATCAACGGCACCTGCGATTTTCAAGGCATCATTACATATATTACTTCTCTGCTCTTCAGTCAGACAGATTGAAGGTGTAAACTCCACCAACTTCTGATGCCTTCTCTGAATCGAGCAATCCCTGTCATATAAATGTACAAGATTACCGTATTTATCTCCAAGAATCTGAACCTCTATATGTTTCGGCTTTTCAAGATACTTTTCTATAAATATATCATCAATCCCGAAAGCTTTTTTTGCTTCATTTTTAGCACTTCTAAATTCGGAAAGAAGATCCTTTTCTTCCCTTACTATCCTCATACCTCTACCGCCACCGCCTGCAGCAGCTTTCAGCATTACAGGATAACCGCAGAATTCAGCAAATTTCTTTGCATCCTTGTCAGTGTGCACAGCTTTTTCCACACCTGGTATAGTAGGTACTCCCACCTTGTTGGCAACCAATTTTGACTTTATTTTATCTCCTAGGCTATCCATCATTATATGGTCAGGACCTATGAATTCAATTCCAGCCTCTTCGCACTTCCTTGCGAATTCAGTGTTTTCAGCCAGAAATCCATATCCAGGATGTATTGCATCCGCACCCTTAGACTTGGCAAGACTTATTATTTCATCAATTCCAAGATATGCTTCAACCGGACCCTTGTTCTTTCCTATTTGATATGATTCATCAGCCTTGGTTCTGAAAAGCGCATTCTTATCCTCTTCAGAATAAATTGCCACAGATCTTATTCCCAGCTCTCTACAAGCCCTGAAGATTCTTATGGCAATCTCACCTCTGTTTGCTACTAAAATTCTTTTAAACTTCTTCATTTAATCAAACACCACCTTACAATTTTACTATTCATTTCGTAAATATTATTCAACACAATATTTTATCATATTATTAGAATCAATATACAGCTAAATAAAAATGGAGTTATAAACTCCATTTCAATTTGTTTTATATTAGTTAACAGTGTAACAAAGTTTTATTAATTTATCAAGCGATTTTTATTATTTTTTTAATTATTTCTACTTTAAACTTATTTGTATTCGGTATTCCACGTTACTCACACGTTTGTTTACAACTTGCATACACATTTATGTTTTTCAGTAAAATAACTTTCGCTTTTTTATAAAACTCCTTTTTTATCTTCACTTGTATCATTACATATATCATTTAAGGCTTTTCCAAATATCTGTTCCGTGAACTTAACCATTTCCTTATCACTTATTGCAGTCGTTCTTCCTGCATCATATTCTGCATCTATGAGATTTTTTATAAGACTAACTCTTGAGTCCCTTTTAGATATTCTCATTTCTTTTGGAAGATCATAATATAGGTTTATCCAACCTGAAATTCCTGCGACTCCCGAATACTGATTAACAACAATTTTAATATTTCTATTGAATATATCCTTGCTGTTGAAAGAATTGTAAATGTCGGCATTTTTCATTATTCCATCTGCATGTATACCTGCTCTTGTAGAATTTGATTCCGCACCCAAAAACGGCATTTTCGTATGAACCTTAAATCCAAATTCTTCGTCAAAGAAAGCCACTATCTCATTAAGCATGGCAAAATTTATCTTGTTTTTTGGTTCTTTCAACTGATGATACTCTACAAGCATTGATTCCATTGGACAATTTCCTGTTCTTTCACCAATTCCCAATAAAGTAGTACTAACTGAAGATGCTCCGTACATCCATGCTGCCGTTGAATTTGCTGTACAGTAATAGTAGTCGTTGTGTCCATGCCATTCAAGTTGCTCTGATTTCAATCCTGTAAGATTCTTTATATAGTAAACCAGTCCAGGAACGCTTCTTGGAAGCTTATGTCCATTGAAAGGTTTACCTACTCCCAGTGTATCGCAGATTCTAAACTTGATATCCACTCCAGCTGCCTTACCCATATCGTTTATAGCAGTTACCAATGGAATTACAAATCCAAAAACATCTGCTCTTGTAACATCTTCCAGGTGACATCTTGGTTTTATACCATATTCAAGTGCTTTCTCAATTGCACTCAAATAAAGACTGAATACCTGGCTTCTGCTTTTATTGAGTTTCTGAAAAATATGATAATCCGAACACGACATCAATATACCTGTTTCCTTAACTCCACATGCTTTAGCAAGTTTCATATCTTCAATTTTAGGTCTGGCCCAACCAGTTATTTCAGGAAACTTAAATCCTAAAGCCTGACATTTTTCCAGTGCTTCCCTGTCTCTTTTCGAATACATGAAAAATTCGGACTGTCTAATCAGTCCATTTCCATTATCAAGAATATTTAACATTTTGAATATCTTTTCTATCTGTTCAACAGTGAATGATTCCATAGACTGCTGTCCGTCTCTAAACGTAGTATCTGTTATCCAGATATCCTCAGGCAAATCATATGGAAGTGTAACATTATCAAATTTACTTACCGGGAACTTCTCATATGGGAAAATACCTTTAAATAAATTAGGTTTTATAACATCTACTATTTGTGAATAATTATTATCTACCATCTTTGTTATCCTCCATCATTTATGCAAGTATTTTATTTTTAGTTTCACGCAATGCCAAAAAAATATCGTTACGCAGCAAATATAAAAAAGAAAAACCTCTTATTCAGCTACAATTTATTGATTTTTCTTTGTATAAGCTCACTACAACTTGCTTTATTATAATACTATGATAACAAATATAGTATATATAGTCAAGGAGTATTTGCAAGT
>CAZFYP010000131.1:0-8127 GCA_964523535.1 uncultured Clostridia bacterium
CTGCTGGATATACGAATGCCGGATATGGATGGATATGAGGTCCTTGGGGAGATACGAGAGATAAGTGATGCACCGGTTATCTTCCTGACAGCTCTCAGTGAAAGCTATAATGAAGCAAAAGGGCTTAATATGGGAGCAGTGGATTATATTACAAAACCCTTTAACTACACGGTTCTGTTGGCCAGAGTCAAGGCGGCACTAAGGATAAGAGAAATGGAGAATTCGCGTGAAGTTTCAATTGGTGAATTGAATAGCAATATGACTAAAAGAGAAGTTTCCATTAAAGGAAAATCTTTAAAATTGTCACAAAAAGAATATGAAATCCTTGCTTATCTGCTGAATAATGAAAATAAACTTGTGGGGCGACAGACTATTCTGGACAGGATATGGGGTTATGATTATGAAGGTGACCAAGGGACTCTGAATACCCATATAAAGACGTTGAGAAATAAACTGGGTGATTATGGGCGCATAATTGTTACAGTAAGAGGGGCGGGTTATAGATTTGAAAAATTGGATAAATAAGGGTATTACAAAAAAACTTCTTGTCATATACTCTCTTGTATTTTTGATTATGATGAGTATGGTTATTCTTGGAAGTTATTATTTCATGGATGATTTCTTCATTAGCTACAACAAGAATATTATTGAGAAAGAAGTTGAAAAAGCCGTTGCTGCAGGTAGTCTTGGTGAAGAAGAAAGTAATATAGAGCTGTCTAAGAATACTGGTTCGATTCTATACATTTATGACAAAGACAACCAATTGGTCTGGAACAACAGCATGATAGATTCAGGCAGACATTTGAGTCAGAATCAGGTAGATGAGTTGAGGGAGCAATCGTCCGATGAAATCCCCCGATTCATACTCTTCAAGGCAGAATCCCTGGAAGAAAGTAAATTGGTGAGCCCAATGGAATTTGACGACGGTAAATTACTGATTATTATAAAGCAGATGGGTATACTTCATGAGGTGCAGAGGATCTTCATGCAGTTTCTTATTGCCATTACTCTTGTGGTTTATATATTGGCCTCTATTGTTATCTATATTTCAGCAAATAGAATTGCAAAACCCATTATAAATCTTAAGGATGCAACGGAAAAGATTGCGTCTATGGATTTTGATCTGATGGTAGATGAAAAGGGCAGGGATGAAATCAGTGACCTAGCAGTAAGCATCAATTCCATGGCTAGAAAATTACAGTCCAATATTGAAATCATCAATGAGACAAATATTAAATTGGAGAGAGAGCTTTCCAAAGAAAAAAATCTAGAAAGTATGAGAAGACGTTTTGTATCGGATGTTTCTCATGAACTAAAAAATCCTATGAGCGTTATTATTGCTTATGCTGAAGGGCTAATAAGAAAAATTCCTAAAACGGAAGACAGCAAGGAAAAATATTATCAGGTTATATTCGATGAAGGAAACAAAGTAAATGAAATGATCAACGACCTTTTGGACCTGTCAAGTTATCAGTCGGGGGTATTTACCATTGAGAAGGAAAATTTTGATTTGACAGGGTTGGTGAGTGATATTCTGGAAAGATATGAAAATATGGAAAGTCATAAAGAAGTAAATCTTGTCTGGGATAAATCACAAAATGTAGAAGTATATGGAGACCGTTTAAGACTTGGTCAGGTTATTGTGAATCTTGTGACCAATGCCATGAAGAATGTGGAGAATAAGGGTTCAGTTCTTGTAACTGTTCAAAAAAAAAGCTATAAAGCTATACTGACAATTAAAAATACAGGGAAACTGATTCCTGAAAATGAACTTGACAATATTTGGGAGAGCTTCTATCAGGTGGATACGAATACGGAAGGTAATGGACTTGGTCTTGCCATTACCAAGAGCATAGTAGACTTGCATAAAGGCAGCATCAGAGCATATATAGCAGATTCAATGAATTGTTTTGAAGTGAAAATCTAAAAAATCAGAGACTTCATTTATTTTCAGACAGACTTCACTTAGACTTCATTTTCATGTGTTAATATGATATCAAATCAGATGAGATTACATCAAAAACACATTAAGGAGAAAAACAATGAAGAGATTATTAGCGATATTAATGATGGCAGTTATGGTTTTTACAGCTTGTTCATCAGGTGATATTACACAAGAAACAAGTGATTTGGAAACAACAGAGGCTGTCAAGGATGAGCCGGATGCTGAAAAAGAGCAGGTTCCTGAAAGTGAAAGCAAGGATATGAATGAAGAAGGTCAAGGTTCAATGTTTGCTCAGTTTATAGCAGATGGAGTTTTAACTGTTGAAGAGGCCCAAGCACTTTCAGTTTATATGGAGGCGAATGACCCAAATAATGCGGCGGAAGGTGAAAACGAGGGAATGGAAAATCCATTTGCAGGTGCTGCTGAAGAGGGTATCATATCTGCAGATCAGGCAACCATACTTGAAGCTGAATTTGAACTATCACCTATGTCAAATGATAGTGGAGAAAGTGCAGGAGGAGAAGGTCCAATAGCCAATATGGAAGAGATGCTAAGCGTAGACGAAGCTAACGCTTTAGAAGCTCAATTAGTAGAAGCTGTGGGATATACTGCTGAAGTTGATGGCTATCCTATAGTTGATACCAATCAAACACTTTTCTTTTCCAATGATGCAATAATAGATGAACCTGCACAAGGAGAATCGTTCTATGGCCAGGATGCATCTTTTACAGGAAATGCACCAAGCTATACGGATAATGGCGATGGAACCATTACTGACAATGTAACAGGACTTATATGGCAGCAGGACCCAGGTGATAAACTTGATTGGGAAGATGCTGTAAATGGTTTGGATGACTTTAATGAAGAAGCCCTTGGTGGACACAGTGACTGGAGAATTCCAACAATCAAGGAACTATATTCACTTGTACAGTTTTCAGGAATGACAAGAACCAGTTCTGATACATCAACTCCATATATTGATACTGATTATTTCGTATTCCTATATGGTGATGAAGCAGGTGAGCCTAGATTTATTGATTCACAGATTCTGACGACTACTATTTATGATTCAACAACATTAGGCGGTAATACCACTGTATTTGGTTATAACTTTGCAGATGGACGTATTAAAGGCTATGAGATTACCAAAGAATTCTACTGCTATCATGTATGCGGAAATACAAGCTACGGGCAAAACCTCTTTGTAGAAAATGGTGATGAAACTATTACAGATGAAGCAAGTAGCTTGATGTGGATGCAAAATGATTCAGCCTACTATGAGGCAGGAAGTGAAGCTGATGGTACAATGAACTGGGAAGAAGCTTTAAGCTGGGTAGAGGAAATGAATGAAGCCGAGTTCCTGGGATATTCTGACTGGAGACTGCCAAATGTAAAAGAACTTCAAAGTATAATAGACTATTCAAAGTCTCCTACTACTACTGATTCACCGGCCATTGATGATATGTTCTACTGTACACCTATTGTCAACTGTTTCGGAGAGGATGACTATGGCTATTTCTGGTCGTCAACAACCCATGACGATACAAGTGCAAGTACCATTGAATACAATGCTGCAAGTTATGTTGTATTCGGTAATGGAATGGGAACCATGGATGGTGAAGTTGTAGATGCCCACGGGTCAGGCTCACAAAAAAGTGATCCAAAGACAGGTGACCGTGAAGATTATCCTGCACCTGATGAGAATGCACCTCAAGGGGATGAGCAGCGTGTATATAACATGGTAAGACTTGTAAGGGATGCTGAGTAATCTAAGGGAATAGAAAGTAAATATATGGTTTATTTAAGCACCTCCTGACCTGTTGGGGGGTGTTTTTCAATATTTAAAATTTTACAAATGCCACAACAAGTACTAAAATAGAAGTATAGGGAATGTTATTGAAATTTCAAATATGATAAATCTAATATTGAAAGGATGACTTCATGGTACATAGAGGAAATATGAATTGAATTCAAGGATTAGATTTGTCCAGTAAAATCAGAAGAAGGAGATATTTATTATGAATGAAGGTAAAACTATTAATTTATTATCGGTATTTGTTGCTATAACATATGTAGGAATGATAATTGTCAATTCCTTGGCCAATATTTTACCAATAAATGGCAGGGGAACAGGAGACATATCAGATTCATATGAAAACCTTTTTGCTCCGGCAGCCATTACATTCTCAATATGGATACTTATATATCTTCTGCTGTTTGGATATGTAGTTTACCAATTCAAGTACTATAAAGACGATGACTTAAAAAAGATATTTTCCAGAGTGGGTATCTTGTTTTCAATTTCTTCCATACTCAATTCAATTTGGATATTTGCATGGCATTATGACAAGATACTTATAAGTTTATGTATTATGGCTGGCATTTTGTTATCTTTGATTGCAATAAATGTATATCTTAGAAAAAAGGAATTAAGCTTGAGACAGTATATATTCCTTCGACTGCCATTTACAGTATATTTAGGCTGGATAACTGTAGCTACAATAGCCAATGTAACTACTTATCTTGTCAGTATACAGTGGAATCAGCTGGGTATGGCAGAATATGTATGGACAGTAATCATACTTCTTACGGGAGCAATCATAGGCCTTTTAGCTATGCTATTTTACAAAAGCAAGGAATATGGTCTTGTTATTTTATGGGCATATAGCGGTATAGCCATAAAGCATTTTTCAGAGACTGGATTTAATGGTGAGTATATTTCTGTTATAATTACAGTTTTCATTTCATTGCTAGTATTACTGGCAGGTGAAGTTGTTTTAGTCAGAAGAAGTATAGGCCAAGTATGAAAAGACAGCCTTTAATAATAACTTGAAAGGAGTGATTTCATGGGTAAATATGAAAGCCCTGAATACAAGATAATTGAAAAGGAAGATGAATTTGAAGTTAGAGAATATGTTGATTTTTATACAGTAGAGTATGACAATATTGACGATCCTGAGATAGCAGGTGGATTCAGAACTTTGTTCAAATATATTTCATCTGATAATGTTGAAAAGGAAAAAATAAATATGACAGTACCAGTTATAGAGGAAGTTACACATGAAAAGAAGAAGATGGCATTTGTCGTTCCTGGTAAGTTTGCAGATAATATACCGGTACCGAAAAATAAAAACCTAAAAGTAAAAAAATTCACCACAGGTCTTTTTGGAGCCATAAGGTATTCTGGATCTTCTAACGAATTCAAAGAAGAAAAAATGAAGAAAAAACTATACGAATGGATAGAAAGCAGAGGTTATGAAAAGAATTCCAGCTGCATGCTGGCTTTTTACAATCCACCATTTGTGCCACCCATGTTCAGGAGAAACGAAATTCTTGTAAGAATTGTAAAAAAGTCGAATAAGAGAAGAATAAGGTAAATCAAAGGTGACTTTTTACAATCCACAAATCAGATTATTGATGATCTGATTTGTGGAAATATCTGTTTAACTTACCGGGAACGTTCTTGTGCCAAGTATTCAACTTCAACTTCCATTGTTCTGCATTCTTCACTTCAAGGAAGCTTCTGAAACCTTCTTCGAAAAACATAGATACAGTTTGAACAAGAGCTTTTTTTGTTTTTCTGTCTAGACTGTTGAAGTTTTTTGACATGGAGTAGAGGCTCTTAAGACCGTCTTTTTTTATTTCAGCCAAAGTTCTGTTTTCATTAACTGATATTATTTCAAAAAGTACATTGGTAAATTTTTCTCTTTGCTGAAGGTCCATGGTATTGAGAACCTTTTTTAATGTAAGGTCGGCCATCTTGGAGTCATCAGCTACATTGGATAAATATACGAATTTGCTTCCCATTACTTCCCAGGTAAAACCGTCGTGTTGAAGGACACCTACCTGATTGCTTTTTACAACCTTGTAAGACTCTTCATGTTCAAGTATCATTCCTACAACAGAGGACTGAGGAATCAGTGTTTCTATTTTGTCGCCAATATCCTTGTACTCTTGTGTTTCAAGAAGTTTTTGCTTGAATCCAGGACCGTCGTTGTTGTATACCTTTACAATCCTTTCTTTTATTTCATCATCTGCATGAACTGCTGCATATACTGCAAGGTTGCCTCCCTTTGAGTGGCCCCCTACATAAATTTTTTTGTAGTTAAGTTTTGAAGTTATCATGCTTAAATATTCAAGAGCTTTTTTTTGGGCTGGAATGACATCAAGAAAACTCATCTTGAAATCCTCTTTCCACCCTACAAGGGTATCGTCGGTTCCCCTGTAGGCAATGTAGGCGGAATCCTTGCATGTCTCCACTGTCAAGGCTGAAAACTGCATTTCAATTTCTTCATCAATGAGTTCAATGCAGTCCTTTATGATTAAATCCTTGTAGCGCTTGCTCTTGGACATTAATTCAAGCATAAGATAAAAATCTCCAGTAAGGAGTACTCCCAATTCCTGGTCCTTTATTAAATCAAGATAATTGTCTGCGATTTCAAATAAGGTGGATTCCTTTTGGCCATCTAGTAAATCTGCAAAACCTATATACGATAATTCCGACAAGATCAGATTGTCTACTTCATTGAAGGGAGACAGGTCAAAACTCAAATCGCCTCTCCATTTTATATAATCAATTATTCCAGGCATGAATTCTCCTTTTTATGCTGTTTGTTTAGAGTGTTTTAATAATAAATTATACTATATTTTATTGAAAATAGTAAGTATATTGAAAAATATTGCATTAATAGTTTATAATGGATATTATGTAAATTTTGATGACTTGGATATCAGAGAGCATCTGGAAATATAGGAGGATAAAATGACTAAGGATAAAAAAACGTTTCATTGCAATGTGGAGCTCACATTGGATCTTATAGGTGGCAAGTGGAAACCTCTTATATTGCATCATATAGGTAATTCAGGTGTTATCAGATATGGCGAACTTAAAAGAAAGATTCCCAATATCAATGAAAGGGTCTTGACCAGGGTTCTCAGGGAACTTGAAAGCTATGAATTAATCAAAAGAAAGGTCTATGATGAAAAGCCTTTGAGGGTGGAGTATTCGCCTTCTGAAAGAGGAAGTACCTTGATGTCGATCCTGGATTCACTTGGTGAATGGGGATTGAACTACAATCATGATTATGATTATGGAGAGATAGATTTTGAGGATGAATATGTAGACAGATAAAAAAGTTTAAAAAGAATTATTCTCTGAAAGCCAGTAATAAAGCCAAAGGTTGGGAGGCATGTACAAGAATGTCCTTACGGACAAAAATGTCAGTACTTGTTGAATTCTTACCATTTGTATATACTTCACTTATAGAAAGCGCTTGAAAAATATAATGAATTTAATGAAGGAAGGTATATAAAATGGAAGCAATTAAAATGATCAAGGAAAGAAGAAGTGTACGTAAGTTCAAGGATGAAAAAGTTGACAGACAGACCATGAAAGACATAGTTGATGTAAGCAGATGGGCTCCGTCCTGGGGGAATTTCCAGGTTGCAAGATATACATTTGTTGATGATGAAGCAATAATAGGAAGACTTGCTGCAGAGGGAGTAAATGACTTCATATATAATATAGATACATTGAAAAACGCCAAAAATGTAGCGGTTCTAAGCTTTGTAAAAGGCAAAAGCGGAAAACTTGAAGAGGACGAGTATGTAACATCAAAGGCCAACGTGTGGGAAGTATTTGATGCTGGTCTTGCTTGTCAGACATTTTTATTGGCAGCCCATGAAAAAGGAATTGGAACAACAGTTTTGGGAGTTATTGATGACGAGTCAATTTCAAAGATTGTAGGACTGCCTGAAGAAGAGACTGTTGCAGCCCTTATAGTTTACGGATATCCTGATGAAACTCCCGTAGTTAATCCAAGATTGGAAGTTGAAGAACTAGTGAGATTTGCTGGTAAATAAACCTTAATGGCTTAGTATTAAATAAAATGTGTATAAATAAACATAAATCAAAAGATATCGTCTATTTAGTCGGTATCTTTTATTGTTTTCAAAGGGTGATATATGATAAAATATTCTGATATAAAGTAATTACAAGGGCATATTATTAAAGGCTATTACAATATCTAAACCAGCATAGCTTAACCTATGGAAAAGGTAAAGAATGGCTATGACTATATAATACGAGGTGTGAGTCGTGAGCAATATAAAAAAGAAGGAATCACCGTCAATAGACCAGTGGCTTAAGGAAGCAAAGGCGGATCCAAACGCCATAAAATCGG
>CAZFYP010000132.1:0-1601 GCA_964523535.1 uncultured Clostridia bacterium
TAATGGCGGCTTTCCCAATTACACCATCTACGGAAATACCTCAGTATTTTTCAAAGTATGTTGCTGACGGTCTTGTAGATACGGAGTTCGTACCTGTGGAGAGCGAGCACAGCGCAATGTCTGCTTGTGTAGGTTCACAAGCAGCTGGAGCAAGAACATTCACTGCAACATCATCATGTGGTCTTGCACTAATGCATGAAATACTATATATAGCAGCATCAAATAGGCTTCCAATAACGCTGTCAGCTGTAAATAGGGCACTTTCAGGACCTATAAATATCAATGCAGACCACTCGGACTCCATGGGTTCAAGGGATGCAGGATGGATACAGATATACTCTGAAAACAACCAGGAAGCATACGATAACTTCATCCAAGCGGTTAGAATAGGTGAGCATAAGGATGTCAGACTTCCCGTAATGGTATGTCAGGATGGATTCATCACTAGCCACGCTGTTGAAAACATAGAGCTTATTGAAGACGACAAGGTCAAGGACTTTGTTGGAGACTACTGTCCCGATAACTACCTGCTTAATGCAGACCAAAACCTGTCTATAGGACCTTATGACTCGCCAATGTTCTATATGGAGCACAAGAGACTTCAGGTGGAAGGCATGAAAAATGCAAAGGATGCTGCTTTGCAGGTTGCTGCAGAATTCGAGAAGATGACTGGTAGGAGCTATGGACTCTTCGAAGAATACAAGCTTGATGATGCGGACGCTGCTATAGTAATAATAAACTCTGCTGCTGGAACTGCAAAGGATGCAATAGACAAGTTAAGAGAAGAAGGAAAGAAAGTAGGACTTCTCAAGATAAGACTCTTCAGACCTTTCCCTGGTCAAGAAATAGCAAATGCTCTAAAAGATGTGAAGGCAGTAGCTGTAATGGACAGGTCTGATAGCTTCAGCAACCAGGGAGGACCTTTAAATGCAGAAGTAAAGACTGCACTATACGGCATTGATAATGCTCCAAAGATAATAAACTACGTTTATGGACTTGGCGGAAGAGATGTTAAGGTTGAAAACATAGAAGAAGTATATGCATCACTATATGAAATAATCGAAACTGGAAATACTGGAGAAACTTACAGATACCTTTCAGTTAGAACACAGGAGGCACAGTAATGGCTTACAATTTAAAGAAGGAACTGGCAAAACCAGAAAGACTGGCCGGCGGCCATAGAATGTGTGCAGGCTGCGGAGCTCCTGTAGCTGTAAGAGCTGTAACCAGAGCACTTAAGGAAGATGATAAGGCTGTAGTAGGATGTGCAACTGGATGTCTTGAAGTTTCAACATTCATGTACCCATATACTGCATGGAAAGATTCATTCATACACAATGCATTTGAAAATGCAGGTGCTACAGTAAGCGGTGTCGAAGCTGCCCACAAGGCATTGAAAAGGAAAGGAAAAGTCAAGGAAGATTTCAAGTTCATCACCTTTGGAGGAGATGGCGGTACAGCTGATATAGGATTCCAGTCCCTTTCAGGTGCAATGGAAAGAAACCACGATATGGTCTACGTATGTTACGACAATGGAGCCTACATGAACACAGGTATACAAAGATCCTCGGCACCTCCCCAGTATGCCGACACTACAACCA
>CAZFYP010000132.1:1611-8116 GCA_964523535.1 uncultured Clostridia bacterium
GCAAACCACAATATACCATACGTGGCACAGACTACTTTCATAAAGAACTTCAAGGACATACACGAGAAAGCAGAAAAAGCAATCTACACAGATGGAGCTGCATTCATGAATGTACTAGCTCCATGTCCAAGAGGATGGAGATATCCTGCTGAAGACCTTATGATCATGTGCGATCTTGCAGTTGAAACTTGCTTCTGGCCGCTGTTCGAGGTTATTAACGGAGAATGGAAACTTACATACAAGCCTAAGAACAAGCTTCCAATCGAAGAATTCCTTAAGCCACAGGGAAGATTCAAACACCTTTTCAAGCCAGGAAACGAACACCTAATAGCAAATATACAGGCTGACATAGACAGGAAATGGGAACAGCTTCTTGTTAAGTGCGGCGAAAAATAAATATATAGATTTGCAAAAATCACAAAGACCTGAAGGGAGAAATACCCCTTCAGGTCTTATATTGTCTATAACATAAATAAATTCATAAAATCAACTACCCTATTACATCCAATAAATCTCTTCTAAGCATCTTCATTTCAATAAGGTCACATATCCCTTTATAATCATTCAAGTCATATATGGGTGCAATAGTCCTCAAGTCACCGGTATCCGAAGCCACTGCCAAAAGATTCTTGGATGGAGTTGTCAGTTTCCTTGTCTTGCATTTTCGTATTATCTCTATGGTCATTTCATTGAGCTTTCTGAATCCTTCAGTCACTATCAAGTCTACATCATCATATTGGTCTGCTATTTCATACAAGTTCTTGTGATGGTTGGTCTTTTCAATGACTGCACACTTGTTTGGTCCCACAATTACTGTTCTTTGAGCACCGGAATCAAAATGCTTGTACGAGTCCGTACCTTCCTGATCAATGTCAAAATCATGACATGAATACTTCAAGGTCATTATTCTATAACCTCTCTTGGTCAATTCAGGAATTATTCCTTCAATAAATGTAGTCTTGCCTGTATTGGCTTCCATGGATATTACTGATAATATTTTTGACTTTTTCATATGATATTCCTTCTTTCACTTACTCTCAACAACCATTCATAGTCTGTCTTTGTGTTTATGTTTTTGAACATGGACTCATAGTCCCCAAACTCTTCTATTTCCTCTCTCGAAACATATCTAATCCTCATCTGATCAAAGAGATTCGGTAGCTTTGTTTCGCCATTCTTCAAGGCATTTCGGAAAAGTTCCTCACAGTCCTTTGTATATACGGCACACAGGGGCTGAAAGAATCCGTCCACTTTTGCCATGACAGCATGATAACCACTACTTATTTCTACAAAATACCGAAGCATTTCTTCGTTAATAAGAGGTGTATCACAGGGAAAAACTACGGTCACATGATTCCTTGAATATTTTAGTCCCGTCAATATACCTGCCATGGGTCCGCTGTCGGGAATAATATCCTTTACAACCATAACATTATTCATGCTGTATTGTTCAGGAGTATTACTTACTATTATTATTTCATCAAAAACTTTTGCTTTGCCTATGGCTATGTCTATAAAGCGTTTTCCTTCATATTCCAGGAAGGCTTTATTCTTGTATTTCATACGACTGCTTTTTCCGCCAGCTAATATTATTGCCGTTGCTTTCATAATAAACACACCTTTTTAAGTATATTTGTACAGAATATAGGTTATAGGTTCATTTGTAATTTCGTTCTGTTCTTCAGAACGTCGTTCCTTTTATTCCTTGTATTAATATTACCATAATATCCATGTATTTTCAAGGTTTTTTTACCTAATATCTTTTTTCTATAAGCCTTATAGCATTGTATAAAAATTTATTTACAGGCGTTGCTATGCCTGTCTTTTTACCAAGTTCAACGATTCGTCCAGCGAACATTTCAACCTCAGTTTTCCTTTTGTTTTCAACATCCTGCAGCATGGAAGGTTTTCCTCCGTATGGAAGTGAATCAAAATTTGAGAAACATGAGTTCATATCATTTTCTGTCAGCCCCGTACCCATTGCCTGTGATATCTTGACAACTTCCATCATTGCAGCAGCCATCATATTTTTTGCTTCCTGGAATTCAACCACTACTCCGTATGTTGCTCCCGTTAAAGCTGCCAACTGATTAACACCAACGTTAAGCATGAGCTTCCACCATAAGGATTTAATGACATCATCTTCTATTACATGATTTATATTACAGGATTCAAAAAAATCAGAGATTCTTTTAACCTTATTTTCATCACTTTCAACTACAGAACCAATATGAATAATTCCCTTTGCACCCCTGTCTATCCTGTTTCCTTCCTTAACTCCGGAAATCTTATTTATATAAGAATAGATAATTTTATCCATGCCATATGTTTCACCGATAATTTTTTCAGAATCCACACCATTCAGAAGACTTATAATTATAGTGTTTTCCCCAATAAGTTTCTTCATATCCTTAACAGCACTTTCAAGATTATGAAATTTAGTAGCCACTATTATCAAGTCCATAATTTCACCATCTTCAGGCAAAACATAATCAAAGTCTATTTTTCTATCATTTACATATATTCCCGTTTTTTTATACCTTCTCACCCTGTCCTTATCTGCAACAATCTTGAAATCAAATCCCTTTCCTGCAATCTGTTCACCAATACTTGCTCCAATGGCTCCAAGTCCTATAACTGCAATTTTTTTTATCATTTAACTCCCTCCCTGTCATCAATTAATCTGATACCAATTATTATATAACAAATCAATGATGCTATAAAGACAAACCTTATACTCAGAAAAACCTTTGTAATTATCTATATCATAATATTGTTCACCTTATCCTGTCATCCTCTTTTATGTATAAACAGTAGTATATATATTTGACACAATATGTTGTATTCCATATCAATATCATCTATACATAATGAGTCAAAACGAATCAATATTAATGGATAGGTCTGAGTTATTCATTTCTAAATTTCTTATTCTAGAAAAAAACAGCCTGCAAAATGGAGGAATCTTATTGATTTCCCAACCACTTAACAGGCTATATATTATATATGAGTTTAATAAACTAATGAAAGTTTAATGTTTATTTTTTATACATTGGCTTCATTTTTGTTTTTTTTTCTTAAACCCTTTACAGGCTTATTTTCCCACAGTACAAAGATACCCAGGAAGGATAATACTATGGATAAGATTGGGTTGATAATACACAATAATGCGAAAGGTGCAAGTTGCATTGTTGAAACACCCAGAGTTGTAGCCATGAAGGCTCCTGCTGTAGTCCAAGGAATAAGTGGTCCCGTCAATGTTCCACCTTCTTCAAGGAGTCTACTAAGCATTGAAGGCTTAAGACCTCTCTTCTCGAATTCATCTTTGTAAAGAGTTCCGTTAAGAATAATTCCAAGATAAATTTCACCCATTGCAGCATTTGCAAGTATTGTTGAACATATAACTGTAAGTACAAGACCACCTGCTGTCTTTATTTTTCCTATAAAACCAACTATTAAAGCTCTTAGATATCCTACTTTTTCTAGAACTCCACCTAGGCAAAGTGCAATAAATGAAAGTGAGAATGTCCACATCATACGCTGAATTCCACCTCTCATCAATAGATTATCAACCAATGCAACTCCTGTTTCATTGCCATATCCATAGTTTACTGCTGAAAGAGCCTGGCTTAGTGATGTTCCCTGGAATACTAATGCTACTATTATAGCAGTTGTAGCGCCTATAATCATTGCTGGTACTGCCGGTACTTTCTTCAGGTTCAATCCGAAAAGTACAACCATAGGCAATATAACTATTGGATTGAGGTTGAAGTTAGCAGCTATTGTGCTTTGGATGATTTCAATATCTTCCGGGTTACCTGTTCCGTTTGCATACTTGAATCCTATGAATGTATATATAACCATTGCAATAATGTATGAAGGAACAGTAGTAAATGACATTGCTTTTATATGATCATAGAGATCTGCTCCTGCAGATACTGCTGATAGGTTTGTGGTATCAGAAATAGGTGACATTTTGTCTCCGAAGAATGCTCCTGATACAACCATACCAGCTACTATAGGTGCGGGTATTCCAAGACCTACGCCCATTCCCATCAATGCTATACCTATAGTTCCGGCAGTACCCCATGAAGTACCCGTTGCCATTGAAGTGATACTACATAAAATAAGACCAATTGGCAAGAAGAACTTTGGAGTAAGGAATTGCAGTCCGTAATAAATCAATGCCGGCACTGTACCTGCTGTAATCCATGTTCCTATAATTGCTCCTATCAGTACAAAAATCATCAATGCAGTCATGGCTCGACTAACACTATTCTTCATTCCATCTGTCAATTCTTCAAAACTATATCCTAACTTCATTGAAACAATTGATGCAACTGCCAAGCCGAGAATCAATAGTACATGAATATCTACATGCAACCACATAATACCCGCAATTAAAAATGCTACTATACTTGCAAATACAAAAAGCGACTGTCCAAAACTAGGTGTTCGTTTTTCATTTACTGTCTCACTACTCATAAAAACTCCTCTCATCTTTAAAAATATAATTACTTGATTTCTCCTGACATATGGTCTGCGCGATTACCATTTCAGAAGATTTTGCCTTCTACTCGAAGGTCATTATGTCTAATGGTTTAAAAACTCTGTCGTTCTGTTCTGCAGAACATTGTTCCTTTTATTTGTCTGTGTTAATAATATCATATTTCCCACACATTTTCAAGGGATTTTTCTTAATATGCAAGCTTGAATCCATATTTTTCAAAAACAGCCTTAAAATCTTCATTTGTAAGGATTTCATCATAAATCTTTTCAGCATTTTTGTTGTTCCAATCCTTAAGAAGAGCCATCCAGTATGTAGCCTTTTCATTATATGCATCATCAATTTCATACATCTTTACTTTATCCTTTACTGACTCAGTAACATCGGTTACATATACAAGACCTGCATCCGCTTCTCCCAAGGCTATCTTTGACGATACTCCCTTGACTGTAGATTCATTGGATACAACATTGGACAGTACCTTGTCGAAATATCCTTCTCTTCCCTCTTCTTCATATTTTGCAAATATGTTTCTGGCATACTTTCCTGCTGGCACTTCCTCGTCAGCAAGTATTATGGTCACATCTCCAGTAAGATCACCAATAGATTTGATACTGTTGTTATTCTTTGAGGTTATGAGAACCATTCTATTCTCAAGTATTCCCACTCCTTTTTCCACAAAACCACCTTCATTAAGGATATTGTAGTTTTTTTCGTTTGCAGACAGATATATGTCCGCCTCTGCTCCGTTTTCTATCTGTATCCTAAGCCTTGTTGAACTGTCAAGGTTAAGAGTAAGACCATCATCAAGAACTGTATTTATTTGCTTCATACTTTCAGTAAGTGATGCTGCTGAAAATACAAGAACCTTTTCTTCCTTGGCACATGAGCTAAATATCATCGTTGCAATTAACACTACAGCTATTATTATCGATAATTTTCTTTTCATTATATTCCATTACCTTTCCTGATATTTTTTTAACTCCACTTCCATCTTGTTTCTTCAAGTAAGTCTTTTAACCCACCTTCAATTTGCTGTCTACATAACTCATCTTCATGTTTTTAATGAAAACTTTCGTATATTCACTTTCAGGCTTCTCAAACAGATCCTTGTCCCTTCGCCTTTCAACTATATGGCCGTCTCTAAGTATGAGAGCCTTATCTGCCATTTCATATCCCTCATCAAGATCGTGGGTGACGAATATACCCATTTTGTTATTTTCCTTTATAAGCTGTTTTATTCTATGTCTCAAGCAATCTCTCAACATGTTGTCAAGGCAGGAAAAAGGCTCATCCATTAGTACTATGTCCGGTTCAGTTATGAAAGTTCTTGCAATGGATACTCTTTTCTGCTGTCCTCCTGAAAGCTGGTTTACCTTCTTATTGAGATGACCCTCAATATTTAAGATAGATACAAGGTGGTCATAATAGGACCTGTCATAATCCTTGCCTGCACCGATGAGAATATTATCCCGGGCATTTAAATGCGGAAAGAGATTGCTGTTCTGGGTTACATATCCTATTTTTCTTTTGTATGTCCTAATATTCTTTCCTTGGTCTTTTGAAAAAAGAGTCCTCCCCTTTAACCTTACAAATCCTTCATCAGGTGTCTTTGCTCCTGAAACCAAGTCCAGAAGAGTTGATTTTCCTGCTCCACTTTCTCCCATTACAACCATGATTTCACCTGGCCTGATTTTAAACTCCGCCTTGAAATTGAAACCTCCAAGTCTTTTTCCAACTTCTATTTCCATCATTTTACACTTTCCTTTCAAAATGTCTGTTTGCCAGCTGAACCACAAGTGATACTGCTATTAGCAGAAGGCCTATTGCCATTGATATGTTTATGTCCGTTTCCATGGCAGAAAATATGGCAAGGGGCAGTGTCTGTGTCACTCCCTTCAGATTTCCTGCAAACATGATTGTTGCTCCGAATTCTGCAAGCATCCTTGAAAAGGACAATATGAGTCCTGTAATAATGGCATTCCTGCACATGGGCAG
>CAZFYP010000133.1:0-7997 GCA_964523535.1 uncultured Clostridia bacterium
CATGTCTTTGTTCCTCCTAGAATTTTTTTATAATTACGCTATTGCGCATTTTACATTTACTATAATATCACTTAATATTACAAGTTATATTACAGAAATATTACAGTACTATTTTTTCATAACAATAATTATGTCCACTATACCATCAAAATCACCGTACACGTCATATAATTGAATGTAATCACCAGTTTCCAATTCTGTCACGTCAGCCATGCCTGTTATATCGTAGGCCTCTTCTGTTTCCTCGGCCAGATATACAATCACATTATCAGAGTATTCATAGAATGTACCTTCAGCCTTGAGTATCTGCCCTCCATACTTGTTGGTAAGCTCTGCAAATACAAGTTCCGGATTTGGAAGACTAAAAGATTTAATCTTATCCTGTACCAATTTAAGTTCCAGAAGTTGTCCACTATAAGCTTCTATTTCATACAATGTTTCTGTATACGCAGGATCACCATAAATATAGGCTTGTTTGCCTTCTACATATCCATATATCCTGTATACATCTTGACCATCAAGGTTTGAAATCTTGGTTATACTGTCAGGAACACTATAGACTGTATCCGGATAATTGGTGATTATACCATTTTCCACTATAAGCAACTCAACATAGTCTCCAGCATCATTTGTTGAAACTTCACCTTTAATGAATTCATTAAGACTGTCCAAATCTATCTTAATCCAGTTTCCCTCGTCCTTTGTATATATAAGAGTGCTATCATTTATAGATGCTTCAATATCAGCGAGCATTCTTCCTGTGCTGTCATATATGCCATCATAGCCTTCAAGCTGAACCTTGTCCATTTTCTTGATTTTACTCATATCTTCAAGGTTATACTTTATAACATCACCTTCAACAAGGTTAATACTATATGTTAGGTCGTTAAAACCTCCGGATTCTACAACCAGGTCATTTTCAAGATTGACATAGTATGTCTGCTCAACTCCTGAATTGTCTATAAGTTTTATACTTGGAAGCTCAAGCTCTGTACTGTCCCTAGTTTCTACAATAAGACCGTAGTCTTCAGGTTGTTGCAGGTCTCTAATGAGATTGTACATAACCACTTCACCATTTATATCAAGATATGCAATTACATAATATCCAGGACCGAATCCTGTAACAGGAATATACATGTCACTGTGACCGTACTGAACTCCGCCTATTACACCCAGTCCTCCCGAATTGTTGTCTGTGGTTTCAGTCAAGGCACCTTCCACCTTGTTTCTTACAACATCAAGCTCAAGATAAGTCTTTCTGTATCCCGATTCATCTGTTTCATAGGCATATACCACATCATTTGGTCTTATGTCGTAGAGTGAATCAACATCACCGTGGACATAGATTCTGTCATCGTTTACAATTCCACCGTCCAATGGCAAATACAAACTGTTATATACATTTTCTCCATAGAATGATGATGTAGCTAGAAAACTCCTAGTCATCTTTCTCCCAATGACAGCATCAACTATTGGAGTCTCCAAATCCTGATAAACTATCTTTGCCTGGGAATTTATAAGGGAAATGATTTTACCGTTTACTCCATTGTAGATTATCTCAGCACCAGCAGTATCAAAGGGCTTTCTGTTTCCATAATCATCCACTATTACTACAGTATCGCCTGATATGCTTACTATCTTTCCGTTGATTTCTATTGAATCAACATTCTGGAAATACACTATTTCATCATCAGTATTATAGTAAAGGTTCCCTCTATAATATTCATAATCCTCTAACTTAGTATATTGTATAGCCTTATCAATGTCTGCTTGGGAAATTTGCTTTTCTTCAGCATAACCTATATTGGACAGCAGCAGGTCTCCACTTGATGACCACATATTGTTACTCTCATCTACTGTTCCCTTCTCTGAGAATAATGCATTGTATGTCATAAGAGCAATATCACCTCTGGTAGCTTGTTCTCCGGCAAGAGGTATACCGTCGACTATACCAAGATCTCCAGCCTTCACAAGATAATCATATGGCCATGAACCGGGAAGACTTTGATCAGTATAACCAAGACTTCTAACTATCATGGTTATTACTTCAGTATAGGTTATTTCATTGTCCGGTCCAAAGGTTCCATCCAAATATCCCTGGACGATGTCAAAAGCATGGGCAACTTCAACATACCTTTCGCCCCAGTGTCCATCCATGTCCGTAAAGGTGCTTTCCATATTTTCCGTGAATTCCTCAAATCCCAATACAATGGTAATCATCTTTGAAATCTGAGCCCTCGTCACAGGATCATCAGGCTTGAATGTTCCGTCAGGAAATCCGTTGACTACACCATAGGCAGATAAAAATTCCACCGCTTCTTCATATTTGCTACCTTCTACATCAGGAAATTCCTGACCGTAGGCGGACCCAACAAATAAAAACGTTAAAATCAATGTAAACAGGAGTATCTTTTTCATCAAATCACTTCCCTTTCTTAATTTTTATTAAATTTACCGATAATTCTTCAATTATAATTATATATTAAAAATCCGCAACTATTGTTACATTACAGTTACGGATTAGTATATTTTTATTCTTTTATATACCTACTCTTTCAACACAATTATCGTATCTATCACTCCATCATTGTAATCTTCAAGGTCATAAAGTCTAAGCAAATCACTTTCTCCAATATTTGACAGGTCTATGGTTCCCGTTACAATATAGGAATCATCAATAAGTTCAGCTTCATATACAACTATGTCATCTTCAAGTTCGTAAAAACTTTCTCCTACCTTTATAAGGTTTTCATCATAAAACTTTACCGGGCCGGAAAAATCAAGCTCTGGTATCAGACTATCATAAGATATGATTCTGTCTTGTAGCAGCATGAATTGAATAAGTTTACCCTTATAGTCGTGTATGTCTACAAGATTTTTCATATCGATACTACTGTATATATTTTCTACTTTACCTCCAATGTTTATTTCAAACT
Source organism: uncultured Clostridia bacterium (assembly GCA_964523535.1). Classification (GTDB taxonomy): domain Bacteria; phylum Bacillota; class Clostridia; order Tissierellales; family Dethiosulfatibacteraceae; genus Dethiosulfatibacter. The sequence goes on from CAZFYP010000133.1 coordinate 2,937, forward strand.
TATAAACCGATTCACCATATCCATTATATTCATTTTCAATACTTATAATAACTCCATTAATTACATTGGGATATTTTGTCTTGATTCCATCGTCAACGACCATTATTTCAACATAAGGGTCATCTTCATTTCTGATTATTCGACCCTCTATATAGCCTTCCAGCCTGTCGATAGTCAAATTAGACCACCTTCCATCATCTTCAAAAAGAAGAATGGTATTACCGTCAAGGAAGGCTTCGGCATGAAGAAGAAACATGTCATAGTTTCTAAAAAGTCCCGAATAATCTTCATAATCAAGTTTTCTAATTTCATCAACTGTATCGATGTTTTCCAGTGTATATATAATAGGATCTCCAACGTCAAGATTGATAATATACTCTATATTGTTAAATCCTCCCTTATCGATAACCATACTGCTGATTACACTAACATTCAACACAGTCTCTTGACCATCTTCATCAAATATCCTTATTGATGGAAGAACAGTGGAGTTTCCATCAATCGTTTCAAGAACAAATCCATATTTCTCATCATGCTTCAATTCCGATATGAATCTATGCTTTACTATATCTCCATTTTCATCAAGTATTGCTTCAACATAATAACCCGACCCAAATTCATCAGACTCCATATAGAAATCACTGTGATCATACCGAATCATGTCTATAACACTGAATCCATAAGATGTATTGTCCTTGGCATAGGTCATATCCCCTTCTATCTTGTTCCTGACAACCAACAGTTCAAGTATTGATTTATCGTTTCTTTCATCTGTTTCATATACATAAATCAAATCATCAGGCAATATCTCATCCAAAAATTCCACTGCACCATTGATGATTATCTTGTCAGGGTCCGGAAGACCATTTGATAGAGGTAGGATTATTCCACTGTATTCAGTTCCCTCTTCATAAGGATATGGTGCCAAAAATATATCTGTCACTTCTCTTCCTACCACTGCATCAACAAAAATATCATCATCTATTACTCTATAAATTACCGAAACATCAGCACCTGTAAAAGATGATAACCTTCCCTCAGTATTATTGTACAGTATCTCTGCACCATCTACATGGAAAGTTTCATTCTTCCCTTCTATGTTTTCAACTTCAATATTGTTCCTTACAACATCCACAACTCTACCTACAAACTCTTTAGTCGCTCTATTCACGAAATAGACAATTTCATCATCATTGTTGTAATAAATTTCTCCCGTATAATATAAATAATCATAAAACTCAGGAAACAGTGACTTTTCTTCAAGATATTCCTCAGAAACCTGCCCCACCTCCATATGACCCAAGCCTGAAAACAGTTTGACTTGGCTTGATTTCCATAATCCTGAGTCGCTGTCAATTCTTCCCATGTCAAGAAACATGGAGCTATATACTATTGAAGCTATATCACATCTAGAAGCATAAGCACCGCTCATTTCGATATCTTCCAGAATGCCAAGTCTTCCAGCCTTTACCATATAGTCATAGGGCCAATCCCCTGCAAGACTTTCATCTGTATAACCCAAAGCTCTCAATATCATTGTCACTGCTTCAGGATAAGTCACTCGCCCATCTGGCCTGAAGCTTCCATCATCATAACCCTTTATTATCTCCAGTCCTGCGGCTACTTCAACATAGGTTTTAGACCAGTGGCCTTCCATATCTAAAAAACTGCTTGTAAAATCATCCGGATATTCTCCATAACCAAGAATTATTGATAAAATCTTGGACATCTGTCCCCTTGTAACATATTCGTCCGGACCAAATACACCTTCAGAAAATCCATTGATCACACCATAAGCAGCAAGAAATTCTACAGATTCTTGGCACTCCATACCTTCAATATCATTAAAATCCAAGGAATAGGCAGATACCGTCAATAGATTTATAAATACTATAATTAAAAGAAACAATTTTTTCATCGTAAGAGGACCTCCATTCATTGAATTTATTATTGTTGTCAATATTGTTAATACCCATATACTCTCACATTAGTCGTGTCTACATTATACAACTTTTTATTATCAGAGAAGATTCCAAATTAGAGTATTAGAGAGTTGGTTTTCATTTTTGATTTTAATAACTTGCCTTTATTATTCCCGGTACATAGTTGTAATATCATCCGCTTTTGCTTATAATAATATTAGAAATATGATTATTAAAAAGACGCTCTACAGGACACTAATTCAACATTGGAGAAATTAATGGAAGAAAAACAAAAATATAATAAAATCACTATGACAGAAAGAACCGTAAAGATCATCCAATACCTATATGAATCCAAAACGCCTCCTACTGTTACTGAAGTAGCAGAGCATATAGAAATTGCGAGTTCAACGGCTTTCAGAATTCTCACGACATTACAAGAATACAACCTGATCACTAAAGATGAAGTCTTCAACACCTATTCCCTGGGACTCATGTTCATCCCTTATGGGGACAAGGTGAAGAATAGTCTCAAGATAAAGGATTTTGCAATCAAGGAAATGGAGATACTTGAAAAAATCATTGGTGAAAACATCAACCTTGGTATACTTAATAATAAGGAAGCGCTTATAATCCACAAACTGTCAGGGGAAAACTCACTTCTTGTATCCAGTCTAAATCTGACAACACCACTTTATTGTTCATCAATGGGCAAAATGTTCCTGGCCCACCAGCCCCATGATTATATAGAAGAATACTACAAGACACTGAATCCAACCCGCATGACGGAAAATACCATTACTGATATTGAAGGCTTCAACAAGGAAAAAGCCGACATAATAAGAAACAACCTGTCCTATGACAGGGAAGAATACGAATATGGTTTATTCTGCATTTCTTCAGGCATCTTCAGTGCTAGTGGCAAAATCCTTGCAGCCATAAGCATATCCGGTCCTGCAAGCAGACTGAAGTCCAAGGGAATGGAAATGATAGAAAAAGAACTCCTTAAATCAACTTCTGCAATAAACGAGGAATTCAAGAAGTTCAACATAGAAAAGCTTGAATACATTTAAATTGTATTCGGGCTTTTTTAGTTGATAAAGTAAACACTACTTATTCTGTAAAGTATTGGTATTTTACAATTAATCTCAGTTTCTGGTCAATTCAATTATCTACTTAGACAAATATCGCATCAAAACTACATTCTTATTTGAGAAAATCACCGCAAAAGCTCAAGTACCTTCTCAGGTTGTTGATTAGCTTGAGCCATCATTGCCTGGGATGCATTCATAAGAATCTGCATCTTTGTAAATTCCATCATTTCACTGGCCATGTCCACATCCCTGATTCTTGATTCTGAAGATGTCAAATTTTCAGATGAGATCAAAAGGTTGTTTACTACATGCTCCAATCTGTTGTTTATGGAACCGACTTTTGACCTTTCTTCTGAAACAGTTTCAATGGCATCATCAATTGTACTTATAGCAGCACTAGCAGCTCTTCCTGTTGATACGTCAATTCCTTCACTTGCAACAGCATCCGTTACCATTCCTTCTTCATCTATGATTGTCGATGTACCGGATTCTATATCTAAGCTTATTGTACTTGTTCCATTATCAATGCTTCCGTCCAGTTCAACAGTTATACCTGCAAAATCCCCGGTCCCTTTTGCACTTGTGGCATCTGCTGCTACAGTCACTACCGAGTCTTCTCTGATGCCGTCGCTGAAGGTAACTGTGTTTGATTGATCGGTTCCATAGACTGGACTCGTATCTAAGCCTAGTAATGCAAGACTTCCTGGATCATCACTGTCTCCAAACTCAATCATTGCATCTGAACCTGTTGCTATAGTTTCTATGACTAAATGATTAGTATCCCACGATATAATATACTTATCTTTTAGCGCAGCTGTAGTATCCTTATCAACTAGATATGTTGCATTCTGAAATGCTTTAGCCAGATCCTGTCCTAATCCTTCAGCTTGAGGATTATAATATGTTGATACAGAACTCAAATTTCTAACATTGGTCATGAAAACCAATTCATCGTTAATGTATATATTTTCTACTTTACTTGGATAGAAACTATAAATTTTAATTCCATCTTTTCGGGCTCCATCTACTTCAACAGCCTCTGTCTTCACACTTATTACATTCCCATCAACAACCGCACCACCTGTTCCCACAACGCTAGCACCAACTACATCCCCATCACCCTTATCAAGGCTAGCTTCAGCACTTTGTCTGTCAACTCCCAATGAATGTGCATCCATTGCATTTATTCCAAAGGTCATATTCTGTCCTGCACCAGCTCCAATCTGAAGATTCATATCGTTGCCATTTTGGGTATCAGAAGTCAAGCCTCCGTTAAGAAGCTTCTTACCATTGAATTCAACAGAGTTTGAAATCCTTGTTATTTCAGATGTCAGCGCATCTACTTCAGACTGGATTTTCACTCTGTCATCTTGAGACATAGTATCATTGGATGCTTGTATGGCTAGTGTCCTCATTCTTTGAAGGATATCAGTGGTTTCTTCAAGAGCTCCTTCTGCAGTCTGCAACAAGGATATTCCATCCTGGGCATTTTCTTCAGCTTTTCCCAGCCCATTTATCTGAGCTCTCATCTTTTCGGATATGGCAAGACCTGCTGCATTGTCTGCAGCAGAATTGATGCTGTGTCCTGAAGAAAGTTTCTCTAGAGAATCCTCTCTTTTATCCATAGTCTTATTCAAATATCCACAAGCATTCATGGCCATCAAATTGTTTTGTATTCTCATAAGGCAAAACCCTCTTTTTGTGTGGTTTTATTGGCTTTTATGATTAATACCGAATTATAATTTTCTATATATTATATATCGTGCAGATTTATCAAAAACTTTAGTATAAAAGAAATATAAATGTTTAAAAGCTCCTGAGATAATCGAATCAGGCATGTTTGTAAAATTTACTTTCTATAGAATACCGGACGCAAAACCGGATGCAAAACCAGACGCAAATAAATCACTTAATAAAAGCATCTCTCAAATTCTTGAATTCATTCAAGAAAACAACTATATTACAACCAGTATTGCTGCAGATCTACTAAACTTGAAGAAAACCAGAATCAATGAAATACTAAACATCATGATTAATCAAAACCT
>CAZFYP010000134.1:0-7983 GCA_964523535.1 uncultured Clostridia bacterium
ACATCTTCTCTTCCTTACAAATGTCCTTGCAGAAGTGAGTCCTTCTCCGGTTGGTCCTGCTATGGTAAAGGTTGTATATCCTTCCCCGCCAACACCTATGCCGGCATATGAAGGTCCATTCTTGACAAATATAGTTGTCTGAATCTTTTTGGCCATTTCTGAAAGTTTATCGACGTTCTTCGAATGCATTATTGCCGTATGTCTGTTTCCGTTTTCAACTTTCACTGCAAGCTCTATCGCCTCATCCACATTATCAACTCTTACTATTGGAAGTATAGGCATCATAAGCTCTTCAACTACAAACAAATCACTTCTATCAGTTTCAAATATTATTGCCTTTATTTCTTCCTTTACACCCAATCCGATTTTTTCAAGAAGATAGTTTGCACTCTTACCAACAAAGGATGTTACAGGCTTTCCTTGATCACTTATTACAAGCTTTCTCAACTCATTAATCTTTGCCTTGTCCTTAAGTTCGTAAGCGCCGTTCCTATTCATATTGAGAATCAGATAGTCAGCTATTGAGTCTACAGCTATTACTTCTTTTTCAGCTATACCTGGAAGATTGTTGTCAAAACTGCATCCGTCCAAAATATCCTTGGCTGCTTTTTCAATATTTGCTGTTTCATCAACTACTGCTGGAGGATTTCCAGCTCCTGCTCCTATTGCCTTCTTTCCTGTTGAAAGGACAGATTTTACAACTCCAGGTCCACCAGTTGCAACAAGCATTCTTATCTTTTCATGGTTCATCATGATTTCAGCCTTTTCAATTGAAGGTTCCTTGACCATAACTACCAGGTTTTCAGGTGCTCCTGCATTCTTAAGTGCCTTGTTAATTATTCCAATCGTCGTAAGTGAAGTCTTTCTTGCCCTTGGATGGGGACTGAAAACCACTGAATTTCCAGATGCTATCATACCAATGGTATTACAGATTATAGTTTCCGAAGGATTGGTAGTAGGTGTTATTGCACCTATTACTCCAAAGGGCGACAACTCTACAAGTGTTAATCCATCATCTCCTGCCATTGCTTCAGTTATGAGGTCTTCTGTTCCAGGAGTCTTTTCCACTGCAAGCCTGTTCTTTATGATTTTATGTTCGTACTTGCCCATTCCTGTTTCTTCGGCTCCAAGCTTGGAAATCATATTGATGTTGCTTTCCTTGCCAAGCGCTTTCTTGATGGCTTCAACATAGTCTTTTCTTTGCTTCATACTGCATTCTGAAAGTTTTTTCTGACCAATGACTGCAGCTTCTATTGCATCATCCATTTCATCAAATATACCATTTGAATATACATCATTATTGTAGCTTGTCTCTACGCCTTCATTCATTTCCTTCAATACTTTTTTCACCATTTGTTCAATAACCGTCTTATTCATAATCATTAATCCACCTCCTTGATTTTCTTCAAGACATATTCTGCTACCGTCATGTCTTCTTCTACAGATCCACCGCTGACTCCTATTCCTCCAAGAATCCTTTCCTTGTCAAATATAGGATATCCACCACCAAAAAGTATGATTCTGCCTGCATTGGAATTTTCTATTCCATATAGTGCTTGACCAGGCTGCGATAAATCTGTCAAATCATGTGTAGCCAATTTTAGAGCGGCTGATGTATATGCCTTGTTGATGGATATATCTATACTTCCAAGTAGTGCATCATCCATTCTATGTACAAGAATCACATTTCCACCATTGTCTACAACTGAAAATACCATTGGAACTTTAATTTCCTTAGACTTCTCTTCTGCATATTCCGCCATTTTTTTTGCTTTGTATAAATCCAAATTTCCATTCATCATTTTTATTTTCTCAACCACTCTATTTTTTATTTGTTCTGTTATATAGTTATGTTCTTCATATCTTGCCAGTGTAAAAAGACAATCCGAAAGCCTGTTGATATATTTCATCAATGATTCACTGACTCCACTGTCCCTGTTAAGTCTTGTAATGTCACGTTCTCCTCTTCTTACAATGGTCCTTGCCATATGCAGCACTGAAGATGATTGATTGACTCCCGGAACAACAAAAGATTTCTGTTGGCCTACAATGTTCAAATAGAAGTCTATTGTCTCTTCAATATCCTCAACATCTCTATTAGATATTTTTTCCTTAAGCATTTCCAGGCCTTTTTCATCAGAGGCTAGTTCTGCTCCTACTGCAAACAACTTGTTTTGTATTTTTTTTAGATGCATCCTGACTTCTTTGTCACTTACAAGTGTTGAAGCGTATCCAATTGTGGAATTTGCTTCATCCATTGTTCCATAACACTCCACTCGTATATCATCCTTGGAAACCCTATCGCCTCCAAAAAGTCCGGTAGTTCCCTTGTCTCCTGTTTTGGTATAAACATTAGCCATTGTAATCACCTTTAATCATTAATTTCTACAGAGTCAACTATACCTACTATACAAGCATCAACAGGAATATTGCGTTTTTCAAATACTGATCTTGCAGAACTACCCTTTGAAATCAACACAATCTCACCTACTCCGGCTCCAACACTGTCAACAGCGATTTCTGTCATCTTCATTTCATTGTAATTTTCATCAATTTTTTTAACTATTAACATTTTGGCTCCAACAAGGGACTCAGCCTTGCTTGTAGATACTACTGTTCCAATAACTTTTCCCAGGTACATATTGACCTCCTTGTTTACTTGCTCTCTATTCTAATATATTTGCTTTTTATCAATTCCATTGCCATATCAGTAAACCTGCTATTCTTATCCGCATATAATGTTATACCATCAGGATAAGCGGCAACATCAGCCCTTGTAATAAGCATTTTTTCAGAAAAACAAATTTGCTTTCCTGTAATGGATTGATTCTTTATATACTTCGAAACCTTTTTACCAATATTTTTGGAAAATGTAAATTTCACTCCAAATTTCTCGATTTTCTCCATATTTTCCGTCATCTGCTTCTTATAGAATTCGTTCATGGGATGACTCAAATATTTGACTCTCTCCCGGTCTTCAGGACAACAACTGTTGGTTGCAGCAAATATGGGCTTTCTATCAAGTATAAACCCCGAGACAGCTCTGGTAAGACTTGTATCGCTGATACCGTTGGCAATCTTGGCTGCCGAATTTGATGTCAATGTTGGAAGGATCAATATGTTTGAAGATCTTACAAGATTTTTCAAATTATCCCTTCCTTCAACATATACCTTGTTGGTATTAAGAAGATTACTTATGTTTTCTTCACCCAAAACCTTGTCTCCGCTTTCTGTCAAGATATACTTAATATCATATCCTTCATCCTGAAGATATCTGAGTGAAGCAATTGCTTCACTAAATCCATATGCTCCACCGGAAAAAACTACAAGGATTCTGTTCTTTTCTATTTCGAGTTTCTTATTAATCCTTTCTGCAATTTCACTTGATATGACTATAATCACCGCATCCAGGATTATTTTTTTCAAAAGATCCTTATTCATTCAATCCCTCTATTCCGAATACATGGCTATGCCAAGGGGTGTAATAAGAAGGGGATTTTTTGGTTTGACAATTTTGGTATTCAAATATTTTTCAAATACACCTTCAAACTTTTTAAAGGAGCAGGCGCCTCCAACAACATATATTGTTTGGACTTCATATCCTTCAATGAGATTCTTCACTATGGCTGCCATTTTCTCGATTACAGGCCTTATAACCACGAAGATCTCTGCTTCCCTTTCACTATTCCTCTTCAGCTTTTCAGCATCATCTATGGGTATTTTATATGCACCTGCAGTAACCAGGGTCATATGTGTGCCGCCAGTAGCTTCATCGGCTGAAAATGCCACTTCGTTGTTTTCAATGATGCTTATTCCAGTAGTTCCGCCTCCCACATCGACAACTGTTCCCTGACTTATGCCAAGTGCTCTTGCCGCTGCAGTAGGTTCATCCACAACATTTGTCACTTCAAAACCTGCAGCTTCCACTACATTGCATATAACCTTTGTATTTCCTTCCATAATTCCAGGTGGAATTGCTGTAGAAGCCTTATAAAGCTCCCTACCCAAAATACCTTCAATTTCCTTCTTGAGTTCCTTTAGTATTTCAACTGCACCTATGTAGTCCACAACAATTCCATCTCTAACTACTTTTGCTTCTCTGGAAACCCCTGCTACAGGCTCATTATTTTCATCAATTGCCGCGATAACGATATTGGCAGTTCCTAGGTCAACACCGATTTTCAATTTGCTGTCGAAATCTTCCCGTTTACCGTCTCGTATCAGTTCAGCAAATTTTTCTGTTTTAATGTTTACATCAACAAGTTCCATAGCAGGTTCCTTTCATTCTTTAATTTCAAATAATAATTTTAACCAAATCGCCGTTTTTTAAACTGCTTGCATTGGCTTCATCCGTATCAACATGCATTTCAAGCTCATACTTGTCGGAAACCCTTACCAGGACATTTCCAAGAATGGATTTTCTGATACCGTCAATTTCTACATCCACCATGTCCTTGTCCTTTAGGCCAAGTTTTGCTGCTCTTTCAACAGGCATATGTATGTGTCTCAATGCTGCTATTACTCCCTGGTCCTTTTTTATTGTTCCAAGAGGTCCAGTGATTTCAATCCCCGGAGTTCCTTCCAACTTACCTGATTCGGTAACAGGAGGTCTTACTCCAAGCTTGAAGCTGTCGCTTAATGATATTTCAACCTGTGTTTCTTCTCTTACAGGACCAAGTATCCTAACTTTTTCAAATTTTCCCTTGGGTCCTATAATGGTTAATGTTTCAGCAGCAGCATATTGTCCCGGCTGTTTTAAATCCTTCAGCTTTGTGAGCTCGTATCCTCTTCCATATAGAATATCAAGATCATTTCTGCTTATGTGGACATGCCTGTTGGATATTCCTATGGGAACCATGGCATTGCAGTTTTCAAGAGCAATCATTACTCTTTTTGTTATTTCCTTTATCAAAATCTCATTGTTGAAATCCATTTTTCACTTCCCGGTTTTTTATTCCCCTGGCAGAATAACTTCTACATCTTCGTGAGGTCTTGCAATTACATGCTTGGATACTATCTCTCCCACTCTTTCAGCTGCAGAAGTACCTGCATCAACAGCCGCCTTTACAGCACCTACATCGCCTCTTACCATTACTGTTACAAGTCCAGAACCTATTTTTTCATAACCCAACAATGTAACATTTGCTGATTTGGTCATTGCATCTGCAGCCTCTATAGCTCCTACCAATCCTCTAGTTTCTATCATTCCTAATGCTTCTTTCATTTCTTTCCTCCTTGTCTTCTTTTATAATGTATGCATTCCCTTCTGAGATCACCTTTTTTTCTAGGACATAAAGGGTCGTTGCATATATTACAGGTGATTTCATCTTTCTTTTCCTCAGAAACACTTTCAAGAACTCTCGATTCGACTTCTTCAATTGTTTCAGTTTCTTCAACTTTCTCAACTGTTTCAATATCTTCAATTACTTCAGCTTCTTCTGTTTCTTCAGTTAATTCTGTTTCCTCAATTTTTTCAACTTCTTCAACTATTTTAGTTTCTTCAATTACTTCAGCTTCCTCAGTTTTTTGAACTATTTCGACCGTTTCAGTTTCCTGGATTACTTCAGCTTCCTCTGCTTTTTCAGCTGTTTCTTCCTCACAAGGTGGCATTTCCAGTCCAACTGTTTCACCGTTTTCAATCATCATACCCAGCTGTTCAGAAGGTCTTGCTATTACCTTGCAACTGACTACAGCAGAAACCCAGGAAGCCGCCATTTCAGCTGCAGATATCGCAGCTTTAACAGCTCCTACGTCGCCTACTATTTTTACAACAGTCATTCCGCTTCCCTTGCTTAATTCATATCCAACAAGTTTGACATTTGCTGATTTGACGCAAGTATCTGCAGCTTCTATGGCTGCTGCAAGTCCAACTGTTTCTATGATACCAAGTGATAATTTTGACATATTACATTCTCCCCGTTCACACAATCTTCTATAAATTCTTATTCTTGAAGGGAATCATCTTTACGAGTCTTGCGGAACACTCACCTAATTCTCTTTTGATAATTTCACTGTCACTCATATTAACGGAAAAAAGATATTCCTTGCTGCTTATCCTTTCATGATGAAGTACTATGTTATTTGAATCGATGCCTATTCCTACACCCAGCAGTGATACTTCAGATGCCATGGAAGCAAGACTAAATGCATCTTCTTCACCTTGATTGCATATTGTAAAAGGAAGTCCTTCCTCCTCGATTCCGTAGAGCAAATCCACAAAATGCTCCTGGACCACTCCAATACTTGTATAAATCAGTATTGATGGTTTTTCTTCAATATTAATTCCAGCCATATCCCTCACTCCTCATTAGACAGTACCAATCCTGTTGCCACTGCATTTCTTGGACCCATACTGCTTCTAATATTAGCCCTTCCGGCTACTATTCTGTAATTTGAAAGTTCATCGGTTACAAGCTGGGGTATTTCAAAATCAAGAGCTGATCCTCCAACCAGGACGACAAATTCAATGTCCCTGATATTTTCCGTAGGACTGACTTTCTTCAAAGCTCTTAATGCATTAGTCACAAAAACCTTTTTCTTTGCACTCATTCTTATATTCCTGATTTTTTCAAGTCCATGTTTTACATTGAGGGGAATTAGCTCCCCCTCCTTTACAATTACAACCTTGAATAAAATATCAGGTCTCAACTGCTTGTCATAGAATTCTACAGAACCATCTTCATGTCTAATGTGGAAAAGGCTCTCAACCTTGGCCAAAGGATATTTCTTTATATCTTCCGCCATAAGCATGTCGTCAATTCCAAGTTCGGAATCAATTAACATTGTAACCATATTCCCTGCACCGGCAAGATGTATGGATTTTATTTGACCATCCCTGTTTATGATTGATGCATCCGTTGAACCCGCCCCCATATCTATAATGGCTAGAGGTTTTGTACTTCCAGGAGTTGTCAGTGCACCCAATATAGCCATTTCAGCTTCAACTCCACCAACTTTAACATTGATTTCAAGTTTTTCAGACAATAGATTTGCTATGTTTTCCATCTGCAGCTTGTCGGATTTGACCATTGCAGCAATTCCTACTGCATTTTCAAGTGAAAATTCTCCGGCTAAACCTCCAATAACTTTCTGGGGAACAAAGGTATCCACGGCCAAAAGGTCCGTAATCCTTATTGTTTTAGGATTCTTTTCAGTAAGCTGACCCATGACGATTTTTACCTTTTCAAGCATTCCGCCTGCATTGGTACCAGTCTCACCTCTTATATCTTCAACAACAGACACGTTTCCAACAGCATCCATTATCTTGTCAGCACCAAGTTCCACCGGTACTTCAAGTCTTTTATTCATTCCTGATACAATTATTTTTCCTGCCGGTATCTTTCTTTCCTTTACATCTCCACTTGGAGTCTTTATGACAACTGCCGACCTGTTACCAATAAGAGCTCTTGCTATGGGTACAACCTGTTTTGTCTCTTCCGGTGTCAGATCGAAATAAGTAGCTATTCCATAAGGATTTGAAAGCCTGTCTATTACAGATCCATTTCCTGCAACTTCAACTGCAGCCTTCATTCCCAATGGTATTTTCTCTATGAAAGCCACCTCATCGACTATTGGTATTGGCTTGTTTATTCTGTTGAACACAAGAACTCCATCATCATTCTTTAAAACTGCACCATTTATGTTCAGTATATTGGAATACAAATTGATTTTTTCGGCTATCTCCTCGAATCCCAGTTCAGCATCGCAAAGTACAATTATATCCGTACCCTTCTTGACTTTATCAAGTTGATGTACATTAGCTGTAATTCCTGTTCCTATACCCAGTCCGCCAGGTGTTGAAGGATTATGTCCTATCATTGTGGATTCTGTGATTATAGTCTCTGTTATTGTTTCCATTGCCACATCGCCAATTACAGGTGCAGCTTCATTGATTCTTATGGAGTCTATTTCATTTATGTTTATTCCAGATTCATCAGCCGCCATTTTCAATGAATGGTATACACCATTGACATTTTCCTTGGT
>CAZFYP010000135.1:0-7883 GCA_964523535.1 uncultured Clostridia bacterium
AAGGAAAGGGGAGACAGCTATGAAAAATAAGATTGAATTGATGACCCACCAGGTAATTGGATATCCTGATATGGAAACCAATGAAAGGGCTCTTGAGATATTTGAGAAAAACGGAGTGGAGTATACGGAGTTGCAGATACCCTTTTCAGATCCTTCTGCAGACGGACCAACTTTTGTAAAGGCTAATCAGGAGTCTTTGGATAGGGGAACAACTGTTAAGTCTTCTCTTGAATTCATTGGAAAATCCGTAAAGAAGTTTGATATGAAAATACTGATAATGACATACTACAATATAGCATATCAGTACGGTGTGGAAGAATTTGTCAAGAAAGCATCGGAAATAGGCGTCTGGGGGCTTATAATACCAGATGCAACAATTGAAGATGCATCAGAACTCTACGAGTATTGTGAAAAATATGATGTCAATCCTGTCATTATAGCTACTCCATATACTGATGAATCAAGACTTGAGAAAATATCTTCAAAGGGTAAAGGATTCATTTACTATGTTCCACGAGCCGGGGTTACGGGAACAAAGACGAAATTCAGTGATGATGTAAGGGGAAAAATTGAAAGAATCAAGGAAGTTACTAAAATGCAGTGTGCCGTTGGTTTTGGAATACAGGAAAAGAAGGATATAGATTTTCTTGCAGGCCATGCAGATATAGCAATAATAGGAAGTGCAATAACTAGGGTTATAGAAAAGCAGGGAATAGAAAAAGTTGACGAATTCCTGAAGAATATGATGAGGTGATGATATGAAATCAGAAATATTATTTAAACTTTCAAACAAGGAAAACTTGACCAAGGATGAAGCTTTTGAGGCTATGAATTCAATTATGCAGGGAGAATCATCTCCTGTTCAAACATCTTCATTTTTGACAGCTCTTAAAATGAAGGGTGAAACAGTGGATGAAATCAGTGGCTGTGCAATGTCTGTCATTGGCAATGCAAGCAAATTGGAATATAAGCATGAAAATCTGGTTGACTGTGTAGGTACTGGTGGAGATGGAGCCAATACCTTCAATATTTCTACAACTGCCTCATTTATTGCTGCTGGAGCAGGAGTAAAGGTTGCCAAGCATGGAAATAGATCAGTATCCAGTAAAAGCGGTTCTGCAGATGTATTGGAGAAGCTTGGGGTACATTTGACGGATGATAATGAAAAGATTAAAAACTGTCTGAATGAAGCAAATATAGGATTTATGTTTGCACCTCATCACCACAAATCATTTAAGAATGTAGTCCCTGTGAGAAAAGAACTGAAATTCAGGACAGTATTCAATATCATGGGTCCTCTTGTGAATCCTGCTTCTGTAGAGAAACAAATCATGGGTGTCTACGACAAAAGTCTGGTTCATGTATGTGCCAGTGTATTAAAGGAGCTTGGAGTAAAAAGGGCAATGGTGGTACATGGTAAAGATGGCTTGGATGAAATTACTTTGACAGGCAAAACTTATGTGTCAGAAATCAAGGATGGAAAAATCATAGAATATGAAATCAATCCCATAGATTATGGTTTTGAACTTTGTAGATTGGAGGATATATCAGGCCAAACGCCTGAGGAAAATGCTGATATATTAGAGTCCATACTAAAGGGTGAAGTGGGTAAAAGAAGAGATGTTGCTATATTGAATGCAGCTGCAGCCATATACATATCAGGACTTGCCAATAGCTACGAAGAAGGTTTACATAAAGCTGTAGAATCTATAGATTCAGGAATAGCTTATGATAAACTTGAAAAAATGAGGATTGAAACAAGGAGATAGACTGATGATCTTGGACAGAATAATAGAAAAAAAGATTAATAAACTAGTGAATACTAAAAAAAAGAGAAGTCTAGAACAATTGAAGTTAGAAGTTGAAGTAATGAACAAGAGTATATCATATTCTTTCGAGAAGGGTTTACATAATAAAAAGAGAATCTCCATAATAGCGGAAATCAAGAAAGCATCTCCTTCCAAGGGTTTGATTTCTGAAGAATTCAAATATTTGGAATATGCTGGATTATATAATAAGAATGCTGATGCTATATCGGTTCTTACGGAAGAGGATTTTTTTCAGGGAAAGGGAAAATATCTTACACAAGTAAAAGAAAAAGTTGATATTCCCGTTTTGAGAAAGGACTTTATCATAGATGAATATCAGATATTTGAAGCTAAATTACTAAAGGCGGATGCAATTTTGTTGATATGCAGAATAATGGATGAAGATAAACTTAAGCATTTCATAAACCTTGCATATGGCTTGGGACTGGAATGTCTGGTAGAAGTACATAATGAAGAAGATGTCAATAAAGCTCTGAAAGCAGGAGCCAGGATAATAGGAGTTAACAATCGGGATCTGGAGACATTTACAGTAGACTTAAAGAATACGGAAAAACTCATAGGTCTTATGCCTGATGATATTGTGAAGGTAAGTGAAAGTGGAATAAACACTTATGATGATATGAAGTATCTTGAATCCATAGGGGTAGATGCAGTTCTTATAGGGGAAGCTTTCATGAAGGCTGAAAACATGGAAGGTAAATTTAAAGAATTGAGGGGTATGTGATGACAGAGATAAAAATTTGCGGATTGAAATCAATAAAGGACATTGAAAGTATAAACAGGTATAAGCCGGAATATGCAGGCTTTATTCTTGCTGAAAGTAAACGTAGGATAAGCCGAAGTCAACTTAAAATCCTTATAGAGGAACTTGATGATTCCATAGTACCGGTAGGTGTCTTCGTAAATCAAAGTCAATATTATATTGAGCAGGCTCTCGTATGCGGTTTGAAAGTTGTTCAACTACATGGAGATGAAAATAAAAAATATATAGATAGTTTAGTACACCTAAAAAAGGATTATGATTTTGACATATGGAAGGTTGTTAGAATAGGAAATCAATCTCTGGAAATTGTGAGTGAATATTTGGATACCTTTGATAATATAGACGGATTCCTTTTGGATAAATTTTCTGACAAGGCATATGGTGGACTTGGTGAGAAATTCAAGTGGGAAACTCAAAAGGGTATAGGTAACAATTATCCAATCATTCTTGCTGGTGGATTGAATGAAAGTAATGTTTTGGACGGCATTGAAAGTATAAGGCCCAAGTGTGTGGATATAAGTTCGGGAGTGGAAACTTTAGGGTCTAAAGACGACGAAAAAATAAAAAAAATTATAGAACGTGTACGTAATAAGCAATGATTCTATAATGTTGAAAAATAGCGGAAAAATTCATGAATCAAAGTAAAAATCAACTATAGAAGCATAAGAATTTTGTATTATATAGCAAGGAAAACGTTGACAGCTTGAAATTATTATGCTAGCATTAATACATACAGAAAGCTTGGGGAAAAGCAGATGCTTGTTCTCGAAGACCTGTATAGGATTGGTAAAGAAAATATTTAGAGATATTCGTGTCGCTAGTAATTTTTAAAGATAATTGTAAATTAGACTTTAAAGGATTAGCTCAGGATTTAATTCCTGATGCTGGTCCTTTTTTTATTTCCCCAATTTTCTTAACGGGAATAAGCACTCAACATATTACTGAAAGGACAACAAGTGACATGACAAATGATAATAAGTGTAGGAGAAATGATATGAGAAAATTCCCGTGTACCATAATGAGAGGCGGCACAAGCAAGGCAATCTTCTTTTTAGAGGAGAACATGCCGGAAGACAGGAATAAATGGTCGGATTTTTTACTGGATGTAATGGGAAGTCCCGATAAAAGACAGATAGACGGTCTCGGTGGAGCAAACTCATTGACAAGCAAGGTGGCTATTATTGGAAAGTCAAAAAGAGAAGGAATTGATGTAGATTATACATTTGCACAAGTAAGTCTGGATGACAACAAGGTTGCATTTAACAGCAACTGCGGAAATATCTCATCGGCAGTGGGACCATTTGCTCTTGAAAAAGGTCTTGTAAGTAGCCAGGAACCTGTAACCAGGGTAAGGATATTCAATACAAATACCGACAAGCTAATTGAATCAGAGATAAGTGCAGAAAATGGGACTTACCAGCCAGATGGAGAGTGTTTGATTCCAGGGGTTCCAAATCCAGGGTCGGAACAGTATCTTGCTTTTTATAATCCTGAAGGGGCGGTAACAGGAAAACTTCTTCCTACGGGAAACCCAATTGACAAGATTGAAACATCTATTGGACCCATAGAAATATCCATAGTGGATGCAGCAAGTCCACTGGTATTTATAAATGCAGAAGATCTAGGACTTGAAGGTACAGAGCTTCATTATGAATTTACTCAAGACAAGCTTGAACTCCTTGAAGAAATTAGGTCCATAGCAGCAGAGTTATGTGGATTTTCAAGCAGGGAGGAGGCTACGGCAAAGACTCCGGCAGTACCAAAGACTACTGTAATATCTCGACCAAAGGATTACAGGGATGTAAACGGTGAAGTGTACAAGAGAGAGGATATGGATTTACTTGTAAGAATGATGTCTATGCAGAAACCTCATCAGGCACTGGCTATTACTGGAGCTGTTTGTAGTACGGTGGCCGCAATGACGGAAGCTACTCTGGTATCCAGGATTACGGGTGAGATGTCAAAGGGCCAGCTTAAACTTGGACATCCCGGTGGAATCATGAAAACAAGCTTTGGAAGAAACGATGAAGGAAACTTGTATACCAAGGTTATTCGTACAGCAAGACGCATTATGGATGGACAAGTATACACAAGAAATGACTATTAGAAACAGATGTTAACTGACTGTAAACCACAAGAGTGGTTTTAAGTATAGAGACACGGAAGTGTCATAGAATAAAAATCAGGAGGAGTTAAATTGAAAAAATTATTAGTATTTTTATTGGTTGGAATTATGTTGTTGTCTTTTACAGGTTGTGGATCTCAAGGTGCCACAGCACCTGAAAATGGAGAGGAAGCAATTGCTAACTATCCGGACAGACCTATTGAAATGGTAATTCCATTTGGAGAAGGTGGAGCAAGCGACATATTTGCAAGAAAGTTCGCAGAAATCATGGCTAAGGAAATGCCTCAGCCCTTGCAGCCGGTCAACAAGAAAGGAAGTTCAGGTCTTGTAGGTATGGTATATGCATATCAGCAGCCAGCAGATGGATATACTTTGTTTGAAGTCACACCATCAATGGTAATAGCTGATGCACTCGAAGTAAGCAGCGATGTTAAGTTTATGGATGATTTCGAGCCACTGGCAAGAATACAATCTGACATATATGTTTTGTGTCTGCCTGAGGAAAGTCAATTTACATCTTTTGAAGATTTGGTTGAATATGGACAGGACAATGCAATTACTTTTGGCGGAGTGAGCCCTGGAGGCCTTGATGATATGACTTTGAACGCTCTTGCGCAGGCAACAGGTGTACAGATTACATTTATTCCTTACAATTCAGGGTCTGAAGTTAAGGCAGCAGTTCTTGGTGGAGAAGTTGACATTTATCTGGACAAGATAGTTTCTGCAATCAACTATATCAAGGATGGAAAGGTTAAGCCTGTTGTAGTACTAAATGAAGAAAGAATAACAAAGATTGATGAATTCAAGGATGTTCCTACTACAGTAGAGCTTGGATATGATGTAACTATAGGATCATGGAGAGGTTTCGTTGTAAAGAAAGATACTCCGCAGGAAGTTAAGGATTATTTGCTGGAGCAGATGGAAGCTGCATATGCAACTCAGGAATATCAGGACTTTGCAGAGCTTAATCTTGTAAACATAAGGCCTGGATTCCTTGATGCAGAAGGATTCAGAGCTCAGTGGGAATCTGAATATCAAGTGTTTGATAAAATTGCCAAGGACCTTGGTCTTAAGTAAAGAAGAATATAGAAGTAAGAAAAGAAGTGATTTTGGGTGCCGGAAGTCGGCACCCAGCAATGAAATCTTGTGGTTTGTCATTATAAGATTTCAAATGAAAGGAGTTTTAAAATGGGTGAAATAATATTTCATGTATTCTTAATGGCTGTACTGGGAGTTTTTTACGGTGAAACAGCTAAAATTAATACAGCGCGTATGACTGACCCGATAGGACCTGCAGGATTTCCACAAATGATTATCATTGTGGCATTCATTCTGTTGGCAATATCACTGGCAAGTGCATTTAGAAAGTACAAGGAGGCAAAGGATTTGCCTAAGGGCAAAATCAAGGAATTGGATCCCGGCTTTCTTGCCTTGATTGCTGCATTAGTTGCCTTCATACTATTTGTAAACCAATTGGGATTCTGGATATCTTCAATAGCACTTATTAGCATTGTACTTGTAATTCTGGGACAGAGAAAGGTTTCAAAGGTAGTAATAATAACATTGTGTGCATCATTGGTATTCACATTGGTTTTCGGAAAGATTCTTCACGTGCCTCTTCCAAGAGGAGCAGGACCTTTGAAGATGATAAGTTACTTTTTATATTAGACTAGGAGGATAGTTATGGATTTTTCATTATTGGTTGAAGCATTACAAATAATAGCGGTTCCTCAGAACATCCTTCTCATTTTGGCAGGAATGTTTCTGGGAGTATTCTTCGGCGCTTTGCCGGGAATAAGTTCATCCATGGGTATCGTACTCATGATACCATTTACATATTATATGGGAATCATACCATCCATCATATTACTGGTTGCTCTCTATGCAGGATCGGCATATGGTGGTTCTATAACAGCTATACTGTTTAATACACCAGGCACACCTGAGGCTGTTGCAACAACATTTGACGGATATCCCCTCGCCCAGCAGGGGCATGCAGGAAAAGCCCTTGGATATGCAATGTCTTCATCGGCTTTCGGAGGAGTATTCTCCGTGTTGGTTATGCTATTTCTTGCTCCAAAGCTTTCCAAGGTTGCGTTGCAGATTCAGAGTGCCGAGTATTTTGCACTGACTTTACTGGGTATAGCATGTATTTCTTCAGTAGGGTCCAAGAACTTGACAAAAGCACTGATAACAGGATTTTTGGGAATACTTATAGCGATGATGGGACTTGATCCCATGACAGGTGTTACAAGGATGACATTTGGCCACATTAATCTACTAAACGGAGTTGAATTTATTCCTGTAATGATTGGTGCATTTGCTATGGCAGAGGTATTTAAACAGGTAATAAACCGTTCGGATAATGGAGCGGATATGGATACAGGGATGAAGGTATCTCTTGAAAGCCTTACTCTTAGGGAACTTTTCGCTTACAAGGTGACCTTGATTAAATCCTCAGTTATAGGAACTTTAATTGGAATCCTACCGGGTACAGGTGGTTCAATAGCATCAATAGTAAGTTATGGTGAAGCGGTACGTTCAGCAAAGGATAAGGACAGATTTGGTAACGGAGCTCCAGAAGGAGTTATAGCACCTGAATCGGCAAACAATGCAGCTGCTGGTGGTGCAATGATACCCACACTTGTTCTAGGTATTCCAGGATCGCCTACAACGGCAATCATACTGGCGGCACTTGTTCTTCAGGGACTTCAGCCCGGACCACAGCTTATGAGCGAACAGCCACTTCTTCTTTATTGCATTTTCTTCTCAATGCTTATAGCCAGTCTGGTTGTATTTGTAGGTGGAAGATTTGCTGTTAAGGCATTTGCTGCAATACTAAAGCTCCCATACAGTGTAATAGCACCAATGATAGTTATGTTTTCAATCATAGGTTCTTATGCAATAGCTAATGATATGTTTCAGATATGGGTAATGCTTGGATTTGGAATATTTGGATATTTTATGAAGAAGTATGACTTTTCACCTGCATCACTAATACTGGGACTGGTACTAGGAAGCATGATGGAAGAAAACTTTAGAAGACAGTTATTGCTTACTGATGGAGACTATCTGTCATTTGTAACTAGTCCAATAGCCTTGGTATTATTAATTGCTGTAGTTGGAGTATTGTTTGTACCGGTAATTTCAAGCTATAGAGAGAAAA
>CAZFYP010000136.1:0-7863 GCA_964523535.1 uncultured Clostridia bacterium
GACATAAAAAAATGGGCTGAAAATACTAAAGGCAGCCATGACGGCCAAAATGAAAAGGAAAACAAATAGAGAAAATCATATTACTTGCAAACAATTTACTCCCTATGCAGAGATGCTCTTTTCAGGGAGTATTTTTTGTTTCAAACATCCTTTATGCTTTTTTATTTTATGTTATAATACTGTAGTTGAAATAAAAAATTATCGAATAATATGTCACTTTAACAGGAGCAGGCAATGGGACAAATATATGAAATACTGAAAACATTGTACGGTTACGATGAATTCAGGAACAAGCAAAAGGAAATAATCGAAAATATTGTTAATGGCAAAGATGTCTTTACAATCATGCCTACAGGAGGTGGCAAATCCATATGCTACCAGATTCCTAGTCTTATGTACAATGGGTTGAGCATAGTCATATCCCCTCTCATATCACTAATGAAGGACCAGGTTGACGAACTTAAAAGAATCGGTCTTCCTGCAGAATATATAAATAGTTCACAAAGCCAGGCTGAATATAGCCAAGCCATGAAGGCAATTGAAGAAGACCGCTGCAAGCTTCTATATGTATCACCTGAGAGGCTGGAGCTTGATGGTTTCAAATCCATTCTTTTAAACAAATCGGTAGATATGATAGCTGTAGATGAGGCCCACTGTGTTTCCCAGTGGGGTCATGATTTCAGACCCGGATACAGGAACATAAGCACCTTCATCAATTCCTTTGAAAAAAGACCTGCAATAGCTGCATTTACAGCCACTGCCAATGATGATGTAAAAAAAGACATTGTAGACCTTCTTGGCTTAAAAGATCCCAGTATATTCATTTCCGGCTTCGACAGGGAAAATCTTGAGCTTCGTGTTCTGAGAGGCCTTGACAGGGACCTCTTCCTGGAAAGCTACCTCCACAATCACAAGGATTCCTCAGGAATAATCTACTGCGCAACAAGAAAAAGGGTCGATGAACTCTATAATAATTTTTCAAAAAAAGGATATGACGTATCCAGATACCACGGCGGCATGTCTCCCGGTGAAAGAACTGAAAACCAGGAAAAATTCATGTATGATGATACAAAAGTAGTATTTGCAACCAATGCCTTCGGTATGGGAATAGATAAATCCAATATCAGGTATGTTATCCACTACAACATGCCACAATCAATAGAAAACTACTATCAGGAAGCAGGCAGAGCAGGCAGAGACGGACTTGCTTCGGAATGCATCCTCCTCTTTGGTAGACAGGATATTACCATACAAAAATATCTTATTGAAAACAGCATAGACAGCGAAGAAAGGAGAAACCACAAATACTCACAGCTGAAAATAATGAATGATTACTGCTATACAGGTGATTGTCTTAGAAAATATATACTCAATTATTTTGGTGAATGCTATGGAAAAGAAAGCTGCGACAACTGTACTAATTGCAGCGATGATTTCGAGAAGGTGGACATTACTCTGGAAGCTCAGAAAATACTTTCGTGCATCCACAGGGCCGGACAAAGATTCGGTGCAAACATGATTGCATTGACTCTTAAGGGATCACAAAACAAGAAAGTCTTGAACTTCGGTCTGGACAAGCTTTCAACCTACGGCATAATGGAAGAATATTCCACAAAGGAAATTGTTGAGCTTATAAATATCCTGGCTACTGAAGGATACTTAATAATTACCCAAGACAAGTTCCCCATCGCTAAACTTTCACAATTGTCTAAAAATGTCCTCAAAAATGAAGTAAAGGTATTTAGAAATGTTGAAAAATCAAGAATATTGGAAGACAGTGACAATGAACTTTTCAATATTCTTCTTTCCCTGAGGAATTCAACTGCAAGAAAGGAAAATGTTCCTCCTTATATAATCTTCCATGACAGAACCTTGAAAGAAATGAGTATCCACCTTCCTGTCAATACCATGCAGCTACTTCAAATCTCAGGAGTGGGAACTTCAAAAGCAGAAAAGTACGGAAATATGTTCATGTATGCAATCAGGACGTATATGACAGAAAACAATATTGAAATTGATGAAGAAAGGATATTAACCGTCAGCAAGACATCAAACGGTACATCTCCAAAGGCAAGCAAGACCAAGAAAGTCAAAACACATCTCCTTACCTTTGATATGTACAAATCCGGTAAATCACTGAAGGATATCTCTGATGAAAGAAATATCAAACTGAGGACCATAGAAGAGCATATGTGTAAATCCGCATATGAGGGTCTGATAGAATCCTATGAAGAATTCTTCTCAGATGATGAAGAAAAATCCATACTTGAAGCAATAGAAAAGGCAGGAACTGAACTTCTCAGAAACATAAAGGAAATACTGCCGGAAGATATTTCATATTTCAAAATAAAAATGGCTATGGCAAAAAATGAAATAGTACAAGGATTGTAAAAATGAATGATAAAAGATTTGACCATATAAAAATATTTAATGCAAATGAAAACAATCTAAAAAATGTAAGCCTTGAAATTCCCAAGAAAAAAATAACAGTCTTCACAGGAGTGTCAGGTTCAGGCAAATCATCCCTTTGTCTCGATACAATAGCTGCAGAATCAAGAAGAGAACTTAATAAAACCTTTCCCAGCTTTGTTCAACAGTATCTTCCTAAATACGGCAGGCCTGATGTAGAACGAATAGAAAATCTTCCCGTAACTATAATTCTGGACCAGAAAAAACCATCATCAAACTCCCGCTCAACTGTAGGAACATATACGGATATACACGCACTTCTGCGACTGTTGTTTTCAAGAATAGGTCAACCTTTTGCAGGATATTCGGATATATTTTCCTTTAACCATCCCTCAGGCCAATGCAAGAAATGCCAGGGACTGGGTGTCGTAACGGAATTGGATATCCACAAGCTTGTGGATTTTGACAAGTCCCTGAACGATGAAGGAGTCATAAACTTCCCTGCCTTTACTACTGGCGCATGGCGATGGAAAAGATATGCCTTCAGCGGTCTCTTTGACCTTGACAAGAAAATCAGAGACTATGATGAAAAGGAACTGGACCTATTTCTCCATTCCCCTCAAACCAGGCTGAAGAAGCCTCCTTCAAACTGGCCAAAATCTGCAAAGTTTGAAGGCATATATCCAAGAATGTATAGAAGCATCATCAACCAGAAGGAAGGAAAAAGACACCAGAAGATTCTTGAAACCATGATAAATACAACAGTTTGTCCTGATTGCGCAGGCAGCAGATATAATGAAAAAATCAGGTCATGCAAAATACTTGGTAAAAACATTTCCGACCTATCGGCCCTGTCAATACCTGATGCCATAGAATTCATATCAAAAATCAATCACTATCTGGCTGATGATATAAAGGCTGAGATCATTAAGAGACTTGTAGCCTTGAAGGATATAGGTCTTGCCTATATTAGTCTTGACAGAAACATAGGAACATTGTCAGGTGGAGAAGCACAGAGAACAAAAATTGCAAAATATATTAATTCCTCACTTACTGACATGGTATATGTACTTGACGAACCAAGTGCAGGCCTCCATCCACATGATATCGACCTGCTTAAGAATTCACTGAAAATGCTTAGGGACAGAGGCAATACAATATTGATTGTAGAACACAACAGAGAAATCATCAAGCTAGCTGACCATGTTGTTGACATGGGACCTACAGGCGGATCAAAAGGTGGTCATATAATGTTCAACAGTTCCTATGATAAACTGTTGAATTCTGATAATTTAACTGGAAGGCTACTCAGGGAAAAAAGCCCTCTTAAAAAATCTTTCAGGAAACCTTCTGACTGGATATCAGTTAAGAATGCAAATCTCCACAACCTGAAAAACATTTCAATGGATCTTCCCCTTGGAATTTTGACGGTAATAGCAGGAGTAGCAGGATCAGGAAAAAGTTCCCTCATGGAACATTTTGAAAAGAATTGTAATGAAGATATTATTGCAATCCATCAAAAAAGCATAGGCATCAACTCAAGGTCAACACCGGCAACCTATCTCGACATATCAGATGATATAAGGGACCTCTTTGCTGCAGAAAACAAGGTGAGTAAAAAGCTTTTCAGCTTCAACTCTCAAGGAGCCTGCCCTGCCTGCAAGGGCAAGGGAACCATAGTTTCCGAAATGGGATTTATGGATTCCATAGAAACCATATGTGATGTATGCAACGGTAAAAGATACTCAAAAGATGTTCTTGTCCACAAATACAAGGGAAGGGATATTTCCCAGGTCATGGATATGACTGTAAACAATGCTGTTGACTTCTTTGGAGATCAACCCTTTGTCAAAAAGCTTGAATCCCTTCAAAAAACAGGACTAGGATACCTTCACCTGAATCAGTCAATGTCTACACTTTCAGGAGGAGAGCTTCAGAGGGTAAAACTTGCCAGCCAGCTCAATAGAAAAGGAAGCATATTCATTATGGACGAACCAACAGACGGACTCCATCTCAATGATATAGGAATGCTTATGGAGCTTTTTAACCAACTTGTAGATCAGGGCAACAGCCTATTCATCATTGAACATAGTCTTGATATAATGAAAGTCTCTGACTATATCATAGAGCTTGGTCCCGGTGGAGGGATTTCGGGAGGTAACATACTCTTTGCCGGTAACCCGGAAGAACTTATACATTCAAAAGAATCAGTAACAAGGCCCTACCTTGTAGAAAGTATTCCAGTATAGGAAATAAAGTATTTTATTAAATATTTATATTAAACATTGTAAAT
Source organism: uncultured Clostridia bacterium (assembly GCA_964523535.1). Classification (GTDB taxonomy): domain Bacteria; phylum Bacillota; class Clostridia; order Tissierellales; family Dethiosulfatibacteraceae; genus Dethiosulfatibacter. The sequence continues at coordinate 4,703 of CAZFYP010000136.1, forward strand.
AACCAGTATTTATTATATTCTTTATAGAATGCATAAAATTAAAACAAGTTGGTGTAATACGAAAGTAATGATTATCGGTGCCGGTAAACTGGGAAACATAGGTCCAGGATTTGAATTTGTCGGTCCAAGCCATACCTATTCTGAGTTTTCAGCACTGAGCAAGATTCTTCTTTCATTCTTCATGCTACTTGGAAGACTTGAATTATTCACTGTAATTGCCCTATTGACACCAAAGTTTTGGAATTCAGAATTATAAAACATCTAGAAAAATCAGCTATAAAAAAACAGCTACCTCCGTTTAATATGGTTGTAGCTGTCGCATTTCTATTGGTTAATACTTTATAGTCGTTTTACTAATCTTCCTTATTCATACAACATTTCTTGTATTTTTTTCCGCTTCCACAAGGACATGGTTCGTTTCTTCCTATTTTCTTGCCTTTAACTACGGTCTTTGTCTTATTGTATTCCTTCTTGATAGTCTTTCTGGCATCTGAAGATAAAACATCATTCCATGCCGGAATATTGTAAAGCCAGTCAGCCTTTGCATCAAGCATGTTGTAGTACAACTTTTCAAAATCCACAGCAAGCTTTATCTCACTATCCTCAGTCAATGCTTCAAGATCAACTTTCTCTACAAGACTTGTGTTTACACCATCCATGTATCCGGTGAATACTGATGGAGTCATATCAAATTTTTCTGCCAGTTTTGCCAGCTTTCCTTCAATTACCTCATTGTGATTTCCAAGTATTTCTTCATAGACAAACTGCTCTTTCTTGAAATACTCCGTCCAAAATCTGTCATATTCATTTTGATCACGTTCTTCACCTGCAAAATCAAGCCATTCTTTATAAAGTGACATATTTAATTCCTTTCTGAATTCATAATTTATTTTATTATCAATAGTTATTATAACACCAAATCAAGAAATTTCACTAATTTTTTCTTTAAAAAGTGCCAAAAACTTCAATTACTTTCTTTATTAATGCAGGAAGTATTACTACAACACCTATAAGTCTCATTAAATGCATTATTACAACTTTTGATACATCTGCATCATAGGAGTCAGCAATTATGGACATTTCTGTGAGTCCTCCAGGAGAACTTCCCAACATGGCTGTAACAAGATCAACACCTGTTACTTTTGATACAAAAAGGCCAAGTAAAATACTGGCCATAAACAATCCGATAACCATCACTATAATAGGGCCTATCATATCTCTTATCTGTCCAAGACTTTCCCTGGAAAAACTAAGCCCAATATATGCTCCTATTACAACCTGGGCTCCAAGTCTCATTTCAATAGGTATATATCCACCTGCTGTGATTATATTGTATATTGCGCTTGCGACCATGGCTCCAATAAATGTTCCTGCAGGAAGCTTAAGCTTGTATCCGATAAAACCACCTAAGGAAGCGGCTATCAATGTATAAATAATTCTCATATAAAACTGTCCTCAATTCTATAATTTTCCATTCAATCATAAAAACTTTCATTATCTGTATATTATAACAGAATTTTATGAAAAGAAATTCTTAAAATTTTTAATATTTTCACAAAAAAATACAGCATCAACATTTTCAATGCATCCCCCATATTTTTTACGGCTATTCTATTCCATTAGTTGATTCCTGTCCATGAATTCAATAAGATACTCTTCAAAATCATCAGGGAAATCATGCCCAAGGTCCTTAACCCAATATTCCTTTATATTCAATCCAATAACTTTAGCTTTATCCACAAATATATTTGCCCGTCTGATACAATCCTTATCATTTTCTCCACAAATAACTATGATTTCAGTTTTTCTTTCCTTTAAACTGTTCAATATTTCATCTATCTCATTATCTACGACTGGAATCCAAGGAGATTGAAGTATGATTCTTTCACATTTGAAATCCTTTATAAGAAATGTTTTCAGTATTTCATTGCATCCAGCAGAAAACCCGCATAGTGTTCTTGTTTCATATTCATTCCAGCTAATTTTATCCAGAACCCTTTCGAGCTGGTTTTCTCCATCATCTTCCCATCTAAATAGTTCATAAGAATCAACATATGCTGACTGAACATACTCTACCTGATAAACATACTTCTTCAAAAAATTCCAGCTTTCAGAACTGATCTCATTGTTCTGCTGATTACCATGGAGAACAAGAGCAAGATCTCCACCTTTGATTTCATCCCAGGTGCAAATTGTTTTCGCTTCTTCAACTGCCTTCATGTATCTTTTGTCTGATATTGCCCTTAGTTCCTCAAATCTATTGTCTTCTCTCAAACTGTCCAGGTCTTCATCTTCAAAAACTTCAGGTCTGTACCAATATCCTTTTATTACTATTACTTCATTCAACCATATCATTGCTTCTTCTTTTCTTCCACAAAGGGCGGCAAGGCAATATAGGTAGTTATAGACCTGAGCACTCCATGTTTTTACTTCATATTTTTCATCAATCATAAATTCATATGCTTCATTTACACCTTTTGTTTCAAGTAATTCAAGAGTTGTGTTCAAAAATGTATTTTCCTTCACTTTTGCATTCCCCTCCATGGTTTACTTTTCATCTACATACTTAATATTGGAATTATCACTTACAATTATTTCTCCTCCAAGATGCAAAAGTTCCTTTATATGGTCCTCCAGATAATAAATATCTCCATATTCTTCAACGTGTCCGTCTGCACATATAGACCAGTCAAGCTCTGTAAGATTTACACTTCCACCTTCCCTGTCGTATGTACTCCTATTCATTGATGCACAAATCCTATCATCATCAATGATAAAAACCACTCTTCTTTTTTCATTCAAATATAGATTACCCATATCATAAACTATTTCAAACCGGACATTGACTCCAGGTGTTATATCAGGAAGCCTCTCCAAAGCATAAATAAAGTTTCCAAGACCTATTATCTGTCTAGCTTTTATACCTGGATTCCTCAGAATTCTTCTAGCTGTTTTGGTTGCTGTTTCTATTAAAAAACTGTCTTGTTCCTTTAGTTTGAATCTTTCCATAGACATCTCACCCCCGTAGAAATATCATATTCATAATAAACACTTTACGTTTATTATACCATAAAAAAAGTATGATTTGCATATATCTCCATAAAAATACATATCATACTTTTCTGCTTCCAATTAGTATTAACTCTAAATTTATTATCCAC
>CAZFYP010000137.1:0-7823 GCA_964523535.1 uncultured Clostridia bacterium
GGGTACATCTCAAAAGAAAAATAAGGAATGACTCCAGGGATAACTTTGAAGAAAACAATGATATATTGACCCATGAAAAACTTAAGCTTTACAAGGATAACTACCGTGTGGAATATGACAATAACGAAATAGAACTAACCAAAAAGGAATTCGAACTTTTGGAGTATCTCATGATTAACAAAAACATAGTACTGTCAAGGGAGAAAATTTTGGAAAATGTATGGGGCTATGATTACTTCGGAGAGACAAATCTTATCGATGTATATATAAGATATCTAAGGGGAAAGATTGACCAGAAATATGGTGTTGACCTTATTAAGACCGTAAGGGGAGTAGGATACATCATAAGAGACTAGGCGGTGAACCTATGAATAAAACCGACAGTGACAGGAAGATAGTATTGACAAAAGAAGAGAAAAAGAAAATCAAGGAAGAAAAAAAAGTTAAAAAGAAGCAGGCTAAATCAAAAAAAAGAAAAGAGACCAATAATAAGAAAAAAAAATCCAAAATTTTGGATAATATGTTTTTCAAGATACTGCTTTTACCGTTTATATTTATAGGAAAGGTGTTTTACAAGTTAAGGAAAAAAATAAGGCTTTCAATTTCCTTTAAGATTTCAGCTACATATTTGGGATTATATCTGATTTCCATGGTTATTGTAATTTGTGTAGCGATTTTTGGATATATGACATACAAGGTCATTGATCTTGAGCAGACAGGAAACAGATATACAAGGCTCATAATTGAAAAGACCATTGACCGGAATGAAGTCCTGGAGGATTATCTTATAGATGAAAGGCTTGAAGGAATTGCGGTATATGATTCCAGCTACAAGCAGATAGTCAACACCAACAATTATCAGAATGGATATATTGAAAATTCCATATACAGAATTGATAGAATGATTACCAGCAAGGTATATATTTATCATTACACAGGATTTTCCTATGAAGGACAAGGCTTGTATTATCTGAACATATACTTTGACATATCAACTATTTTGGATGAGACTTTAATTATTGCTTTCTTCATTGTATGCGCCGGCTTGCTGGGAATGATAATAATGGCTGCCATAGGACCATCTGCAAGCCGTCAGTTGGTCAAGCCTATAAATGACATGACAGAAGTAACCAGAACAATATCAGTCAACAATATAAATACAAGACTTGATGTAAAGGCTTCACAGTATGAACTTAAAGAACTTGCTGAAACATTCAATCACATGATGGACAGGATTGAAAGCGATTATGTAAAGCAACAGCAGTTTGTTTCTGATGCATCCCATGAACTTAGAACTCCAATAGCAGTAATAAAGGGATATGCCGATATGCTGGACAGATGGGGCAAGGATGACAAGGAAGTATTGCAGGAATCACTTGAAGCCATAAAGAATGAAACAAACAATATGCAGGACCTTGTAGAAAAACTTCTTTTCATAGCGAGAAACGACAAGAAGACATTGAAACTTAACAAGGAAGAATTTAATATAAATGAAGTAATAGAAGAGGTATTCAGGGAAACCAAGATGATAGACACTTGCCATAAAATTTCAAGTTCTGCCTGCAAGGGTGCAATTGTCTATGCCGACAAAAACAGAATCAAGCAGGCAATAAGGATATTTGTGGAAAATGCAAGAAAGTTTACACCGGAAAATGGTAAAATCGATATTTCATGTATCCAAAATGATGAGTATGCTGTTATAACCATAAAGGATGAGGGTGTTGGAATAAAGAATAAGGACCTAAAAAAGGTTTTTGACAGGTTTTACAGGGCAGAAGAGTCCAGAGGCAAGGATTCTGGAGGCCACGGACTTGGTCTTTCAATAGCTAAAATCATAGTCCTGGGGCATAGGGGGAAAATTAAAGTAAAAAGTAATTATAACAATGGATCAAGTTTTTCAATTCTATTGCCTTATATAAAATCAGTCGATTGACGTAATAATTTGACTGGTTTTTCTATTTGCTGTAAAATTAGGTAGGATAAAATGAAGCAGTATTAAATCGTTGTAGACTAAAAACATAGAGGGGAGAATAGTATGGATGACAAATATTTACGAAAATTCATTTCTGAAAAATATATTGTTAAGATAGAAAATATTCACCCCATAGGAAACCATAGACTGGGAAGGAACTATGTTTATCTTATAAGGAAGAATGACATGGAACTTGTAGTGAAGGTTTCCATTTCTGAGAAGAAATGGCACAATGAAATAGTTTCCTACAAGGCTATGGAAGGACTGGGCTTCATACCGGAAATTTATGAAACGGGGAAGACCAGGGACTTATATTATCTGATCATGAAGAAAATACATGGAAAAGTTTTGAATGAAGTATGGTATGAAAAAAACATACATGAACAGATAGACTTAGCAAATAAACTGGGAAAGACTCTTGCTGAAATTCACAGCTGGAAATCCTTTGAACATTATAATTCATGGGATGGCAGGGACAACAAGGACATTATAAAGGACAGGGAGTCGAGAGATGAAAACATAGTCAGAAGACTTGCTACCTGCAATTTGCTGGATCATATGACAATAAGGATGGGTATAGCAGCCCTGCCTGAATTTAGGAAAAATCTAAAAAACAGGAAGTCAGTCATTGCACACAGGGATTATAGTTTCAGGAATATCATAGTTGACCATGAAAATGAAGTGAGTGGAGTACTTGATTTTGAACATGCAACGCCTGATGACCCAAGTATAGATATTTGTACAATCCTCCAGACTTGCATGTTTGATGATGAGAGGTTGTTCAGTTCCTTTATAAAAGGATATACCTATGTTAGGGCATTTCCTGAAAATTTCATCAACAACAAGGAGTACTACTATTTGATAACGGGACTGTATATGTGTAGCAAATATGACTTCAGAAGAGAAGAAGAGATTTTAAGAGGAATGTCGCTAATTAAAAGGGGGTTGAGTCAATGAAAAAAATAATATCGGTTATAATAGCTATAGTTTTACCGGTCTTTGTTTTGCTTTGGGTTTTTCAGTTTGCAGTATTTAATCTTGACTATTTTGAAGAGAAATTTGTCGAAAATAATACTATGGAAATTACAGGTATGAATCTGGACCAGCTTATGAGAATATCTGATGAAACACTCAAATATCTGAATGATGAAAGACAGGACCTTATATTGCATGAGGAAATCGAAGGAGAGCTTGTTCAAGTTTTTGAAGAAAGCGAGTTGAGCCATATGAGGGATGTAAAAGTACTTTTCATGTATGGATTCATAATCAAGAATGCAACAATGTTCATAAGCATTGTATGTCTGGTCTATCTATTGTTTAAAGACAGCAGACAGTTATGCAAGGCTGTCAGGGCAGGTAGTGTATTATATATGATTTTGATAGGAGCTGTTGCTATATTTGCCTATATTGACTTCAACAGAGTATTCACTGTTTTCCATAAAATACTTTTCAGAAATGACTTGTGGATTATGGACCCTGTTAAGGATATTATGATACAGATGCTTCCTCTTGATTTTTTCATGGGAATAGGCTTGAAAACGGTGCTTATGTATTTTGGATATCTAATAGTGTCCATAGTTATTATGACCCTGGTGCTGCATGGTGACAATCAAGTAGTTAAATAAGAGAGGTTTATAAAAATTGATGTAATGGAGCAGTGAATATAAATGGTGATTTTGGAATATTTAAAAAAATTAATATTCCATTTTACAATTGCAAAAAAAATTTGTATAATGGAAGGTATACTCGCGAGGAAGGTGTTTAATAATGAGGTTTTTAAGTTCGGGAGAATCACACGGAAAAGGATTAAATTGTATAATAGAAGGATTTCCATCAAATGTGGAAATCAATGTTGAAGAAATCAATGTGGAACTGTCAAGGAGACAGAAGGGATATGGTAGAGGAAAGAGAATGAACATTGAAAGTGATGCTGTTGAAGTAATGGCAGGTATCAGATTTGGAAAGACCATTGGAAGCCCTATTTCATTATATGTTAAGAACAAGGACTGGGAGAACTGGAAGCTTCGTATGTCAAGTGAAGATATATATCATGATCCGGACTTGGCTGTTAAGGCACCAAGACCGGGACATGCAGACCTTGCAGGTGTAATAAAATACAAGCAGGAAGATATCCGGAATATACTTGAAAGGGCAAGTGCAAGGGAAACAACAACAAGAACTGCTGTGGGAGCAGTTGCAAAGCAGCTTTTAAAGGTCTTTGGAATAGAGGTTTACAGTAGGGTGGCAAGCCTTGGTAGTGTTGATGATGTTACTGTAATAGAAAAAGGTGAATCATACTGGAGTAAGATAAGAGAATCGGACCTTAGCATGTATGATCCTGAGGCTGAAAAGAAAACAAAGGACCTTATAGACAAGTCTAAGGAAGAGGGAGACACTCTTGGCGGAATAGTAGAAGTTTCAATCTACAATGTACCCGTTGGCCTTGGCAGTCATGTTCACTATGACAGAAAGCTTGATGCAAGACTTGCAATGGACATAATGTCCCTTCAGGCTGTAAAAGGTGTTGAAATAGGAGCTGGATTTAAAACAGCAATAACTCCAGGTTCAAAGGTTCATGATGAGATTGTCTATACAGACGGATATCATCACAAAACAAACAATGCCGGTGGAATTGAAGGTGGAATGTCAAATGGAGAAACAATACAATTCAAGGCGGCAGTGAAGCCTATTCCTACGCTTATGAAGCCTCTACAGACTGTAGATATAGATTCAAAGGAAAGAATTGATGCCAGCAAGGAAAGGTCCGATGTATGTGCCGTACCTGCTGCCGGCGTCGTAATGGAAAATATTGCAGCCTTTGTTATTGCAAATGCAATGATAGAAAAATTCGGTGGAGACTCTATTGAGGAAATGAAGGCTAACTACGACAACTACATGAAATATGTAGAGGAAAGGTAGGAATAATGAAGAGTTTAAGAGTAGCTTTGAAAGAGAGAAGTTACGATATAGACATCTACAGGAATAGTCTTGGCAATATTCCTTACTTTATAAGTGATAGGGCTTATTCCAAGAGCTTTTATGTAATAGACAGTAATGTTTATGATTTGCATAGGGAAAAGATAGAAGGAATCATGGCTGATGATGGATTCCTTGTTATTGGAACGGGTGAAGAAAACAAGACTTTTGAAAATCTTGAAAACATACTTTCATCTATGGTGAAGGCCGGACTTGACAGAAAATCAGTCTTGGTGGCAATCGGCGGAGGAGTTACAGGAGATATCTGTGGTCTTGCTGCTGCCCTATACATGAGAGGAATAAGCGTTATCCAGGTTCCAACTACCCTGCTTTCCCAGGTTGACAGCAGCGTAGGCGGAAAGACTGCAATAAACCTGTCCGGAATCAAGAATATAGTAGGTGCATTCTATCAGCCCGACAAGGTTTTTATTGATATAGATTTTCTTAAAACCCTTGAGAAAAAGGAAATAATGTCCGGTATCGGAGAAATAGCAAAGTATGGATTCATAGTTGATGAAGACTATATAGACTATCTCCAGGAAAACCTAAATAGGATAGAAAATCTTGAAGATGAATATCTTCTTGAAATAATATACAAGTCTGTTGAATTCAAGGCCAAGATAGTGGAGAGGGATGAAAAGGAATCTTCCATAAGGAAGATACTTAATTTCGGCCATACGGTAGGGCACGGTATTGAGCTTATGAAGGAAGTGGATATCACCCATGGAGAGGCGGTCGCTGCAGGCATGATCCTGGAGGGGATAATAGCATTCAAAAGAGGTAATGTCTCACAGGAATATCTTATGGAAATAATAAGTCTTTGCAGAAGGATATATCTGATACCTGATTTTTCAGATCATGAAGTAGACATGATAATTGAAAATACCAAACATGACAAGAAAAACGTTGGAGACAGTATAAACATGGTTCTTCCTGTTTCAAGAGGAAGGGTGGAAAGCTTCAACGGTGTTGCAGTAGATGAAATAAAAGAATGTTTTAGGAGCTGGTTCAATGATTATAAATAAGTACAAAGGATGTTTCAAGGGAAAAATGACAGTCCCTGGAGATAAGTCCATATCACACAGGAGTATAATGTTCGGTTCTCTTGCTGAAGGAGAAACCAATGTAAAAAACTTCCTTATGGGAGAGGATTGTCTTTCAACCATAGGCTGCTTCAGGGATATGGGCGTTGAAATTGAAGTTTCAGGTACAGATGTTAAGATAAAAGGAGTAGGATTCAAAGGTTTGAAAAAACCGGAAAACACTCTTGATGCCGGAAATTCAGGTACTACAATAAGAATATTGTCAGGCCTTCTTGTCTGTCAGAATTTTGAAAGCAGAATTGATGGTGATGATTCTCTTAGGAAAAGACCAATGTCAAGGGTGGCTGATCCCTTGAATGACATGGGAGCAGATATGGAATGTACCAAGGGCAAGTATCCTCCTGTTATAATCAGACCAGTAGAAAAGATCAGTGCATACAGGTATGTGCAGCCTACAGCCAGTGCCCAGGTCAAGTCCTGTCTACTAATGGCGGGAATGTATGGAGAAGGAACAGTGGAAATAGTACAACCTGAAATTTCCAGAGACCACACTGAAAGAATGATGAAATACTTTGGTATTCCTATTGAAGTTGATGGCAAGACAGTTAGGATACAAAAGGCGGATGTTTTCAAGGGAAAGGATATAATGGTTCCAGGAGATATATCATCGGCAGCCTTCTATATGGTTGCCGCATGTATAGCAAAAGGTTCCGAGATTCTTATAAAAGATGTTGGACTGAATCCTACAAGAACGGGAATAATCGATGTTCTTCTTCAAATGGGAGGGGACATAGAAATTGAGAATGAAAGACTTGAAAATGAAGAACCTATAGGAGATTTAAGAATCAAGGGAAGTGACCTTAAGGGAATTGAAATCAATGGAGACATAATTCCAAGAATAATAGATGAAATTCCAATAATTTCTCTTGCTGCCGTATTTGCAGAGGGTAGAACTGTAATCAGTGATGCAGAGGAGCTTAAGGTCAAGGAAACAGACAGGATTACTGCTGTATGCGATGAGCTTTCCAAAATGGGTGCGAAAATAAGTCCCAAGGATGACGGCATGGTCATTGAAGGAAGCAGCAGGCTTTCTGGTGCTGAAGTAAAAACTTATGGAGACCACAGAATGGGTATGATGCTTGCTCTTGCAGGAGGTTTTGCAGATGGTGATACGAAGATCGACAACATTGAATGCATAGCTGTCTCAAATCCAGATTTCTTCAAGATTCTGGATAAAGTAAAACAAATCTAAAGATTTTCTTAAGAATTTCTTAACAATTAATAATAAATAATTCGTTGAATTAACTGTTCTTCCTATATATAATCTAAATGTCAGTTATAATTAGGAGGAATAAACAAATGAAGACTAAATTACCTATAGCACTATCAAATAAACACGTACACCTTTCACAGGCAGATATCGATGTATTATTCGGAGAAGGATATGAGTTGACCCCAATCAAGGATTTGTCTCAGCCTGGACAGTATGCATGCGACGAGAAAGTTGATCTTGTAGGACCAAAGAGAACTATTAAGGGTGTTAGAGTTCTTGGACCAGCTAGAAAAGAGTCACAGATAGAAGTGTCACTTTCTGATGGATTCACTTTGGGAACAGATGTTCCAATCAAGGAATCTGGAAAGCTTGAAGGAACTCCCGGCGTTAAGCTTGTAGGACCTAAAGGAGAAGTTGAACTTTCAAAAGGACTAATAGCTGCTGGAAGACATATCCACATGCATACAGATGATGCAAAAGAATTCGGAGTAGAGGATAAGCAGATAGTAGATATTCAAACAGCTGGAGAAAGAGCTCTTATATTCAAGAATGTACTTAT
>CAZFYP010000138.1:0-7802 GCA_964523535.1 uncultured Clostridia bacterium
TAACACTGTTGAAACAGTCTCTCAATTCATCCAATACGGGTATCAGAAGCTCCGGTACAAACCTGCCTCCATACTCTCCATAATATCCTTCACGCATTCCTTTAAATATTTTCACACTTGACCTCCATGGTTCTTTCTATAACATTCTCTATTAGTTTCAGTCCATAACCTTCATCCATGCTCATTACTGATTCAGGATGGAACTGAACTGCATATACCATCTTTTCATCGTCTTCAACAGACATTATTATACCGTCACTTGTCTTGCTAGTAACCCTCAGGTTATCAGGTAACTCTTCAGCATAAAGGGAATGATATCTTCCCACTCCAAGTTCAACATTTACACCCTTGAAGATTATACTGTCCTTTTCTATATCTATAATTGATTTCTTTCCATGAACCGGAACATCAAGCTGTCCAAGTCTTCCACCGAAATATTCAACTATTGACTGAAGACCAAGACATACTCCGAAAACAGGAATTGCCTTGTCCATGCAGTATCCTATCTTCTCACTTACATTGAAGTCTTCCGGTCTACCGGGTCCGGGAGAAAGTACTACAAGGTCATAACTTCCCCTATCCAGACTATGCAATGCATGATTATGCCTTACTGTATCTGTCCTGGCACCCAGTCTTCTGAAATACTCTCCCAATGTATGAACAAATGAATCTTCATGGTCTATTAACAATATGTTGAAATCAAGCTTCTTAACCTTTGTTTTTTCAACTTTCTTCTCGATGGTTTTTTCTTCAATGACCTTTATCATTGCAGCAGCCTTCAACAATGTTTCCTCTTCTTCCGCTTCAGGTATTGAATCATATAGAAGTGTTGCTCCAACCCTTATTCTGGCCTTGTTCCCCTTCATGTATATGGTTCTCAATGTAAGCCCTGTGTTTATATTACCGTCAAAACCTATGCAGCCAATGGCACCTGCATACCATTCCCTGCTATACTTCTCATTTTCTTCTATCCATTTAACAGCTCTTCGTTTTGGAGCACCTGTTACAGTAACAGCCCACATATGTGTCATAAAAGCATCCAGGGAATCATATTCATCCCTAAGCATTCCCTCAACATGATCAACAGTGTGAATCAGGTGTGAATATTTTTCGATTTGTCTTCTACCAATCACCTTGACACTTCCCGGAAGGCAAATTCTTGACTTGTCGTTTCTGTCAACATCCGTACACATGGTAAGTTCCGATTCTTCCTTCTTTGAATTCAGAAGAGTCATTATATTCTCATAGTCTTCCACAGCATTCTTTCCACGCTTTACAGTTCCCGATATAGGACAAGTTTCAACCTTCTTGTCTGTAACCCTTACATACATCTCAGGAGAAGCACCTATAAGTTTTTCATTACCATGATTTATTAAGAAACCATATGGGCTTGGATTGATTTCTATGAGCCTCTGAAAAATATCTGAATGTTTCTTGTCAGTATCAAATTCAAGTACCTGTGAAGGTACAACTTCAAACATGTCACCTCTTTCGAAATAATTCTTAGCCCTTCTTACAAGACCTGCATATTCTCCCTTAACAGGTTTGATGAATTCACTGTATTTTTCATTTTCAACATATACATCCTTCTTCCTTTGGATACCTAGTGTTGAATGCTCAAGATAATCAAAATCATAATTGTATATATATGCTTCAGTCTTCCTGTGGTCCATTATCAGTATGCTATCTGGAATGAAAAGAACTAGGTCTTCATTGTTATCAGGTCTTTTCTTTGATAATTCCATATCCTCAAACTGATAAATCAAATCGTAACCGAAAGAACCATACAATCCAAGAAAGCTATCTTCACAGTTATAAAACATATCCTTTATCTGTCTTACAAGGGTAAATATGCTATTTTGCCTGCTTCTCTTGTCTTCTGTAAAGAATCCTTCAGCTTCTTTGACCTCACCTCTTATTCCACCTTCGCCTCTTTGAAGCGTTTTATAACTTTCACTTGACTTAATGTGAGTAAAGATTATTTCTACTATAGCTTGTCCTCTTTCATTAAGAGCATTTATTGCAAACTTTCTTCCATTCCCTCTGATTTCAACAGGCGGGTCCACAAATCCCATATCCCATCTGGAATATCTGCCGGGATATTCAAAGGAAGAGCAAAGATATGCACCTCTTGAAGTATTAAGCTCTTCTATGAGCCTTGTCTTGTTTTCTTCAAAATCTACAGATACCTTTTTTCTCATTATGGTTATGTTTTTCTTCGTTTTATAATTCATTTTACCTCCACTAAAGTTAAACTTTAAGAGCGTTAATTTTTTTTTTACAAATGTCAATGGATACACACAAAAAAACAAAAAATCTCTTGTCCTAAATAATAGGACAAGAGATATATACTCCTGCGGTGCCACCTAAATTGGTATTAACTACCCACTTATTTCATGTACCATCATACATGTCTCCTTTATAACGAGTGAGCTATCTCGTCGGCTCCTACATATCGGGCCGCACTCATGAGTCCATTCACATCTATTCTCCATGTCTTATTTCCACCACCAAAGACTCTCTATAATATCGAACTGATGCTACTACTCTCAATCAACGCTTTATTGTATTTTTTACTATACTACACTAAATATTCAATAATTGCAACACTTTTTTATCCCCAGAAAATATGTTCTTTCACCATAAGACTTTTTTCATGGCATTGAGGACATTGTATACTTCTTATTTCATGATAATCAAAACTCCCAAGATTTTGTCCGCATTTGTTGCAGCTGTATTCAGTAACATAACCATCGGCAAACTCTATAATCGGCTTTCCCTGGATATTCCCACATTTGCTGCAGACAAGAATTTCATGAGTTATATTCAATATAGGAATATTATATTTTTTTCTCCTGATAATATCCTTTCTGATTTTTTTGTCATCTTCAAAACATTCAATTAATTCCTGAAAAGAATACTCACTCACCTCTTCCTTTCCCAATTTGTATTCTTCGGTAAAAAGACAATTCTTACACAATACGCTCAGTCTTTCACCCATATATGGACCCCTCCTTTTAATATATCGCTAAATATTACGAAAATATATCATTTATTATAACATTTATTTAACATTCATGCATCATAAATATTGGATTTTCTGTTAGCCAGACATTACTATCAAGTATATAATTGATGTATTATTGTCAATTCTTAATCATTTTATACCATTCTCCCCTCAAGACTGCATACTATCTAAAACAACCCTGAATATTTTAATGATTTGTATGGTATAAAAAGATACTATGTGTTATAATGGGTACATTAAAATATGGAGGTGTTTTTATTGTCAACATCTGATAAAATATACCGTTGTCCACTGGAATTATCTATCGATTTGATAGGCGGTAAATGGAAATGCGTAATAATGTGGCATCTGAGAAAAGGTGAGCTTAGATTCAGCCAATTAAAGAAAAGACTGCCTGGAGTTACGCAAAAAATGCTTACTCAGCAATTAAGAGATCTAGAGGAAAACGGACTAATACATAGAGAGGTTTACCCTGTAGTACCACCGAAAGTTGAGTACTCACTAACCGAAGAAGGAAAAGTATTCGTTCCCGTATTGAAATCAATGTACAAATGGGGTAGGAGCTATTCTGATAAATTTCATGTGGAAATAGATACCACCCTGCAGGAAACATTATTAAAGGAAGAAGCTACTAAGAAAAAATAAACAGTAAAAAAATAAAAATAATACTTGCTAACCATTGCATTCAAAAAGAACCCTCTACAACCGTAGAAAGTTCTTTTTTTCTTTTGTTCAACTTTTGTCATCTATATAAATCTATACTAGAGACTGAAGCATTTCACTGAAACTGTTTATCCTTGTTCTTATCTGTTCAAAGGATGTAGTTTCTTGGTCTATCTCTATGTAGATATTATTTATGTCGGCATCCTTAAGCTGCTTGTAATAGATTGGATAATCGAACTCTTCAGGGTCACAGAATTTCATCATGCAGATTATTACTGCATCTGCATTGTTTTCCTCTACCATGTCAATAATCATCTGTCCTCTTGGCTTCTCAACATTTGTAGCAAGTGAACATCCGTCAAAATTCTGCCACCATTTAGCAAGTCTGTATAAAGAATCATCCCCAGCAGGCACATCAATTCTAAACTGCTTTGATTCCTGAGCCAAGTCATCTGCTGCTATGGCTATATCATATTCCTTGAAAATTTCAAGTAATTCGTCAGGTTCAGCTGTTATTCCAGTAAGTACCACTTTCTTACCCTTCCATACTTTCTTTTCCAACTTCTTGATTTCATCATTCAACTCTTTAACCAAGGCAGTATGCTGAGATTTTTCCATGAAATATCTGGATTTAATAACTGCATGTCGGTTTATTGGATCAATAACATGAGGATAGTCGGCAGCGATTTTTACAAATTCTCTCATGGTGCTTCTGTTTTCATTATATACATCTATGCTCTTTTCGATTGCTTCTTCTGTGATTTCAGTATCCAGGATGCTTTCCAGCTTGCTTTTTATTATTTTAAATTCCTCTACAAGGAATCTGTTAGCTCCCTTAATCTTCCTGTTTTGAGGATGTGTGAAGACTATAGTTGGAGATGTACCCTTCCACTTCTGGCTTAAACATTTCAAGGTATCACATGGAACTGACATCAATACGGCCTTCAAATCATCATATGCTCCTTCTATCTGCATTTCCATTACAGACTGCATGATTGAACATGCAAAGGGTGGAAGGTAAGTTCTTGCCTTCTTTATACTTTTTTGTCCACCCCATATTCCTACAGGAAGGTACCCTGCTGCATGTATCAATTCTTCCGGAGCATATACAGGCATTACACCTACTGCCCCTGTACCTTTTTTAGCGGTAAAATCCTCTACAGCCTTTGCAGGATTATTTGATATTTCTGTCAATTCTTTTATTATATCATCTATTCTACTCATTATTTTCCCTCCAAAGTCTCATTCATCATTTCATCAAGTGCCTGTATCCTTGTATCGAACTGTGCCGGTGCAAAGTTTCTAGGATCTGTCTGGTCTCCGTCGAAGCTTACATAAGGAAGTCCGTTTTCTTCATGAAGCATCTCAGCAGTCTCGTAGTTAAGGAAACTCATAAGCTTGCAGCTTCTATTCTGATGATAAAGTATTCCGTCGCACTTTCCATTGGATATTACATTCCCCAATGCATTGACCTTATTGTCAAGACAAGTATTTATATATATTCTTGTATAGGCTTCGGCCATTGAAGACATGTCTCCAGGCGTATATTCAAGATTCCACATTCCTGGATAAGCCGATCCTGTCATTATGCTCCCCTGATTCTTAAGTCCCTTGAAAGTATGTCCAAGATAAGGCCAAACTGCTATTCCTTCCCATGTAACACGTGTCTTTTCATTGCCCTTAAAGGCATATATTTCATTCTTAAGATTTTCTTCCAGCTCATCTGCAAACTTCTTGAATGTTATTTCTGCATAATCAAGGCTTCTTGCACAAACTATAAGTGCCATGAAGCTGAAAAGGTCAAATCCGTTGAGAGGAGACGGTTTGTGGGATGCAAGGGCAGCAAGCCTGTTCCACTGGGCTACTGATTTTTGCGTCTGCTTCTGTACTTCAAGGAACTTGTCGTAATCGAATTCTTTTCCCGTTGTTTCTTCAAGTATTCTTATTGCCTCTTCAAACTGGTCAGCAATATAATCCTTTGAATATTGCGGTATAGGCATTGTATGGTTGAATGGAACATCAATCACTATACACGGTATATCAAGCTCTACGGCAATATTCTCATACCATTTAAGAAGGGTGTTACAAATATTGTTGCAGGTAATTACTATATCAGGCAATGGTATATCTGCACCTGGTGAATTTGCAAGTTTTTCAGGGGTAACTCCCGTACGTGCCTTTTCCATCAAAAGCTCCATGTATCCTAAGTTTACCCTTGCATATGAACAAGTATCGATGTTGTATCCTTTTCTGTCTGCTACTTCCAGCATGTCCGGTGCTCCCTTTCTTGCTCCGATTCCTGCTGCATGGGTTTCAGGATATACCATGGCTATATCCATGGCAACGCAAAACTCCGGTGGTGCTACTGAAGCAGACCAGCAAACAAGCTTTCCGTCTTTTTTTGCCTGTCTTGCCTCTTCATCCAGTTTCCCCTGATAGTATCCAAGGAGCTCTTTTGCCTTCATATCTTTCAAGTCTTTTATTTCACTCATATTCTTTCCTCTCTTTATAGTTTGTCTGCATATTCTCTGCAGTATATGTATATCTAAACTGTTGTTATTTAACTAGCAAAGCTACATTCTATGTACCAGGGATTATAATTATATAGCCTCATCTGTCAATGCGGCTTCATATGCATATATGGCTGCTCCCAAGGCACCTGTTGTCTGAGGATTTGGAGCCACTGTAACGTCAGTACCAAGTTCCATACTTATTGCTCTTACAACACCTGTATTCTGAGCCACTCCACCACACATGACCACATCATCCTCGATACCCGCCCTGTATGCAAGGCTGCAAGCTTTAGAAGCCGTAGAATTATGTACTCCTGCTATAATATTCTGTTTTTTCAGACCTTTTGACAATTGAGATATAACCTCAGATTCAGCAAATACCGTACAGGTAGAACTTACAACAGATGGTTCATCTGCCATAGAATCATATTCACCCATATCTCCCAAGTCCACTTCCAGAATCCTTGACATAACATCAAGAAACCTTCCCGTACCTGCTGCACACTTGTCATTCATAAAAAATTGCTTTACTCTGCCTGTCTTGTCAAGCTTGATGGCTTTGGCATCCTGACCACCGATATCTATTATTGTCCTTGCAGATGGAATCAGGAAGTGTATTCCCTTTGCATGACAGCTTATTTCGCTGAACTGCTTGTCTGCCTTGTCAATTGAAAATCTTCCATATCCTGTGGTTACAGTCTTTTCTACATCTGCCTCTGTCAAACCTGCTTTTTCAAGTGATTCAGCAATTGCTTTGGCCGGTCCCGTAGACCCTGTACCTATCTGAAGAACAGCTGTTGAAACTATCTCCCTGCCATCTTTTAGGATTACTGCTTTTGATGATGCTGATCCTATATCAATTCCCAATGTATACATACTTGTCACCTCTTCATTTTATAGTCTGCTTTCCTGACCTATTTCAATTCAAGTCCCATGTTTTCTTCTTTAAATAGTCTCTCATCCATTATTTTAACTTCTTCTGCAATATTAGGCATGAATTCCATCTTGTCAAGAATCTGGCTTTCCATGTCAATTCCAGGTGCAATTTCTATTAGCCATAGTCCGTCTTCTCTCAGTTCAAATACACATCTTTCAGTTATATATAAAATAGGCTGGCCTGTCTTGTTGGCGTAGTCTCCACTGAAGGTAATCTGCTCAACCTCTTTTATGAACTTCAGCTTCTTTCCTTCATTGTCTATTACCATCTTGCCATCTACTATACTTGTCTTCAATCCACCTGCAGTGAATGTACCGCAGAAGAACACCTTCTTGGAGTTCTGTGTTATGTTTATGAATCCTCCGCAACCTGGTAGTTTAGGTCCAAACTTACTTACGTTAATATTTCCTTTCTGGTCACATTGGGCAAGGCCTAAAAACGCCAAGTCCAATCCACCACCATCATAAAAGTCAAACTGATATGGCTGGTCGATGATTGCATGTGGGTTCATACTTGATCCAAATGCCGCTCCACCTTGAGGAATTCCTCCAATGGCTCCCGACTCAACAGTAAGGGTCATATACTGACCTACTCCTTCTTCATTGGCTATGGTAGCAACGTATTCCGGAGCTCCTACTCCAAGGTTTACAACTGCACCCTT
>CAZFYP010000139.1:0-7768 GCA_964523535.1 uncultured Clostridia bacterium
TTGATCCAAGGAATCCACTTGATACGACTGCTACCTTTGCCGGTCCACCTTTTGTAGATCCTGCTATTGCCATTGACAAGTCGTTGAAGAACTGACCCATTCCAGATGACTGCAGGAATGATCCAAATAGTATGAAGAGGAATATATATGATGATGAAACTCCAATTGCTATACCAAATATACCTTCAGTAGAAAGATACATATATTCAGAAATCTGTTTCAGATTGTACCCCCTGTGTGCCATCATACCTGGAAGATTAGGTCCAAGATATGCATATGCAAGGAATAGAATTGCTAGTATTACTATTTCCTTTCCTACTATCCTTCTTGCTCCTTCAAGAACAACGATTATGGCCAATACTCCAAGGGCAACATCTGTCTGGCTGGGCATTCCCGCCCTCATTACTATGTCGCTGTAATTGAATATTATATATGCGCCAAGCACAAGTGACAGTATGGAAAAAAGCCAGTCCACTACTGTAGGTTTGTCCTTCCTGGAATTCTTACCGAATGGATATAGTATAAATACGAGTCCAAGTATTATTGATGTATGCACTGCTCTCTGCATTAATGTTACAAGAGCTCCCTGCCATGCTGTATATAAATGAAATAATGATAATCCTACGCAAACTAAAAATACAATAAGTCCTGGTATAGTGTTTCTATCAAGTTTTCTGAATCTGGCTTCTGTATCAAATTTTTCGAGAAGTTCGCTCTGATCTATTTCAACTTTTTCAAATTCAATTTTTTCTTTCATTTCTTCCTCCATATT
Source organism: uncultured Clostridia bacterium (assembly GCA_964523535.1). Lineage (GTDB taxonomy): Bacteria > Bacillota > Clostridia > Tissierellales > Dethiosulfatibacteraceae > Dethiosulfatibacter. Next base: position 773 of record CAZFYP010000139.1, read on the forward strand.
GGTGCTTCACAAGCACCGTCTAAAAAATCTAATCAAACAAATCTGTTGTTTATCACTTTCATAACATGTAGAGAATTCAATATTATTTCGAGGTCGTGAATTCGAGGTTCGACAATATTCCTTATGAATCAGTTATTGTCGTACTGAGTGAACAGGGAGGAATAATATTTAATTCTCCACACCCTTGATCAATGAGATAAACAGATTTGCCCCGATACTTCAGGACAAATCCATGATTGTCATTCCTGTTATTTCACTACGCCTACTTCTTCAAAGTATTTTAATGCACCTGGATGCATTGGTACTGGCATTCCTTCGTCATATTTTTCAATATTAATCTGGTTTGCAGCATTGTGAGTGTCTCTCATAGCATCAAGATTTTCGAAAAGTGTTTTTGTAATATCATATACCGTGTCTTCGTCTAAGTCTTCTCTAGTTACAAGTATTGTCTTAACAGCAGCTGTATAAACATCTTCTTCATTATCATATGTTCCTGCAGGAATGATTTCCGAACTATAGTAAGGTATTGTTTCCTGAAGTTTCTCAACCATTTCAGGTCTTATTGTAACTATTACTACATCCTGAGTTGTTGCAAGATCCATTATTGAAGAGTTTGGAATTCCTGATGTAAGGAAAGCAGCATCTATTGTTCCATTCTTCATCTGTTCAACTGACTCTGCATATGAAAGATAGTCTTCCTCGATGTCATCATAAGTTATATCATGTGCCTTAAGGATATTTCTTGCATCAACTTCAACACCGCTACCTGGTGCTCCAACTCCTACTCTTTTACCTTCTAAGTCTTCTATCTGTGTGATTCCTGTATCTGCAAGGGTTATAACCTGACAGAAGTTAGGATAAAGAGCTGTGATTCCTCTAATATTCTTAAATTCGCCTTTTTCTTCAAAGCTTTCAACACCTTCATAAGCAAAACTTACAACATTGTTCATTGCGAAAGCGATTTCAGCTTCTCCGTTTCCTATCTTTGTAGAGTTTACTGCAGATGCTCCTGTTGACTCCACTGACGAGTTTACATAGTCAAGCTTTTCATTCAAAAGATTTGATAATGTTCCACCAAGTGCAAAGTACGCTCCTGAACTACCACCTGTCAATACTGTTACAAATTGATTTGATTTTTTTGCACCATCTTCCGATGCAACATCAGCATCAGATCCGGAACACCCTGTTCCCACAACTGCAAAAATCATTATTAGTGCCAATAATAAAGAAAGTTTTCTCATATCTACTACCTCCAAGTTTTTTTTAACTTCTTATCTTGGCTGTAGTATATTACAAGAAAACGTTTTTTAAAACACTATTGAATTATGTTGCATTATCTCTTGGTTAAGATGCATTATTTGACTCTGAATACAGTTGCTAAATCTTCAGTTTTTCCTTGAAAGCCTTCATATAGTTCCTGCTTACAGGTATTTCCAAATCGTCAAAGCCTTTTATCCTAAGCTTCAGGGTGTAGTTGAACCATGGTATGATTTCCTTTATATAGTCAATGTTCACTATGAAGCTCTTGTGGATCCTTATGAACCTATCTCCATTTTCCTCCATGAAGGACTTCATGGTTTGGTTAAGAGAATATTCATCCTTATCGGTAAAAACTCTTATCTTGCCTCCCATATACTCAAGATAAACTATCTCCTTGAGTTTCAATAAGAATAGCTTGTCATTTTTAGCAACTGCAAGACTTGACATCTTCTTTTCAGAAGCAGGCTTGGTTTTTTTTGCCAGCTTTGATTCCTTTGCTTCCTTAGAAGGTCCAGACATTCTTTCCATATTTTGTCTTGCCCTGTCTATGCACTTCTTCAGTCTTTCCCCCATGATGGGTTTTACTATATAGTCAGCGACTCCTATGTCGAATCCCTTTACAGCATACTGGTCAAAGGCTGTGGCCAGAACTATCTGGGGTGGGATTTCAAGGTCCAGTATTTCTCGGGCTATAACCAGACCGCTTTGCGTCTGCAAATTTATGTCAAGGAAGACAATGTCCGGTTTCAGGTCCTTGACAAGAGGTATAACATCCTCAGGGTCTCCTGTCTCTCCACATACTTCAACACCTTCAAACTTGTCAATAAAATACTTAAATTCATCTCTAATATACTTTTCATCATCAACCAGCAGCACTCTCATATTACACCTCTCCTTCTTTTATAGTAGTTATGCATGGAGCCATGATTATCATTTCCGTATATGTCCCTAGCTCCGATTCAATAACAAGAGAAAAATCCGGTCCAAACTTTCCAATAAGTCTCTGGTTTACATTATTGAGGCCTATGGAATCTATATGCTTAACATTTTCATCACTCAACTTTTCTATGGTCTTTTCAGGTATTCCTACACCGTTGTCAAATACTGATATCTTCACTAGGTCGCCTTCTCTTGATGCACTTACCCTTACATATCCACCTTCCTTCTTTGGAAGTATTCCATGCTTAATGGAATTTTCTACCAGTGGTTGAAGGGTCAGTGGTGGAAGGAGACAGTCAATACCTTCTTCTATTTCGTATTCTACTTTCAGCTTGTCTTCAAACCTTGCCATTTCTATTTCAACATAGGATTTCACATGACCAAGCTCCACTTCCAGATTCACAAGGTCCCTGTCTATGGTAAGGTTGTTTCTGAAATGGTTGCTGAGATGGAGTATAAGCTCTCTAGCCTTCATTGCATTGGTTCTGCAAAGTGAAGCAATAACTGTCAATGAGTTGAATAAAAAGTGGGGATTGATCTGTGCCTGAAGAGCCTTGAGCTCGGCTTCAACCAGAAGCTTTGAGTTTTCTTCAAGCCTTCCTATCTTTATCTGGCTTGAAAGAAGTCTTGCAAGGCCCCAGGCAATTTCCCTGTCCACCTTGTTTATGGCATTTTCAGCCTTATTGAAGAATTTTATTGCACCTATTATATCTTTCCCGTCCTTTATAGGCGATATTATTGTAGAATCAATCTGAATCATTTGGCCGCCATTAATAACTTTCCTAAATCTTTCAGTATTGACTGGATTTCCGGCCTCATGGTCTTCAATATATATTCCTGAATGGGATATGATTTTATCCTTGTCAGTTATGGTGACAGCATCAAAACTTGTCATATCCTGTATGGTATCTGTAATCACTGCAGCATTTTTCCTGCTGAGTCCTCCCTTTATATAGGGAAGAAGCTTGTCAATTATATTGATTGACAGATTTACCTGTTCGGCTCCTATCCTCTCTCTGTCCCTGAATATATTCTCTATAACCATAAAGAGAAGGGCCAGACCTATGGAATTTATTATGACCATGGGCATCCAGATGTTCTTCACTAGGTCTACAGCCTCCGGATAGGGTCTTGAAAACAATAGTACGGATATTTTTCTCATACTTTCACATACGGCACCTACAAAGGCTGCGTGAAGCCAGAGATTCTTCCTATTTCTGAATGCAAGTCCGAAGAACCCCGCCACAAGACCTTCCAGAGGAACCGATACTGCACAGGCTAGCTGGGTAAACTTACCTGTAGGCATCATATATCTATGGATTGCAGCAATGGTTCCCGAAGCAAATCCCACAACAGGACCTCCAAGAAGTCCTCCCGTTGCTACTCCAATGATTCTGGTATTTATTAGGGCTCCGTCGAATTCTACGCTGAAGTATGTTCCTATAATTCCGAAAATCCCAAAGACTACGGAAAGGAGGACCTTGTCCCTTATACCTGCTGGTTTCTTATATATGAATTCTCTAGTAGGTTTAAGGTTTGAAACTATGAAGGCAAACATGAACAGTGTGCCGAATTTATTTGCAAGATTCATTAAGAGAAATCTATATTCTTCCATTAAGTACTCCTAAAATTATTTTTTCATTTTATATGATATTACAACATTTTTGATGAATATACAAATTTCATGCTTTCAAAAAATAAAAAAGGCTGTACTTCACCAATTGATTCCCTTGGTGTACAGCTCTTTTTCAATATTCTCCACTATCATTTTCTTTTCTTAGCTTCCCTGTAAACAATACTGTCAGACCTTAACCCTATAAGGATTATCTTCATCTGTCCCTCTTGCCTGACCAATCTATATACAAGTCTATAGTCCTTATCAAACCTGAATTTCATAAGCCCCTTCGATTTTAAGTTGCAATTTAACTTTAATTTTAAATTGTTATTCAAACTTGTTAAACGCTATAGCAAGCAAAAATATTACAAGACTAGTTCCCATACCTATATACAGTGGATCAATATCCACTATCTCAAATAGGCTCAAGGCAATAGTCACCAGGGGGCCTGCAATCATGGACAGAAGTCCGGCCCTGTAAGGTGTCCTTTCCTTGAAGATTACCGCTACTACAAGGGGCATGAAAACCACAGTACCCCTCAATGTCATTGAAAGAAAGGCCCATTTAAGGATAAGGGAATCAAGATTGAATACTACCATCATGGATGTTGCAAGTAGTATTGCCAGTACCGATATTCTCAGAGAAAGAAGTTCCTTCTTCTCGTCTGCCCTTACATTTATTACAGTCTTGTAGATATCCCTGCTAATCATGGTGCTTATTCCCAGTGTCAGTCCTGCACCAGTTGCAACTACTGAAATTATGAGGGTACCTATTACTATACCGCCAATTACAGGATTTAAATAGTCTATTACAAAAAGTGGAAGAGCCTGTTTTGAAATTATTTCAGGATGGGCGTGTTTCATAAACATTCCTACCATTGTACAGATCAATCCTATGGGCGGTATCAGAAGAGCCGAAAGAAAAGCTCCCCTTCTTGACTCCCTGTAAGTCCTACCAGAGAATATTGCCTGCAGATATGTCTGGGTTGAACAGACACCAACTACAAGGGCAAAGCCTTGGGCAAACCCGCTTAAGGTTCCCTTGCTGAAAAGGTTAAACCAGGGGTCGCTTGGATAGGCAGCCACAAGGTTATGGACACTGCCGAATTCCTTAATGACTACATATGCACTGATAGAAAGAGTCACATATAAAAGGACAGTCTTTATGGATCCAACAACACTGGAACCCAGAAATCCTCCGAAGAATATATATGAAACTATAAGGAGCATAGTTATTAATACTGCTAGATTTTCACTTATATTGAAAAGAGAGGTGAATATGGCTACAGAGGCCAGAACCTGGCCTGTAATATGTACAAATATGGCCATTGAGGAAATGATACTGGAAGTCATCCTGGCCCTGTTGCCGTAGAATTTTATCATGAATTCGGGAATTGTAAATATTTCAGCCTCCCTTAGAGGTCTAGCCAGAAAGAGTCCAAGGAAGATGCATCCCATACTTGCTCCCAAGGTAAACCACATTCCGTTTATACCGCTGACAAAGGCTGCCTGGGCTGTTCCTATGGTGGAAGCTCCTCCCACCAGTGTTCCAATTATTGAAGCTGATACCCTTGCTGTGGAAAAGTTCCGTCCTCCAAGGGCAAAATCAGCTGAACTCTTAACATTTTTGCTGGCATTCAATCCCATTATGGAAACAATTATTAAGGTTATAAGGGTACTGACTAAATAGGCTCCGTTCTGCATAATATCCCCCAAAAGTCGCAATTCATCATTTGAATCAATATGATGTTCTAAATGATTGTTTTCTGTTCTCTAGTAGACAAGGATGCTTGCGCATCCAAGCCCCTAAGCAGACCGTACGTGCGCTACTAACGCATACGGCTCTTCACATTGCATTCGTTTCTTATCTGTAAAACAGACTAACTCTCACGGACGGTTCCAGCAAAGGAAACGTCCTGAGCAAGCCATTGAAGAAAGTATCATACGTGTAACTCTTCTTCTGGCTTCTCCTGTTTAGCCACTTGTACAACAACCACTTGGTCTGATTCTGGAACTTCTTAATTTCCTTGGTGTTGTCTGTAACACCATAGTATTGATAGTGACCCCTTAGCTTGGCATTCACTATCCTGAAGAGCTCCCTCAATTCCATTGTCCGGTTGTATCTTATCCATTCTTTCATGGCTTTTATCTTGCTTCTGAATTTCTTCTTGCTCGTCTTCACCCTACACCGAAAGAATTCATTCTTTCCGTTCAATCCACAGTAAAATGTAAATCCCAGGAAATCAAAGGTCTCCGGTTTCCCTTCTCCTCTTCGATTCCTGTTTTCTTTCGCAAATCTACCGAATTCCAGTATCTTGGTCTTTTCCAGTACCAATTCGAGTCCAAACTCCTTGAATCGTTCTACCAGCGACCTGTAAAACTTATCTGCCTCCCATTTATTTTGGAAGCAGCAGACAAAGTCATCACAATACCTTATCAGGTAACATTGCCCCTGACAAGCTCTCTTCACTACGATCTCAAACCATGTATCCAATACGTAATGCAAATATGCATTCGCTAATATTGGACTGGCACCGTTTCCTTGTGGAGTGCCCCGTTCACTATTCAAGAACTTCCCCTTTTCCATGATTCCTGCTTTAAGAAATTTCCTGATAATACCAAGTAACTTCCTGTCCGCTATGTCATGTTCCAGAAACTTCATCATCCATTCATGGTCTACTGTATCAAAGAATGACTTTATGTCGGCCTCAACCACATAATTTGTCTTTCTAAACTGAACATCCTCAATTACCTCCCTCACTGCCTGATGACAGTTACGGTTAGGTCTGAATCCAAAACTCGAGTCATAGAATTTCGGCTCATAGATTTGCGTCAGTATCTGTGCAACGACATACTCCACTAGCTTGTCCTCGTAACTGGATACCCCCAGTGGCCTTTTCTTATTCTTTCCATCCTTTGGTATGAAAACACGTCTTGACGGCTTCGGCTTATAGCTTACGCTTTTCATTCTTTTAACAAGATTTTCCAGGTTTTCCTCCAGATTGGCTTCATATTCATCCTTGTTAACCTTATCGACACCATATGCCTTGTTCCTGCTCATTTGCTTATGGGCTGACCTCAGCGTATCGACATTGATGTAGGATGCCAGATTCTGCACCTTTCCGTCGGTTCTGTCTGCTTTTGCGATATTAAACTGTATTCCAAACAATTCATTCAACATG
>CAZFYP010000140.1:0-7685 GCA_964523535.1 uncultured Clostridia bacterium
TCCTTCCTTCTTATATTATGAATTATTGTAATTTATGATAATGTGTAATTTTATTTAAATATGCTATGACATTTGATTTCATCAAGATGGAGCATCCGCTTTGTTGACGAATGCTCCATGAGTTTTAAAGACTTAACTTATCGGGTGAGTTTATAAGGTTTCTGTTTTTATATCATCCGTTTTTTTTTCTATTTTGGCAATGCCTATGCCTGTTGCCGCACAAATCATGGCGAATATAATACCTGTGTAGCAAAGTATGGCCCATGGAAAGTATTCAAATGTAGATACTCCAAGTGTTGTAGCCATGTAGACTCCGCCTGCAGACCATGGAACCAGAGGTATGATTACTGTACCTGAATCCTCCAGAGTCCTGGAAAGATTCTTGGCATGAAGCCCTCTTTCCTTGTAGGCATCCTGGAAAAGTTCTCCTACAATAAGTATTGTCAGATATGCAGTTCCTGCAACTATGGCCATGATTACTGATGACAGTATGGTTGCACCAACTAGTGAACCGTCTGAATTTATGAATGAGTGCATTTTTTCAAGAATTGCATCCAGGAAGCCTGCTACACTCATTATGGAAGCAAATGAGAATGCAGAGAATATCATGAGGATCATACTCATCATGGATTTCATTCCGCCACGATTGAGAAGCTTGCTTACCTCCCATATTATTTCATCCTGAGAAATATTCTTTGCCATGGCTATACTGAATCCATCTACGGCCGCTACCATTACTTCCTTTAGATTGTATCCCTGAAAAATCATTGCAAGTGCTGCTGCCGTAAAGGAAGCTGTCAGCATGACTGGCACTGTAGGTTTTTTGGTTACAGAACCGATTATTATAATCAATACAGGCAGTAAGAGCAGAATATTGAAGTTGAACATTGTGCTCAGATTACTAAGCATCAAGTCGACGCTTTCGGGATTCACTTCACTTACAACATTTGCATTTCTACCGGCTATGAAATATACAATAAAGGCAATTGCCGTTGCAGGAAGGGTAGTATAAAGCATGTGTTGGATATGTTCATATAGGGTACAACCTGATGCTATTGGTGCCAGGTTTGTCGTGTCTGATAATGGAGAAAGCTTGTCTCCAAAATATGCTCCTGAAATTACAGCACCTGCAGCGGCTGGAAGTGAAATACCCAGTCCTGCGGCTATACCCATTAATGCAACACCTATCGTTCCTGCAGAACCCCAAGATGTTCCCGTGAAGACAGATACCAGGGAAGTAACAAAGAAGGCAGTTACCAGGAAAAGACTTGGATTGATTGTTTTTATTCCATAATATATTAGCATTGGTATGGTTCCTGAAATCATCCAGGTTCCTATGAGCATTCCTACAGTTATGAGTATTAAAATTGCAGGCATTGCTTTGCCTATTTTGGTGGAAATTTCTCTCTGAATATCATCCCAGCCAATACCTACTGTTCTAGCTATAAAACCTGCAAATATTGCAGAAGTAATTAGCAGAATCTCAATCTTTAATTTGAAGTATCCGAAACCGATTCCTAATGTCAGGAACATGAATATCAATGGCATGAATGATTTTGTAAAAGTTGGTTTATTTTTCATAATTCTCTCCTCTATATCATTAATTATATCATATTTATATATTTGGTTTATGTTTGTTGTTTGTTTTTATAGATATCAATTGACTGGAATCAGTCAATTGATACGCCCATCTCGTCTGTTATAGCTTTATATTCTTTTGAGAAGTAAAGAGTGCATTCGCCTGGAGTTGTTTCTCCGATTTCCTTGCCGTCTATTTCATATACAGGAACTATTTCCCCTACGGTTCCGCACATGAATACTTCGTCGGCATTGTAGAATTCTGTGATTGATACATTTCTTTCAACTACTGGCATGCCCTTCTTTTGAGCCACTCCCACAAGAATCTTTCTTGTGATTCCAGGAAGAATATGATCTATAGTGGGAAGAATGAATTCACCATCCTTTACAAGCATAAGTGTTGTAGAGTTGGTTTCTGCAACAAATCCATTTACATCAAGCATGATTGCTTCATCTGCACCCTGTCTGTTTGCTTCTATTACTGCCATTATCTGATTAAGCTGGTTGCAGCAGTGGATCTTTGCATCCATGTAGTGAGGCGAGTATCTCAGTAAAGTTGAAGTGATAAGTTTAACACCTTTCTTGTTGAATATTGGAGGCTTAACGTCTACACAAACCACTATTGAACAACCTGTAATATTCATCTTAGGATTCATGCCAGTAAGTCCCTTTAATCCTCTTGTGACCTGAAGTCTTATATGGAGGTCATCAAAACCGGCTGCTTTATTTTGTCTGATTGTTTCCTTCACTATTTCAATCATTTCATTCTTATCTACACTTATTTTAATATCCAGTGACTTGCATGATTCGTAAAGTCTTTTTACATGCTCTTCAAGCATGAATATTTTGTTGTCATAGACTCTTATTCCTTCGTATACTCCGTCGCCGTGTTGGAATCCACTGTCGTAAATTGAAATTTTTGCTTGAGATTTTCTGGTATACTCTCCGTTTACATACACTACAGTGTCCTTTACTTCCTGTCCATTAATAATGATTGGTTTACTTAAATCCATTGTACTCATAATTTCCTCCTAGAAAAATCTAATAATTTGTCTTAATTGGTAAAACCAGTTTACCATTTATCCAATTATTTGTCAATAGAGGTTTTAGGAAAATGTTTTCACACAAAGGTGTAAAGTGGTGGAAAAATACAGGTAAAATTATTGTTAAAAAAAGTTATTTTTTATATTGACATCAAAATACCTTTGTAGTATTATAGAACGGCAGTCAGGAAACGAGCTGTGTAAGGACAAGACCCATTAGCTCAGTCGGTAGAGCATCTGACTTTTAATCAGGGTGTCCGGCGTTCGAGTCGCCGATGGGTCACCATATAGAAAAGAATCGCTGACGATTACACGGTGGCGGTTTTTTTATTTTTTGTTAAACATAGTCAAATTTGTATAAAGATATGAAGTTGACTTATTATAAGGAGGACTTATGTATTATATATCCATGGCAATGGTAATAATTGCCAGCATTTTTTATCATATATCCCAAAAGGGGATTGCAACATCAGTCAATCCTCTAATATCCCTTGTGGCTACATATGGAACGGCTCTGATTACAACTATGGTCATGTTTCTGTTTTTCCCCTTGGAAAGAGGGGAACTTGTTACAGGATTTAAGTCTCTCAATGCTCACAGTTATATACTGGGTGTGGTCATAGTTCTTCTGGAGGTTGGATATCTTCTTGTCTACAGGAGCGGATGGAATATAAGTTACGCATCAATATTTGTAAATTCAGTGGTGATGATTTTGCTGATACCCATTGGAGTATTGATATATAGGGAAGGAATAAGTGGGCAGACAGGAATAGGGATACTGCTGTGTCTGGCAGGCATAATACTTATTAACAGGAAATGAATTGATTTTGTTCCTGAAATCGGATAAAAAATATAATAAATATTGTTAACATATTTTTGCTGTTGAAATGGGAACAGCAGCCATTATGATTCGTCTGAGTAACTGTAGAAATAAACAATAAAAAACAGGAGAAAAGAAGAATGAAAAAAATAATGGTTTTACTTATGATTATTGCCTTGCTGGCAGGATGTGGTACGAATGCTGCAACGGACAAGGGGGCAGATGTTGAGAATCCAGTTGATGAAGGTGTATTTCTGGACAAGGATTCCTATGAGGTTATTCTTGAGTTGTATAAGCTTGCAGGAATTAATCTTGAAGACGAGATAAGGGTATATTCCGATGCTGAAGCTGTCAAATGGCTTTTAGATATGGATGAGCTTGAAGGACTTGTGAGCTGCGCTCATACGGATCCTTCTTTTTCAGGAAAGGGCCCCAATAAGATATTTGTAGTCGAGATGGACAGTAATGAAGGTGCCATGATGATATCCGAAAAAATGGATATCCTTAAGAAGGGAAACACAGAAGATATACTTTCCTATGAAATAGTTCTTAAGGAGAATTTTGCAATATTCGCAGGCCTTTCTGAAGAGGAAAACAAGAGTCTTATAGAAGTATTCAATTCCATGGAGTTTGAAGGTAATGTATCAAGAGAAATGGAAAATTCACTTGATGTATTCACTGCCATTTTTAGGGACACTGAAATTTCAAAGCTTGAATTTGTATCATATATGACTGATGATGAAAGACATGTGCAGAAGGTGAACAACTATATAAACCAGGGAGAGGTCCTTGAAGGATACAAGAATGCAGTAATGAACAACGGGTTCATGGGACCTGCAACTGTGTTTGTATTGGAAATGGAGGAAGGTTCCGACATCGAGGGAACAAAGACAAAGATGGAGAATTTAAGCAGATGGATGATCTGTATGGGAATAGAAGAATATGAGATAGCATCGAATGGGAACTATATTCTCTTTGCAGGGCTGACTCCGGAAGAGAATACTATACTTGCTGACAATTTCAAGGCACTTGAGATCAAGTGATAACAAATGCTTAACAAAAATATTGTTGTATAAATTGTAAAGATAGGATAAATAGGAGATACAAAAAAACTCTGTAGAAGTTTGTTTTCTACAGAGTTTTTTGTGGAAATGTGGATTAAGCATTCAGCAGTCTATATCCAGGTATAGTTAAGTACAATATAAAGTGCATATATACCGGCAAGGAAAATGCCTTCCCTTGTAGTTATTGTGTCTTTCTTGTTTTTTGCAAATAGTCTGAATGCTGCTAATATTATCATCATTGCAGGGAATTGAAGCTTATAGAAGTCAGGTGGAACCCTAAGACCTTCTGTTGTCACGGCGGCTGCACTTCCTACAACGAATAGTACGTTGAGGACATCGGCTCCGATTATATTTCCTACGGCAAGTTCTCCATGCCCCTTTCTTACTGCTGTAACTGCAGTAATAAGTTCAGGAAGACTTGTACCGAATGCTACCAGGGTTGCTGCGATTACAGATTGTGGTATACCTGCCCTTGTTGCAGTAATTTCAACAGCTGGAATAAGGACTTTTGATGAAAGGATAACGAGGGCTACTCCAAGAATAAGCTTTGTTAGCTGTACATATACAGGTCTGTCTTTTTCTTGGAAAGTGTCTTCTCCCGAGTTTGACAATGTTCTAGACCATCTTATTGAAATATAGATATAGGCTGCCAGGAGTATGAGAAAAACCCAACCCATCCATTGATGGATGACTCCTCCAGGTGCCTTCGAAAACAATGGAAGACTGACTGCCGTCAGTAGTATTCCAGCCATGAACTGCACACGACCCTGTCTGTCTATGGTGTTTTTGTCTACAGGAAGAACTCCGATTATTGCAGCGATACCTATGATGAGGCCTGTGTCTGCAATTATTGAGCCTACTGCATTTCCAAGAGCTAAATCCGGATTGCCATTTATGGCTGCCAGTACCGAAACTGTTGCTTCAGGCAGTGTTGTCCCCAGTGATACTATTGTCGCTCCTATAATGAGCTTTGGTACTCCCCAATGAATGGAGAGGCTTACTGCTTCATCTACCAGTATGTCTGCACCCTTGCTTAATGTAAAAAGTGTGATTGCCACTACTGCAAGTATTGCAATTGTAGGTAGTGATGTTAAGAAATGATGTACTGCTATGTCCATAATATACCTTCTTTCTGCAGGGGTGATTAATAAAAAAAACCCTGCAATTCTCCTTTGAAAATTGCAGAGTCTCACTTAGCATAATAAATACTAGCCATCAAAGCCGGGAAATATTTTTCCGTAATGACGACTTTGATTCCATAAGGATAGTTACTCCCTCTTGCGTATTAAAGTATATTCCCCGGGAAATAATTTGTCAAGACTTAATACATATATGGTATAATTAGAATTATTTTTGATAGAAATTAAATGGAGGAATTTATGGATACTAAATACATTTTCGGACATAGAAACCCCGACACCGACAGTGTAACTTCAGCTGTAGCCCTGTCCTATTTGAAGAACAGCCTTTCAGACAATACTGTTCCAAAGGTTCTAGGGGATGTGAACAAGGAAACCAAATACATATTTGACTATTTCAAGATGGATCTTCCTGAAAAGCTTGACAATGTTAAGATTCAGATAAAAGATCTTGATTATGACGAAATTAGGGCCCTGCCTGAAGACGGGTCAATATATTCTGCATACAACTACATGAACGACAACAGGATCAGGACACTTCCTGTAACAGGAGAAGAGGGAAAACTGAAGGGAATCGTTACAATGAAGGACATAGCCATGAATCATATCTTCGGAGAAAACATGGATATAGATTCCACATACGACAATATGCTCGAAACCCTTGACGGCAAGGTTTTCAACAGGGCAAAGGATAAAATAAATGGAAGTATAACCGTTACGGCATATCACACTTCAACAATCATAACTGACAATATTCTTGATGGTGAATCCATAGTCATAGTGGGAAACAGATATGAAATAATAAGTCATGCATTGGATATAGGTGTGGAACTTATAATAGTGACTGGAGGAAGGGAAATTCCCCAGGAGTATATAGAAAGGGCTGCCGATAGGGGTGTGAACATTATCAGCACTCCCAACAACACATTCAAGACGACCAAGCTTATTAACCTGTCAAACAAGCTTGGAAGCATAATGAAAAAGGAAATTGTACAAGTATAAAGCAACAGCTCTCTGGAAGATTTCAAGGAGCTTTTGGCAAATTCAGGCCATTCCAAGTTTCCTGTTGTGGACAATGACAAGAGATATCTTGGTATTTTGAGTAGAAGGCATGTTTTAAAGCCTTCAAAGAAGAAGGTTATTCTTGTGGACCACAATGAATTTGAGCAGAGTGCAGAGGGTATCAATGAGGCGGAAGTACTTGAAATAGTCGATCACCATAAGATTGGAAGCATGGTTACGACCTATCCCATAAGCTTTAGGAACGAACCTTTGGGCAGTACGAATACCATCATATATGAAATGTACAAGGAGAAGGATATAGAGATTCCAGATAACATTGCTGGTTTGATAATGTCTGGTATCATTTCTGACACACTTTTTTTCAAATCTCCTACAACTACTGAAAAAGACAGGAAATATGCAAATGAGCTGTCTGGAAAACTTGGTATAGAACTTAGCGGGTATGCCTTTGATATGTTCAAGGAAGGAACATCTCTCAAGGGAATGACAAAGGATGAGATATTCTATTCAGACTATAAAGAATTTGAACACAAGGGAATAAAGTTTGGCATATCTCAGATATTTACCATGGATATAAATGAAATGATGACTAAAGAGGAAGATGAAATAAAAATGCTTAAGGTCAAGCTTGGAGAGCTTAATGTAGATATAGTAATGGCTGTATTTACGGATATAATAAGAGAAGGTTCATATATAATAAGCTATTCAAGAATTCCAGGTGTTGTGAAGGCGTCCTTTCAAAAGGATAGTCCCGGATTCTTTCTTGAAGGTGTAATATCCAGAAAGAAACAGATTGTTCCTCGCATAATGGATGGTATAGAGGATGCAAAGATTTAGGCATAAAGTTATTGAATTTATATGGATAAGCAGTTTCACAAATGCATAGTACCAGCGCTTGGAGCTATTATGCATTTTAAATATTATTGAAATAAAAAAATCTGCAGAAATCTGCAGATTTTTTAAATGGTGGGCGCAATAGGGCTCGAACCTATGACCCCCTGCTTGTAAGGCAGGTGCT